>NZ_JBVVPL010000002.1:83511-160832 GCF_055807615.1 Bradyrhizobium sp. MV1.5 | reverse complement strand
ACACCGCGGCCCCGCCCCTGTCGAGGGTTTCCTGCCACCCCCCCCAACCCTCCGGCCCCCGCCCCCCCGGCACGCTTATTCACAACCCCGGGGGACCGGCCGGGGGCTTTGGCGCCGCGGGCCGAATTCGTCTTAGCGAATGACGTAGGGCAGCAGGCCCAGGAACCGCGCGCGCTTGATGGCGCGGGCAAGCTCACGCTGCTTCTTCGCGGACACCGCGGTGATGCGGCTCGGCACGATCTTGCCGCGCTCGGAGACGTAACGCATCAGCAGCTTGGAGTCCTTGTAGTCGATCTTCGGAGCATTCGCGCCCGTGAACGGGCAGCTCTTGCGACGACGGAAAAACGGGCGGCGTGCACCAGCTTCAGCCATTGTTCTTACTCCCCATCCGTCGTGGTGGTGGTTTCAGCGTCTTCGCGCGGACGGCGCGGACCGCGGTCACCGCGGAAGCCGCCACCTTCACGATCGCCACCACGGAAACCACCCTCACGGTCGCCGCGGAAGCCACCGCCTTCGCGATCGCCGCGGAAGCCACCGCCACGGTCGTCACGCTCGCGGTCACGGTCGGCCTTGCGCATCATCGCGGACGGGCCTTCCTCGAGCTCCTCGACGCGGACGCTGAGATAGCGGATCACGTCTTCGCTGATACGCTCCTGGCGCTCGATCTCTGCGATCGCCGCGGACGGCGCGTCGATGTTGAGCAGCACGAAATGCGCCTTGCGGTTCTTGTTCATGCGGTAGGTGAGGGAGCGTACGCCCCAATTCTCGGTCTTGGTGACCTTGCCGCCGAGACCCTCGACGATGCCGGTCATCTGCGCAGTCAGCTCTTCGACCTGCTGCGTGCTCGCGTCTTGGCGCGCGAGAAAAACATGCTCATAGAGAGCCATGGAAGTCCTTTCCTCATGTTGGCGCATCGCCCGGCGTCAAGCCCTTAAGAGGCCTTCGGAAAGGACTCTGGGATGAAGCTCAGAAGGCGGAAACACGGGACGACGGGCCGACTGGCCCTGCCACACCAAAATCACGAATGATTTGCTGAGACCGTCCGTTCAGCTCCCGGCCGGGGTCTGCGGATGGGCGCGTTATACGGATTTCGGCCGACTTGGCAAGGTTGCAGGCGCCGTTTTCGGCGCGGGGGTCCCGATACGGGCGAGTGGATCCCCCGCCGGCTACCATACCGGCTTGATTTATTTGTTTGTATATCATACAAACAAGTCAACGGGAGCGAAACCCAATGGCAGAAAAGCCGGCCCACGAGCCGATCGAGGCGGCAGGCGACCCCAAGCACGCCGCCCGCGCCACGCGATCGGCCGGCCGCAAAATGCGCTCGCTGCTGCTGGATGCCGCGAGCCCGCTGTTCCGGGAGCGGGGGCTGTCGGGTACGGCGATCGCCGACATCGCAGCCGCTGCGAACGCGTTCCCGAGCCAGATCACCTATTACTTCCGCACCAAGGAGGCGCTGTTCGTCGAATGCGCCTGCCGCGAGCTGCTGTACCTGGCGCGAGCGACCGAGCAGGCGGCGCTGAAGGCGCGCACGCCACAGGATTATACCCACGCGCTGGCCGAGACCGTTACGGCGAGCGATTCGGTGACCTTCTTCGCCGAGGCGCTGACGCTGACGCGGCGGCGCCAGGATCTCGCGCCGCTGGTCGAGCGCACCATAGAGCGCCTGCACAGTGAAGGCGCGCGGGCCTATGCGAGCCAGGTCGCGCGGCACGGCTGGCGCTCCCTGCGCGCACCGGATGAGAGTTCGCGGCGGTTCTGGGCTGTCGCCATCGGAATCATCCTCGAGGGCTACGCCATGGGCCGTTCGCCAGAGGCGCTGTGCGCCGAGATGCTGCGCGTGCTGGGCGAACAGGCGAAATCCAATGATGACGCTGCGCGCCTGCGCCTCGTCGACGCGCGCGACGCATCGAGCAATTCGAATGAGGAGAGTTAGGTCATGACTGCGCTTCGCATGCGTGCCCGCGATTTCCTGACCGACGACCAGCTTGCCGACGTGCGCCAGCGCGTGACCTGGAAAGGCGTCGCGCTGATCGCGCACGCCTGGGCCCTCATCATCGCCGCAATCGCCCTGGTCGCGTGGTGGCCCAATCCAATCACCTATATTTTCGCCGTCGCCATCATCGGCTCGCGCCAGCTCGGGCTCGCGATCCTCATGCATGACGGCGCGCATGGCTGCCTGTCCGCCGACGAGAAGACCAATCTGACCTTGAGCCAGTGGTTCTGCGCCTACCCTCTGTTTGCGGAGACGCGCAGCTATCGGCGCTATCACCTTCAGCATCATGCGCGCACGCAGCAGGAGGATGATCCGGATCTCGTGCTGTCGGCGCCATTTCCCATCACGAAGCTGAGCTATCGCCGCAAGTTCATTCGCGACCTCACGGGGCAGACCGGCTATCAGCAGCGCAAGGCGCAGTTGCTCAATGCGCTCGGGCCGAAGGACTGGCCGTCGCGGCAGCGCGCGGCGCATTTTTGGGAGAAACTTGGTCCGCAATGTCTGGTCAATGGCGCGATGTTCGCCGCGCTCACGGCGGCCGGCGTATGGTGGGCCTATCCGCTGCTATGGCTGGTGCCGCTCCTGACCTGGATGATGGTCATCACACGTATCCGCAACATCGCCGAGCACGCAGTCGTGCCCGACAGCAGCGATCCCTTGCGCAACACCCGCACCACGGACGCCAATTTCCTCGAGCGTCTGTTCATCGCGCCGTATTACGTGAACTACCACCTCGAACATCATCTCCTGTTCTACGTGCCCTGCTACAATCTGCCGAAGGTGCATCGCCTGCTGAGCGAGAGCCGGCACGCGGGCCGCATGGAGGTGCAGCCGAGTTACGCGGCCGTGCTGCGGCTTGCGACCGCGAAGCCGAACCGCGATGACCGCCCGGGGCAATTGGTCAACAGCGCGCGCCGCGCGCAGGCGGGGTCCGAGGTCGACGCCAACCAGACGGCCGGCGGATTTTAGGGACCCGTCTCATCAGTTGAAGACTGCCAGTTGAATGCTGATCGAAGTTCCTATCTTGGCTTGACATTCCGGCCCCGGACGGTGTCTACGGCCCCCTTTGGAGCATGATCCGGAACCATGGCCTAAGGCCGTGCGTCATCGGCTGCCGGTTCTCGCAGGGATCACGCCCGACAAGCAGGGAGCGCCGATGACGGCAGCATTCACATTTCCGGGGCAGGGGTCCCAGGCGGTCGGCATGGGCAAGGCCCTGGCCGATGCCTTTCCGGTGGCGCGCGCCGTGTTCGACGAGGTCGACGCCGCGCTGGGGGAGAAGCTGACGGCGACCATCTGGGATGGTCCGGCCGAAACCCTCCAGCTCACCCAAAACGCCCAGCCGGCCCTGATGGCGGTGTCCGTCGCCACCCTGCGCGTGCTGGAGACCGAAGCCGGGTTTTCCGTAAGGCGGGATGCGGCCTTCGTCGCCGGCCACTCGCTCGGTGAATATTCGGCGCTCGCCGCGGCCGGCAGCCTGACGATCTCCGATACCGCTCGGCTCCTTCGCATCCGCGGTCTCGCAATGCAAAAAGCGGTGCCGGTCGGCGTCGGTGCGATGGCCGCTCTGCTCGGCCTCGACTACGAGGCGGCCGTGGCGGTGGCGGACGCGGCCGCGCAGGGGCAGGTCTGCCAGGCCGCCAACGACAATGGCGGCGGGCAAGTGGTCGTCTCCGGCGACAAGGCCGCGGTCGATCGCGCCGTGGAGATCGCCAAAACCAGGGGCGCCAAGCGCGCAATGTTGCTGCCGGTGTCCGCACCGTTCCATTGCAAGCTGATGCAGCCGGCTGCCGACGCGATGGCGGAGGCGCTGACCAAGGTCACGATCAAGGCCCCGGCGACCCCGCTGGTGTCGAACGTGCTGGCGAGCGCGATCACTGATCCCGACGAGATCCGCCGCCGCCTGGTCGAGCAGGTCACCGGTACCGTGCGATGGCGCGAATCGGTTGCCTATATGGCGGGGCAGGGCGTCACGCGTTTCTTCGAGATCGGTGCCGGCAAGGTGCTGACCGGCCTCGTCAAGCGTATTGCGGACGGTGCCGTCGGCGTTGCGGTCGGTGGTCCCAACGACATTGCTGCCGCCAAGGATGCATTGGCCGCTGCGAAGCAGGCCTAGAGGAGTTGCAAAGATGTTCGATCTGACCGGCAAGAAGGCGCTCGTCACCGGCGCAACCGGCGGCATTGGCGGCGCGATCGCACAGGCGCTGCACGCGCAGGGCGCCACCGTTGCGATATCGGGGACGCGCAAGGAAGTGCTGGATGAGCTTGCCGGCAAGCTCGGCGAGCGCACCCATGTGCTGCCCTGCAATCTCGCCAAGGCCGACGAGGTCGAAGCGCTGGTGCCTGCTGCGGAAGCGGCGATGGGACAGGTCGACATCCTCGTCGCCAATGCCGGCATCACCCGCGACAATCTCTTCGTGCAGCTCCGTGACGAGGACTGGGAGGAGGTCATCAACATCAATTTGACCTCGACCTTCCGGCTTGCCCGCGCCGCCACCAAATTGATGATGCGCAAGCGCTTCGGCCGCATCATCGCCATCACGTCGGTTGTCGGCGTCACCGGCAACCCGGGGCAGGGCAATTATACCGCGTCGAAGGCGGGCCTGATCGGGATGATCAAGACGTTAGGTGCCGAATACGCCAAGCGTGGCGTCACCGCGAACTGCATCGCGCCCGGCTTCATCAAGACGCCGATGACCGATGCGCTCAACGACAAGCAGCGCGAAACGATTCTGACCAAGGTTCCGGCCAATCGCCTGGGCACGCCAGAGGACATCGCGGCGGCCGCCGTCTACCTGAGTTCGAACGAAGCGGCCTATGTCACCGGCCAAACCATCCACGTCAACGGCGGCATGGCCATGATCTGACGCTTCATGCCGCACCGCCCCCTGGCGGTGCGGAATGCGGCAAACGGCCGTTTCCGGAGCGAAATGAGGCTTGTAGTCAACGCAATTGAAGTATGATAACCGGACCTTCAACGGATGGGCAAAGAACGCCATTGCAGGTTTTTGAAACCCTGTATATTGGCGATGCGGAGCCTTGGCCGTCATTCGCCGGGCCTGCATCGGTTAGGATGGGGCCAGATCAAAGTTCGTAAGCGAAGGCAGTCAACGACCACGACGGCTCGTATCGTCCCGGGGGGTCGGGTCTACAGGGAACAACACGAGGTTATGCAATGAGTGAGATTGGCGAGCGGGTTAAGAAGATCGTGGTCGAACACCTTGGTGTTGAACCCGAGAAGGTTGTCGACGCTGCGAGCTTCATCGACGACCTCGGCGCCGACAGTCTGGACACCGTCGAGCTGGTGATGGCGTTCGAAGAGGAATTCGGTTGCGAGATTCCGGACGACGCCGCGGAAACGATTCTCACCGTCGGCGACGCCACGAAGTTTCTCGAGAAGAACGCGAAGAGCTAAGGCTCTTCATTTTCGCGGGGACAACATTGAAACCGGACGGACCGCCCAACAGCGGTCAGCCGGTTTCTTGTTATTGGCCGTGAATGTTTCGATGCGGAGTTTTCGGATATGAGGCGGGTTGTCGTTACGGGTCTTGGCATGGTTTCGCCACTCGGCTGCGGAGTCGAGCCGACCTGGAAACGCATCCTCGACGGCCAAAGCGGCGCACGCAAGATCGAGAGCTTCGATGTCTCCGATCTTCAGACCAAGATCGGCTGCACGGTCGTGCGCGGCGACGGTACCAACGACAGTTTCAATCCCGATATCTGGATGGAGCCGAAGGACCAGCGCAAGGTCGACGACTTCATCATCTTCGGCATGGCCGCAGCCGGCCAGGCGCTCGACGATGCCAACTGGCATCCCGAGACCGAAGAGGACAAATGCGCCACCGGCACCATGATTGGGTCCGGCATCGGCGGCCTCAACGGCATTGCCGAAACCGCGGTCCTGCTGAAGGAACGCGGGCCGCGCCGGGTCTCGCCGTTCTTCATTCCGGGCCGGCTGATCAATCTCGCCTCCGGCTACGTCTCGATCAAGCATGGGCTGAAGGGGCCGAACCATTCGGTGGTCACGGCCTGCTCGACCGGTGCTCACGCGGTCGGCGATGCCGCCCGCCTGATCGCGCTCGGCGATGCCGACGTCATGGTTGCCGGCGGCGCGGAATCGCCGATCGGCCGCATCGGCATTGCCGGCTTCAACGCCGCGCGTGCGCTCTCGACAGCCTTCAACGAAACGCCCGAGAAGGCTTCGCGCCCCTACGACAAGGACCGCGACGGCTTCGTGATGGGCGAGGGCGCCGGCGTTCTGGTCCTCGAAGAGCTCGAACACGCCGAGCGCCGCGGCGCGAGGATCTATGCCGAGGTGATCGGCTACGGTCTCTCGGGCGATGCCTACCACATCACCTCGCCGTCACCCGACGGCGACGGCGGCTTCCGCAGCATGGCGGCGGCGCTCAAGCGCGCCGGCCTCACCGCGTCCGATCTCGACTACATCAATGCGCACGGCACCTCGACACCGCTTGGTGACGAGATCGAGCTCGGTGCCGTTGAACGTCTGCTCGGCAATGCGGCTTCCAAGGTCGCGATGTCCTCGACCAAGTCGTCGACCGGTCATCTCCTGGGGGCGGCCGGCGCGATCGAGGCGATCTTCGCCATTCTCGCGATTCGCGATAATGTCGTGCCGCCGACCATCAACCTGGACAATCCGTCGGTCGAGACTGCGATCGATCTCGTGCCGCATCAGGCGAAGAAGCGCGAGGTCAACGTCGCATTGTCGAATTCTTTTGGTTTTGGCGGTACCAACGCATCGGTCATCTTCCGGCGTCTGGTCCACTAGTTTGTTGTTGCGACGAATCCACCGTTTTGCCGTATTCGGCGATAGTCATGGAAGCGGGCGCGTGCATTTGGCTCGGCAAGCGATTGTCAGGTCGCGATTGAACCGGCAGGATTCAGGTTGCTTCGATGAGTGAAAGGCCGCCCATTTCGCCCCGGAGCCCGCGGGCAGCGCTCGAGCCCGAGCAGGTCCCGCCGCCGCCGAAGCGATCGGACCGCGCGCGCAATCCCTTCGTGATCGTCGGCAATGCCATCATCACCCTGCTGCTGATTGCGATGATCGGTGCGGGCGGCGTGTACTATTACGGCCGGCAGGTGCTCGAGGCGCCGGGACCGTTGAAGGAAGACAAGATCGTCAACATCCCGCAGCGCGCCGGCAAGCGTGACATCGCCGAGACGCTGAACCGCGAAGGCGTGACCGACGTCAATCCGTGGGCCTTCATTGCCAGCGTCGCTGCGTTGAAGGCGAGCTCGGACCTCAAGCCCGGCGAATATTCGTTCCAGAAGAACGCATCCTTGCGCGACGTGATTGCCACCATCGTCGAGGGCAAGGTGGTGCAGCACGCCGTGACGATCCCGGAGGGCCTGACCTCCGAGCAGATCGTGGCGCGGCTCTCCGACAACGACATCTTCACCGGCAGCGTGCGTGAGCTGCCGCGCGAAGGCACGCTGCTGCCCGAGACCTACAAGTTCCCGCGCGGCACCCCGCGCGATCAGGTGATCCAGCGCATGCAGCAGGCGCACAAGCGCGTGCTGACCGAGATCTGGGAGCGCCGCAGTCAGGATATTCCGGTCAAGAGTCCGGAGCAGCTCGTCACGCTGGCCTCGATCGTGGAGAAGGAGACCGGCAAGCCGGATGAGCGCAGCCGCGTCGCCGCGGTGTTCGTCAATCGCCTGAAGCAGAGGATCAAGCTGCAGTCCGATCCCACGATCATCTATGGCCTCGTCGGCGGCAAGGGCACGCTCGGCCGTCCGATCAAGCGCAGCGAGATCACGCAGCCATCGCCCTACAACACCTATGTCATTGAGGGACTGCCGCCGGGCCCGATCTCCAACCCCGGCCGCGCCTCGCTCGAGGCTGCCGCCAACCCGGCCCGTACCCGCGACCTCTATTTCGTCGCGGACGGTACCGGCGGGCATTCCTTCACCGAGACCTACGACGCGCACCAGAAGAACGTCGCCAAGCTGCGCGCGATGGAAAAGCAGATCCAGAACGACACGGTCGAGCCGGCCGAGGACGCGCAGCCACCGGCCGCCGCGGCGCCCGGTGCCGCCGATACGCCGACGGCGACGACGCCGGCGCGCCCCAACCAGCAGAAAAAGCCGCCGGCCGCTCGCCCCGCGGGTCCGCCGCCGGCCCGGCAAGGTGCGGTTCAGGCCTCGCCCCCGGTGGTGCAGCGCTAGGCCTGCGCGCAGACCTGCCCCGCGGGACTTTGCGGATTACATTTTCCTGCAAAATAGTCTTAAGATTCGCGTGGCTTGATGGCCCCGCGAATCCCGTGCTTCTGGAGAAATTGACCTGATGGCGTTGTCGTCCATGACGGGCTTTGCCCGAAGCCACGGCGCGAGCGGGCCGTATACGTTCGAATGGGAATTGAAGTCGGTCAACGCCAAGGGCTTTGATCTCAGGGTGCGGCTGCCGCAGGGATTCGACGAGCTCGAGGCCCATGCCAAGAAACGCGCCGCCGAGCTGCTCTCGCGGGGCACGGTCTACGCCAATCTAACCGTCAAGCGCGCCAATGCGGCCACCAGCGTCCGCGTCAACGAGGACGTGCTCAACGCCGTCCTCAAGGCCGCCGCCGTGATCGCCGGCAAGGTCGATGCGGTCGCGCCGAGCGTCGACGGGCTTCTGGCCATCAAGGGGGTCATTGAGGTCGCCGAGCCCGAGGGCGACGAGGAGGAGGACAAGGCCGCACGCGCCGCCGCCGCGGACGCCTTCGACAAGGCGCTCGCCGAACTCGTCGAGATGCGCAAGCGTGAGGGGACCTCGCTCGGGCAGATCCTGATCCAGCGCGTGGACGAGGTCGAGCAGCTGGCGAAGAAGGCGGAGGCCGCGCCCGGCCGCAAGCCCGAGGCGATCAAGGCGAGGCTCGCCGAGCAGATCGCGAGCCTGCTCGACACCTCCGACCGTTTCGATTCCGACCGCCTGATGCAGGAAGCGATCCTGATCGCGACCAGGGCCGACATCCGCGAGGAGCTCGATCGCATCGCCTCGCACATCGCGCAGGCGCGCGAGCTGATCGGCAAGGGCGGCCCGGTCGGGCGCAAGCTCGACTTCCTGGCGCAGGAGTTTCACCGCGAGGTCAATACCTGTTGCTCGAAGTCCAACGACATCGAGCTGACCAATACGGGGCTCGCCATGAAGAACGTGGTCGAGCAGTTCCGCGAGCAGGTCCAGAATCTGGAGTGATCGATGACGATTGGCGGTCACGGAACTGACGGTGTCGAGCGGCGCGGATTGATGTTCGTGCTGTCCTCGCCGTCGGGCGCGGGCAAGACGACGCTGTCGCGCATGTTGATCGACCGCATGCCCGGCCTCCGAATGTCGGTGTCGGCGACCACGCGGGCGATGCGGCCGGGCGAGGTCGACGGCAGGGATTATTCGTTCGTCGACAAGGCCACCTTCGAGGCGATGGTGAAGGCCGACCAGCTGCTGGAATGGGCGACCGTGTTCGACAACAGCTACGGCACGCCGCGTGCGCCGGTTGAGGCGGCGCTGTCAGCTGGGCAGGACGTGCTGTTCGACATCGACTGGCAGGGCACGCAGCAGCTTCGAGAGAAAGCACGCGCCGACGTCGTCAGCGTGTTCATCCTGCCGCCCTCGGCCGCCGATCTCGAGAAGCGGCTGCATTCGCGCGCGCAGGATTCCGACGAGGTGATCCGCAAGCGAATGAGCCGTGCCAGCCACGAGATGAGCCACTGGGCCGAGTACGACTACATCGTCATCAACCACGACGTCGACGAAGCCTTCGCCGAAGTGCAGTCGATCCTGAAGGCCGAACGCCTCAAGCGCGAGCGGCAGACCGGCCTCGTGGGCTTCGTGCGAGGTCTGCAAGGTCAGCTTCAAGGCTAGTAGGCTGCGTCAGCCTCGGCCCGTCCTTCGCGAGCCGTTCCAGCATCGTCGTGATCACGTCGATGTCGATGGCGTCCTCGACTCCCGCATCATCATCGCGGCCGGCCGGCTCTTCGTCGTTGAGGTCGTTGGCCGCGAGCTGCGGTGCGGCCTCGATCTGGAATTCTCCGTTGAAGATGTGGGCATCGTCGAGCTCTGCGGTATCTTGGTGGGCTTGCGGTGCGCGCTCGTCGATCACATCAATCTCGCGATCAATCGCGGCGAGCTGTGCGGTCTTGAGCTGGGCTCCCTGCGGACGCACGGCATCGAAATCGACCGGGCGCGGCTGCAAAGCGTGCGGCGCGTCGGCGGGCGCTGCGTTGAGCCAGGGTGCACGGCCATTGTCGTGATCGTGCGGCTCAAAATTGTTCCAGTTGATGCGGCGCTGGTCGGCGGCCCGGACGCGGATGCGTCCACCGGCGAAGCGGTAGATGACGCTGGCGAGGATGCCGGCAAGCGCCAGCGCACCGCCGATCACGAGCAGCAGCATCTGGAGCGAGCCGGTCTGCTTGTCGGCGGTGCTGTCTGCCGCGGCCAGAGCCATCGGAGCAGGGGACTTCGCCGGCTTCGCGGTCGGCTGCGCGGCGGCCGCGACAGGTACAGGCGACGGCTGCTCTGTGGGCGCGGCGGACGCCGCGGAGGCGTCGGGCCAGCGCCCGGCGACGTCGGGCTGCTGCGCGTTGGCGTCGGCGGCGGGGCTCGCAGCTTGTTGCATCGGCGCCGGTCCCGCCTGTGCAGGCGTCTTCACCGTGGCGATGCTCGGCGGCGTCAGATATTCGGCGCGCGCGTCCTGGACCGAGTGCTGCTGCGGCACGGCTGAATCCGCTGCAGGCGTGTCGGGCGCAGCCTGTGCGGTTTGAGTGGCCTTGCCGCCTTCGGCGCGCAGATACCAGCACTGCCGCTTGGTCGCGCGCTCGAGGCGATAATGCCAATGCTGGCCCTGCGGCGCGGCGCCCTTTGGCGAGCCAAGGCAGTCGCTCGCGGCAGTTGCCGTGCTCGGTGCCGTTGGTGCATTCTGCGACACGGCGGCGAGTGGCGCGCCGGCGATGATGCTGCCCACAAGGGCGGATAAGAATTTTGCGGTGCGGTTGCCCATCCTGGTCTCCCGATTACGCATGACGCAACTCGTTACCTTCCCTTTGTCGTCAAAGACTTGGGTGGCAATGAGCCGCAAATCCGGAGAGGATGTGGCCTGAATCGGGCCTGCGCGGCGTTCGTTCCGCCGCGGAATCAGACTTTTTCGCTGCTATTGCTTGGTCGAAGTCCAGGTTCCGCCGCAGCCGTCCGAGCGGCGGAAGGATCCGGAGCCGCTGCGGGCAGCGAGGCGGCCGGACCCGGTGAAGGTCACGCCATCGCCTTGACCGAACGTGCTGACCGCGCCGCTCGCGCTGACGGTACCCGTGACGCCTTGGCCTATGACCTTGCCTGAGGACACCACGACCGCGCCGGACGTGGTGCCACCGCAGCCGACGCTGACGACCATCCAGGCGCCGTCGAAACTCCCGCCACCGCCACCACCGCCTCCACCACCGCGCCGTGAGGAACTGCGCGGCTCCTCTGCCGGCTTGCTGCGACGCGCCGAGGGCGCCGGCTCGGCGGAACGGTCCGATCGCGAGCCGGACAGCGACTTCTCGTCATTGCCGATCGAGCCGCCGGCGCTGCCGGACTGCGCAACGGCGGACGGTGGAGCGAGGGTGACGGACAGGAATAAGGCCAAGGCAATTACAGGGATGACGGCATTGCGCATGAGCAAAAATCCAAAAAATGAAAAATCGTATCAGCGGCCGGAGCCGTCGGCACAGACGGAACCGATAATGCGGCAAGCTTTGCCAGCCTTGCCGCATTCGTCAAGCGCGGCGTCTTTCGCGCGCTGCACGCTGTCGCGCTGGACCAGCGACCAGGATTTGTCGGAGATCGCGAACGCGCCGCAGCGGTTGCCATAGAAGGACAGCTCGAACGGACATTTGGCGCCGGCGCAATTGCCGCGCGCATCCGCTACCGCCGCGCGCCGCGAGGCGTGGTTCCAGGAGATGCCCCATTTGCCGCCGTCGGGCCCGTAGACGATCGAGCCCCATGGCTTCAGGTCCTCCATCTTGCGCATCCGCAGCAGCAGGCCTTCGGTGGCTTCGCCCGTCGGCGCCATGGAAATCCGCTGCTGGAGTTTTGTGATCGCGCGGGTCAGTCCATCAGGGCTGTCAGGATCGAAATTGAGCTCGTAGAGCCGCTCGCTGAGTTCGCTCAGCAGGGCGGCATCGCGCAAAGGGACGCGGTCCGGATCGGCGCGCAACCGATCCGCCGGCAGCGGATCAGGCTGCATCGCTGCGACCTGCGGCGGCGCGGTTTGCGTCGGGGCTACGAAATAGAAGGTGCCGTCGATCGGGGAGGACGACACCCAGGGCTGCTGCGCGCCGGAGGTGGCGCGCTTCACCGCGAGGCCGACCTGATTGAAAGTCTGGAATACGTCGAGGCCCGCGGTCCGGACCGTCGCGGCCAATGCCTTGGTGTAGGGGCTGTGGCCGTCGCTGCCGTCCTGGGCGACATTGCCGGGTTGCGTTGCGTAGGAGATCAGCGTGCCCTCGGGCGCGCGCATCTGCGCGAGGCCGCCATCGGAAGCGCGCAGGCCGCGCGAGCCGAAGGGGTTGTTGCGGCAGGCGTCCAGGATCACGAGGTTGAGCCGCGTGCCCGATCCCTGCATCTGGCGCAGCACGAGGTTGACGTCGGTCATCTGGAAGTCGACGTCGGCCTCGCGCGTCGGATTGGCGCCGACCGGCACGAGATAGTTGGCGCCCGAGACCTGCACGCCGTGGCCGGCATAATAGAACAGCGCGACGTCGGCGCCCTGCACCTGCCGGCCAAAGCTCTGCACCGCCAGGTCCATCGCGCCCTTGTCGAGATCGAGCTGGGCGCGGCCTCCGACCAGCGTGAAGCCGAGCAGGCCAAGCGTCTCCGCCATCAGGCTCGCGTCCTTGGACGGATTGTCGAGCGGCGTGATGTTCTTGTAGGCGGAGTTACCGACAACGAGCGCAACGCGCTTCTCGGCCGATGCCGGGTACGTGGCGACGACGAGCAGGGCTGCGACCAGCGTCGCCAGCCCCGGGACGCGATTGAAAATCCTCGCGCGCATCAAAATTCCCCAAAAATAATGGTGTCAGTCTAACAGTCCGGCGCGCCGGCGAAAAGTGGTGCGACGGCAGGCAGCGGCGCAGGCGGCTCGAGCGCTTGCTGCCGATCCCGTCATCCTGAGGCGCGAGCCATGCGTCGCAATGCGACGTGTGGAGAGCCTCGAAGGATGAACGGCCGAGCCGGCAGCCGGGCCGTCGCCCTCCGAGGCCTCCGCTACGCTCCGGCACCTCAGGGTGACGGTGAAATAGAAGGGGCGCTCAATCCAGATTGCGAACGCGGCCGCGCGTTCCCGCGACAGATTCTGCCCGAGCCTTGCTGCCGTTGATCGCCCAATGGAGGCCAAAGGGCGCAGGGAAGGCCGGGCGCCGGCGGCACCCGTTGGTCCGTGCGCTACAGGAGTGCACACGGGGTGGACCGATAGGGTGGCCGATCGCCCGGCCTTCCCTGCGCGGATGGTTTTAACGGTGTCCTTCGTGCTCTCCTCGGGGAGCGATGCACTATTGCCCCCGTCGCCCCGCCGATCGCTGATGCGCGCGCCCGGTTGGGCCGCCACATCACCGCGAGGCTTGACGCACAGACCCCGGGCGTCAGGACCACACGACTTCTCCGTCCGCGGACGGTCCCGCCAAAATCGTCAGGGGCTTGCGTGTGCTCACCCTCGATGATCGACAAGCCCGCTCTCCAGCGCCGTGTCGTACGCGTCGCGTGAGGACTCACGGTTGCCCGCCCTGTCATCACGCCGCCCGCGCCGTCGCTGCCGCGTCCACCGCCACCCGGCCCGCATGTCGTGACGGTCGCGAACGCCCCTTTGGCAGGGCCAGGATGCGCGCTGTATGCCACAAATCCGAAATTCGGAAAAGCAAAATGTTTTTATGGGGAGGGCTTGACGAGGTGTTTTGCCCGACGCTTCGCGGGTGCAGGCCTGGTGCGGCGAGAGGGCTTGGGGCAGGCCTACGGCCTCCTCGTCATTGCGAGCGCAGCGAAGCAATCCAGAATCTTCCCGCGGCGGCAGTCTGGATTGCTTCGCTGCGCCCGCAATGAATCCGTGGAGACGGCGTGCGCTAACCTTCCATCTCGTGTCCCGGACGCAGGCCGACTGGGCTTGCTCGTTGGAGCGCCGCCGCGCCGCCCGAGTTGCCCGTATCGCTCACGTCAAATAATCCGGGGTGAAATCCGCGAGCGCGCGAAGCTCGTCGGGTTGCAACAGCTCGATCTCGCTTCCCTCCCAGGCAATCAATCGGCGCCCTCTCAGCTCCTGGATGGTGCGATTGACGTGGACGATCGACAATCCGCAGGCATCGGCGACATGCCGCTGCGTCATCGGCGTCTGGAAGCAGCGGTTCTTGACGAGGCCCACGACCTCCAGTCTTGCGGCGAGCTCGCAGATCAGATGCGCCACCTTCGGCAGCGCCGCCTGTGCGCCGAGGCGCGCGATCCATTGTCGCGAGATCGCCGCGTCGATCAGCGTCTCGCGCCAGAACGCGCGGGTCAGGTGAATCGAGCCGTCAAGCAGCTGCTTGAGTTGGCTGTGTGCGACGTAGCCGACGATGGAGGGTCCGAGACCGACGAGGTCCGCATCCATCGGCGAGACCAGCAGCGTGTGCAGGCATGGCATGTCGCCGGGAACGTGGAAGGCGAGGATCTGGCTGCGATCGCCGACGATGCGCGCCTGGTAGAGGAAGCCGCTGACGACGAAAACGCATCTGGAGGCATCTTCACCCTGGCGCAGCACGATCTCGCCGTCCGATACCTGGCGCAGCGTGGACGGCAGACCCGCGATCTGGCGGCGTTCGTCTTCGGAGAGGCCTTCAATCGCCTGGAGATGTGCGATGAACTTCGGGTGTGGCATGGAGAGGAAGAGGTGTTTCAGTCGTCACGCGGCATGGCCGGCTCGAGCAGGCGTCGTGAGAGTTTTGCGATGGTCCAGTTGGAGACGGGAACCGCCTGGAACTCGCGGATGGCGCGCGCAAGCTCCTGATCCGACATTGGCCGCGCCGGCTCCTTCAACGTGCCATGCAGGATAGCCGCGCGGATACTGTCCAGGTGCTCGCCCGAATCCGATGCGAACAGGTGGCGAATGCGTTTCAGGATCGTCGTAGGGCTCATGCGAAGGGCGGGCGCAGTGTGCGATCGAGGGACGGGGGCCGCGACCCTGTACCGTCGCAAACCGGTAGCAACCTGTGCTTCCGACCAGCGTTCTAGTCCGCTGGATACGGGCCAGATGTATCATTTGATCGAACCGGCAGGATTTTTGGCGGGGCACATGGAACGGGACACATGGAAAAAGCGCATGACGTGCTGATCCGGAACCTGAGCGAGCACACCGCACTCGCACAGGAGGATGTCGCGGAAATTCGCGGGCTGACCTTCGTTCAGCGCGAGTTCGCTCCGAACGAGGATTTCATCCGTCAGGGTGACGAACCCGAGCATTCGGCGCTGGTCGTCTCCGGCATGGTCGCGCGCTACCATTTGCTCGACAGCGGCCGGCGGCAATATCTCGCGTTCCATTTGTCTGGAGACCTGCCGGACTCACAGGGACTGTTCATCGACCAGATGGACCATGGCCTCTGCGCGCTCGGACCCGCTTCGGTGGCGTTCTTCCCGCATCGCGAATTGTTCATTGCCTTCCGGCGACGGCCGACCTTCGCACTGTCGGTCTGGCGCGAGACTCTGCTCGATGCCGCGATCTTTCGCGAGGCCATCACCAATAATAGCGCGCGGCCGATGCACACGCGCATGGCACACCTGTTCTGCGAGCTGTTCTACCGCGCCCGGGCTGCGCAACTCGTCCGCGGCAATCGCTGCCGCCTGCCGCTCAGCCTCGCACAGCTCGGCGCAACCCTGGGCATGGCGATCGCGACCGTGAACCGGACGCTCGCCGACCTCAGGCGGAGCGGGACCATGGACATGCGCGAGGGCGAGCTGATCGTCCTGAAATGGCGCGAACTGCAGCGGCTCGGAGGCTTCAGTCCGACCTATCTGCATTTGAAGCGCCAATCGCCTCCGCATGCTTGAGACCGCAAGGCTAACCAAGGCTAACCGTCCGCGGCCGTGCGTCCCATCACCTCATCAAAGTGCTTCTTCACCCAGTCGTTGCAGGAGCAGGCTCTGGCTTCGAGCGCCGGCGCGTCAAGGATCAGGATGGCGCCACGGCGCGTCGCGAGGATCCGCCTCGCCTTGAACATCTGGATGACGCGGCTGGCATAGCTGCGGGACACGCCGAGCATGCCGGCAAGCTGCTCGTGGGTGAGGGGGATCTCGGGGCCGCCGACGTGCTGCTGCGCGGAGATGATCCACTTGGCGGCGCGCTGCTCGATCGAATGTGCGGCATTGCAGGCTGCGGTCTGGAGCAGCTGCGCGAACTGACAGTCGCCATAGCGCGAGAGCACCTGCTGGAGCGTGACCGACCTCTGCTGGGCCTGCTCGAGCGCGCGCAGCGGCAGCCGCACCAGGGTCCCGCCCAGCTTCACCACGATGCGCGAATAGGCCAGCGAGACGCTGCGGCCGGCGGCAATGCCCACCGCGCCCTCGCGCCCGACCAGCAGGCTTTCGACCTCGCGATCGTCCTCGACCGGCACGGCGAAGGACACGAGCGTGGAGCGGCAGGGAAAATGGACCGCCGCCACCTCGTCGCCGGCGTGATACAGGATGTGGCTCGCTTCGAGTTCGACCGGCTGGAGGTGCGGCGCGAGCAGTTCGAAATCCGGGCGGCTGAGCCGCTGGAGAAGATCGTTCTGGGGCCGACCGGTCACATGTCTTGCTCTGGCCGGGAATCGGCACCGGCCAGAACCCTACGTTTCCGTGACGGAGCCGACGGTTCCAAAGTGCACACAAGGCGTTTTTCAGCCGTTGAAAAAGTGGCCTCCGGCTTGCGGAATTCCGGAAAGTGTTGGCGAGGCACATGGCACGCGAGGCAAATGGCGCAGCCGAACCCGTCGGCCTTCAACTTCACGAGCTCTGTGCAGGAGTGCACACAGC
Source organism: Bradyrhizobium sp. MV1.5 (assembly GCF_055807615.1). Taxonomy (NCBI): domain Bacteria; kingdom Pseudomonadati; phylum Pseudomonadota; class Alphaproteobacteria; order Hyphomicrobiales; family Nitrobacteraceae; genus Bradyrhizobium; species Bradyrhizobium sp. MV1.5. The sequence goes on along the minus strand of NZ_JBVVPL010000002.1, from coordinate 143,838 downwards.
AGGGGCGCGGATCGGCATAGCGTCCTCGTCGCGGAGCGCCGACCCCGTGCGCGCTCTACCCGACGGACCGCCGGCCTATACCTCAAACGCCGCCGGGCCGGCGGGCCCGAGGGCGGCGCGGATGATCATCTCCCAAAGTTCGTCACCCGAAGCGTGCTTCGCAATCGTGCGCGGGCCGGCTTTTTTCCGCGTGGGCGCGATAGGCATCGATCGCCCTGTTGGCGAGCATAAGTTGCCGGCGTTCACCGGTCCTGAGCTGGGCCTCAATGGCGTCGAGCAGGACGTTCGCCGTCTCGTCCGGAGAGCCGAGCTCTCCGCTCTGCTCCAGGAAGCTCCAGGCGATGAAGAATGCGTTCTCGACGGTGCAGCGAATGGACATGGCTGCCAACGCGGCGCGGCCGTTGCCGTTCCGCGGGACAGACGAATGCCGTGAATTAGCGCGCGTGCCCGCGTTACTTCAGCGAGCTGCTGATTGAGGTGAACTTCTTGTTCAGCGTCGCGCCGAGGTTGTTGACGACGGCGATGATCGCGAGCGCAATGCCGGCGGCGATCAGGCCGTACTCGATCGCGGTGGCGCCGGATTGTCGGCGAGGAAGCGGCGGATGGTCTGCATGGCGTTGCCAGAATTCCAAAAGAGAGCTGGCACGACCATAATCTGCAGAGATCGGGTTCCCTAATTTGGAACACCGGCCTCGTCATTTTCGAGCTAATCGCGATGATGAAGCCGGCGGCGAGATGCCGCCCCCGCCGGCTCCTGCTTCTCGCGCATGCTAATTCTTGAGCACGATGCGGCCAACGACCCTGCCGGCGCGAAGCTCCTCGATCCAGGTCTGGACGTCGCCCATCGGCTCCTCGCGCATCGGCGTCGGCTTGATCTTGCCGGCGCGGGCGAGTGCCATCAGCTCGTGGGCCTCGGTGAGCGTGCCGACCATGAAGCCCTCGACGGTCATGCGCTTGTAGACCCATTGCACCATCGGCAACGTGAACTGACCACCCATCAGGCCGGAGACCACGATCTTGCCGCCGCGCGCGGCGACCGCGACCGCAAAAGCCATGGATTTCTCGTTGCCGGCGAAATCGACGATCTCGTCGAAGCCGCCATCGGTTTCCTTGAGGATGCGCTTGATCACATCGGGCTCGGCCGGATCGTAGGCCGCCGCCGCGCCGTTCTTCAGCGCGGTTTCGCGCGCGGCACCGCTGAGGTCGGCGACCGTGATCGGCTGCTTGAACATGGCCGCCGCAAAGGAAAGGCCCATCATGCCGACGCCGCCGAGGCCGATCAGCAGGAGATTGCGCTGGCGTGGACGATCGACCAGGCGCTTGAGCGCGCCATAGGCGGTGACGCCGGAGCACATCAGCGTCGCGGCCTGGTTGACGGGCAGGGGATCGTAGTCGAGCAGATATTTCGCGTCGGGCACCAGCACGTGGGTGGCGAAGCCGCCGTCGATGGAGACGCCGAGAAAGCGCTGCCTGGCGCAGAGGTTCTCGTCGCCATTGGCGCAGTCGCGACACTGGCCGCAACCGATCCACGGAAACACCGCCTTCTTGCTGCCGACGAGACCGGCGAATACGTCGGGACCGACTTCGTCGACCACGCCCGCGATCTCGTGGCCGAGCGTGAAGGGCAGCGTCATGCCGCGCGTGGTGTCGAGCTTCTTGCCGCCGCCGAGATCGGCGTAGCCGTCCTGGATGTGCAGATCGGAATGGCAGAGGCCGCAGCGCTCGATGCGCACCAGCACCTCTCGACCTTGCGGCTTCGGCGTGTCGACGATGGTCTCGCACAACGGGGCATCGAACTTGACCAGGGACTGCCGACGCATCAACGCCATATTTCTTCCTCCGAAATTATTTCTCTGTTTCGCTGCGTATATTGGCCAATTCACGGGCCATGGCAACAAAGCCGGAAATCGGAACGGTTTCGGCGCGCCGCGTCGCATCGACGCCGGCAGCTGCGGCGAGCCGCGCGGGATCGGCACCGAGCGCCTTCAGGCTTTGCCGCAGCATCTTGCGGCGCTGGCCGAAGGCGGCGGCGGCGACCTGTTCGAGCAGCTTGCGATCGCAGGCGAGAGGCGTTTCGCGCGGGATCAATCGCACAACGGAAGACGTAACCTTCGGCGGCGGCACGAAGGCGGACGGCGCGATGTCGAACAGGATCTTGGTCTCGCAGCGCCAGTTGGCGAGCACGCCGAGCCGGCCGAAGGCCTCCTCGTCCTCGCGCGCCACGATGCGCTCGCCGACCTCGCGCTGGAACATCAGGACCATCATGTCGTACCAGGGCGGCCAGGGCTCGGTGGTGAGCCAGCCGACAAGAAGGTGGGTCGCGATGTTGTAGGGCAGGTTGGCGACGATCTTTGCTCTTTCGCCTGATAGCAGCGGGCGCGGGTCGAAGGTCATGGCGTCGCCATGCACGATCTCGAGACGGCCGGGATAGCGCGCGGAAATATCCTGCAAGGCAGGGATCGCGCGCTCGTCATGCTCGATGGCGATGACGCGTCTGGCGCCGAGCGCGAGCAGGGCGCGCGTCAGCCCGCCCGGGCCGGGGCCGATCTCGATGATGGTGGAGTCCTCGAGCGGAGCCGCCGCACGCGCGATGCGCGCGGTGAGATTGAGGTCGAGGAGGAAGTTCTGGCCGAGCGATTTGCGCGCCGACAAAGCGTGCTGGCGAATGACCTCGCGAAGCGGCGGGAGGTCGTCGATCGCGCTCATCGGGTTTTCGCAGCCGCCATCCGGCTCGCGAGCCTCAACGCGGCGATCAGGCTTGCCGGATTGGCCTTGCCCGTGCCGGCGATGTCGAAGGCGGTGCCGTGGTCGGGTGAGGTGCGGATGAAGGGCAGGCCGAGCGTGACGTTGACCGCGTCGTCGAAGGCGACCGTCTTGATCGGGATCAGCGCCTGGTCGTGGTACATGCAGACGGCGCAGTCATAGCTGTTTCGCGCGGCTTCGTGGAACATGGTGTCGGCGGGGAGCGGTCCCTTCGCCTCGATGCCGCCGCTGCGCAACGTCTTGATCGCCGGCGTGATCACGGTCTGCTCCTCGTGGCCGAGCGAGCCGTCCTCACCCGCATGCGGATTGAGGCCGGAAATCGCGATGCGCGGATTCGCGATGCCGAAGCGGGATTTGAGTTCGGTCGCGACGATGCGCACGGTCGAGACGATCAGCTCGCTGGTGAGCTGGGCCAGTGCATCGCGCAAGGAGACGTGGATGGTCACGGGCACGACGGCGAGCCGCGGCGACCACAGCATCATCACCGGCTGCGGCGCGCGGCCGTCTTCCGCGGCGAGCTCGGCGAGGAATTCGGTATGACCGGGATGGCGGAAACCGGCGCGATAGAGCACGCTCTTGGCGATCGGATTGGTGACGACGGCGCCGGCGCGGCCCTCGCGGACATCAGTGACCGCCTGGCGGATCGAGGCAAGGGCGGCGGGCGCGCTCGATGCGTCGGGCTTGCCGGGCTCGGCGCTTGCGTGCTCGCCGGTCGCAACCACTGGCAAGGCCTCGGGGAAGGCGGCCTCGGCCTCGCCGGCGCTTACCGAAGCGATCCTGACGTCGGCGCCGAGCGCCTTGGCGCGGCGGGCGATCAGCGCCTCGTCGCCGAGCAGATAAAAGGCGGGCAGGTCCAGTTCGCGGCGCTTGAGCCAGGCTGCGATTGTGATGTCGGGGCCGATGCCGGCAGGTTCTCCCAGCGTCAGGGCGAGAGGCTTGGCAGGCTGCTGGGCCATCAGCGGTTGCGATACTCGATCATCGCCGCCTTGCGGAGCTCCTCGAGATAGGTCTTCTGGGTCTTCTCGTACTTCTCCTGATACATCTTCTCGCGGACCTCGCGCTTCTTCGGCGTGTCGATCATGGTCGGCTTGCGCGAGCACAGCACCACCATCTCGATGCCCGCCTTGGTCATCTCGGGCGCGGTCAGGTGGCCGATCGGCGTGTCGTCGAGGACCTTGCGCAGCGCCTCGGGCAATTCCGCGGTGGTCTTGGTAACGATGTCGCGGATGGTGGCGTTCGGCGTCGAGCGGAACAACGAATTGGCTTCTTCGCAGCTTCCGATGCGCGAGCGATATTGCTCGGCTTCCTTATGCCGCGTCTCCAGGAACGCCTGCGAGGAGCCGCGCGGCACGATCAGCACGATCGGCTGCATCTTGTATTCGGTGCCCTCGATCTGCAGCTTGTCGCCGGTCTGGGCCTGGACGGCCTGCGCGACGTCCTTCTCGCCGACCAACAGCTTCTCCTTGAAGCGGCCGCGCACGAGGCTGGTCCAGACCATCTCGGCCTTCATGCGGCTCTTCAGGGTTTCGGGGCGGACGCCCTTGACCTCGAGCGACTTGGTGAGCTGGTCCGGCGAGATGCGCATGCGCTGCGCCATGCCCTCATAGGACTGGTTGATGTCGGAGACGCCGGGGTCGACACCGTATTTCTTGCCTTCCTTTAGCTTCACCCGCTCGTCGATCAGCGTGTTGATGACCTCCTGACGGGCCGGTGTCTTCTGCGTCGTCAGCTGGTCGAGCTTGGAGCGCTGCTCGATGTCGAAGTCGGTGATGGGATCGCCGTTGACCATCACGACGATGTTCTGCGCGCGCGACGGCGTGCCGGCCAGGAGCAGGGCGCCGAGGACGAGGAAGAGGCGGAAGACAGGCAATGGGATCATCATATTTGTCGCTCGCATGTCAGCCGCGGTGAACCTGCGATCGGGAACACGCGGCCGGCACCTTCAAACCGTTCACTGGAGGCCGCCGCCGGAACTGCTGGTCGTCGCCGTGTTCGCCAGCGTGCGCAGGCCGATCTGGAACATGATCGCGTGGTTCAGCACGGGCGGCGTCGAGCCCGCGGAATAGCTATACGCAGTTACATAGTTCAAGCCGAGCACAAAACAATCGTCGACGTAGCCGGCACCGAGCACATACTGGTTGATCTTGTTGGCTTCCAGGTCCCAGCGCGCCGAGCCCGTGACCACCCAATTGGCCGCGACCTTGATCGAGCCCGACGTCAGGATGCCCTCGCGGCGGGTCAGATAGCCGAGTTCCGGCTGTGCGGCGTAATTGCCGTACAGCATGCTGACGGACCAGCGGTTGAAGTTGGCGCGGCCTTCCGCCTCGAAGCGCTGGATGTTCCATGTCTGCTCGTCCATGCGCGAGCGAACGCTGAACGTATAGGTGCTGTTGGGCGAATAGGCAGCGCTCGCCACATAGTCGGAGCGCGGCCTCTGCAGACCGGAATCCACGCCGGTGTTGATGGAGTCCTGGACCGCGAAGGAGTTCATGCCGAACAGCTGGTAGGACTGGCCGAACAGCACCTTGACGGCGCCACCCTTGTCGAACTGCGTGGTGGACTGCACGCCGACATTGGCGCGGCCGCCGCCCTCGACGCGGTCGTAGCCGGAGAACTTGTCGACGCTGAACAGGTTCGAGGCGTCGAACACCATGCTCTGCGCGTCCTCGTTCGGGAGCTTGCCGGCATAGGTCTCGTTCGGCCGAATGATGATCTGCGCGATCGGCTCGATGGTGGTCGAACCCCATGGCTGAACGTTGATGAAGGGGTAGCGGTATTCGAGCCCCACGGTCGGCATCAGGCGGAACGCCTGGGTGTCGCCGACAGGAAGATAGTTCGACACGCCCGGCTGGTTGGAGACCGAGGAGTTGATCGCATCGGCGCGGAGAATGGCGAACGGCGTCCAGATTTCACCGAACGGATCGGTGAAGGACTTGCGCCACTGCGCTTCGGCCGTCAGGCGGGTGTAGGTGCCCGGGAAGCCGCGCAGCAGGCACTGCGACGGCGTGCGCGCGAGCGGATCGGCCGACGCCGTCGTGCACAGGCTGTTGGTGTTGGCGAGCGTCGTGATCGGATCGAACACGGCGGTGTCACGCGACAGGTTCACGAAATTGGTCTTGTAGCTGAACTCGCCGCCAAAAACCGGATAGTTCAGCACGTTCGAATAGTCGATCACGGGGTAGACGACCGGCACCTGGCTCTGGTTGCCCGAGTAACTCAGCCAGTACATCGTGCGCGCGTCGAAGAAGCTGCGATTGCCGACACCGGTCAGGTAAAGCTGCGAGAGCGCATCCGTCGGCAGATACAGGAACGAGCCGAGCGGATCGCGATATTGCGACAACCGATAGTCCGAGAAGAAATAGTAGTCGGACATCAGGACGCCGTCCCAACCCCAGACCCATTTGTCGTTCAGCGCGAACTGCCCCTTGGTGTCGACGGCGCCGCGGAACTGCTTGTCGCCGGGCTGGCCGGCGAGCGCGCTGCGGTCGAGCTGGTCGATGCCGTAGACGCGGATCTGATAGGCGCCGTCCATCAGGCGCTGGCGGAATTCGGCCTGGAACAGCACGCCCTGCTTGGACGTGATGCGCGGGTTGAAAGTCGCGTCCATGTCGGGCGCGATCGCCCAGTAGAACGGAACCTCGACGCCGTAGCCGAACGGCGTGTTCGACGTGAAGCCCGGCATCAGGAAGCCGGTCTTGCGCTTCACCGTCGGGTCGGGCGTCGAGAAATAGGGCATATAGGCGATCGGCACGCCGAAGAATTCGAGCTGCGCCGTTTCGAAATACAGCATCTTCTCCTGCTGGTCGTGGATGATGCGCGCACCCTTGACCTGCCACAGCGGCGGCTTCTTCGGATCGTCCTTGCACGGCGCGCAGGCCGTGTAGACGCCGTTCTCGAACACCGTGTAGTTGCCGCTGGAGCGATCGGAGCGGCTCGCCGCCATGCGGGTCTGGTCGGCCGTGTCGACGCGCAGCGAATCGACGAAGCCGTCACGGTAGTCGTCGGAAAGATCCAGGATCTCGGCATAGGTGATCTTGCCGTCGGCATCCGTCATGCGGATGTTGCCTTCGGCATGGAGCCGCTTGGTCTTCTGGTCGTAGATGACCTTGTCGGCCTCGACGCTGGTGCCGTTGTAGAACAGCTGGACGTTACCGACCGCGGAGACGCGCGAATTGTTGTAGTCGTAGTCGACCTCGGTCGCCTGAACCAGCATCTGGTTGTCGTTGACGGCCTTCGGCGGCTTCGCACGTGGCGGCAGCGGATTGTAGGTGAAGCTCTGGGCGGAGGCCGGTGCCACGGCGGCGACGTCCATCAGGCCACCGAACGATGCCACGGCGGCGACAGCAAGCAGGAACCTGCGAATGGACAAGCCACACCCGTTCGCGCGCACCAGTGTGCGCCGCGTCAAACGAGACACGGGCCCTCGGTGGACGGCCGTCACTATCCGTCCTCCTGATACAGCAAGGCCAAAAAGCCGGTGAGGCCGCCCACCACCACGGGCAACCACGCCGCAGCGATCGGATGCATCAACTCAGCCTTGCTCAAATCTTCAGTCACTTTCGACAGAACGTAGAGCAGAAAGCCTGCGCCCACGCCACTCAAAACCATCCTCTGCACGCCGCCCATCCGGAAGAAGCGCAACGACACGGAGGCCGCGAGCATCACCATTGCAGCTAGCAAAAACGGCTGCGCCAGGAGCTTCTGATACTGGAGTCGGTATCCGGCTGTCGCGAAGCCCGAGCTTTCGGACGAGCGGATGTAGCTCGGTAGTTGCCAAAAGGACACAGTCTCGGGTGTGGAAAAGCTGTTGCGGACCTGCGCCTCGGTCAGCGTCGTCGGAATCTCCAGGCTGGCCTGATCGACCGGCGGCGAATCCAGCGAGAAGCGGCGGACGCCCTTGAACAGCCAACGGCCGGCCTCAAGCGTCGCCTCGCGCGCCTCGACCCGCTCCTTGAAGTGCTGCTCTGTGTCAAACCGGAACAGCGTGAGTCCGGTGAGCCGGATACCCTGCTGCTCGCTGCGCGCCGCATTGATGATCGTCTCGCCGTCGCTGGTCTTCTGGTTGAGCCAGAAGCCCGAGGCGTCCTGAATGCCGCCGCCCGGCGCCGAGCCGAACAGCTCGGCTTCCATGCGCTTGGAGAGTTCGCGCAGATTGGCCGACATCGGATTGTAGGCGACGGTGGCGATCACGCCGATCAGGAGCGCGCTGCCGAGCGCCGGCGAGATGAATTGCCATGCGGAGACACCGGCGGCGCGCGCGACCACGAGCTCGAGCCGGCGGGAGAGGGCGAGATAGCAGGTCATGGCGCCGATCAGCATGCAGAACGGCGTCAGCTTCTCCAGCAGCTGCGGCACGCGGAACAGCGAGGTCTCGGCCACCATGACCGCGGAGGCGGATGCGAGGCCCGAAGTCTTGCGCACCATCTCGATGTAATCGACCAGCACCAGCAACAGGAAAATGCCGGCGAACACGCCGAGCGCCGCGACCACGAAGCGGCCGGCGAAGTAGCGCCCGAGTGTGTTGGTGAGCATGCTCATGCGGTGGCCGGCCGTCCGAACAGCCGCGCGATGCGCGCGTTCGACCTGTTGATGGCCTCCAGGAGGCGCGGCGGCGGTTCGACCACAAGGCCGCCAATGATGATCGCCAGCCCGATGCCGATGGCGCCAATGACCATCGCATATTGGACCAGCACCGCGCCCGGCGATTTCACCGCCATCACCGAGCAGGCGAAGCCGGCCATGCGCAGGCCGAACACGGCGAGGATCGATGAGCCGATCGAGAAGTTGCGGCTTTGGCGCGTGGTGCGAGGCGCACCCAGAAACGCGAAGGTCAGCACGGCAAAGGCGAAGGGATAGATCGGCGCCAACAGGCTGTCATGCAGGGCCGAGCGGAACTGGCCGGGGATCTGCTTGTAGACGGGATCGTCCTCGGACGGCGAGAGCAGCTCCCAGAGATAACGCTCGCGGATTCCGAGGGTGACGTCGCGGCCCTGGCCCGAGAACTTCGACATGTCGAAGCCGTAGCGGCCGAACGCCACCAGCGCGGGATCGCGCTTGCCGGCCTCGAAGCGCTGGAGATTGCCGGTCTCGAGCACCAGGAACGATCCGTTGTCGTTCTTCACGACTTCGCCGTGCTCGGCGACGATCGAGACCCGCTCGTTCGGATCGCGGCGGTCGTCGATGAAGATGCCGGCGAGAATGCCGCCGGGCTGGCGTTCGCGAATCCGGATCGTCAGGTTCTTGTCGAGCTGGGCGAAGCGGCCGGGCTGCAGGATGTTGGTGAGCACGTCGGCGGTGATCTCGGCGTCCCACTGCTTGATCCGCCGCATGCCGTCGGGAGCGAGATAGGCCGCGATGAAGGCGACCAGCAGCGCCACGACGCAGGTGGCGTAGAAGAACGGATAGAACAGCCGGAACGGCGAGAAGCCGGCGGCATTCATCACGATGATCTCGGAATCGGTCGCGAGCTTGTTCAGCGTATGCGAGATCGCGATCATCAGTGCGATCGGCGAGATGATCAGGACCAGCGCGGGCACGACGAGGCTGGTGATGCCGAGGAAGGTCAGGATGGTCTGACCCTGGCTCGTCATCAGGTCGATGCCGCGCAACGCCTGCGTAATCCAGATCACGCCCGTGAGGCTGACCAGGACCAGCGCAAACGACGCGAGCGTCGTGCGGAAGATATACCTATCGATTGACCCCATGCGCTACCGCACGAATCCCACCAAGTCCCCAATGCCGGCCGGAATTCCGGCTGTCCAACCAATCCCCGCAAGGGGATCCCCAAGGTCGGCCAACCATCTCATCCGCCGGCTTACTCTCTCAGTACCATCCCTTTGATCCGTCAACAAAATGGCTGCCCCGTGGCACCCTCAATATATGGTTAATATTTCCCTCGTTGTGGCCCCTCGGCCACGGGGGTGCTTGGCATCTGCCGGGCCGGTGGCCCATAGTGCGGCACGCTCAGTGAATCGCCGTTCAGCTCCGGCCGGTGGCCGGGGCCGCCGATCGGTAAAAAGCCCTGTCTTTTTGAGGAGTTACTCATGTCCGATGCCATCAAGGTCGGCTTCGTTCCCTTGTCTGCCGCCGTCCGTGGCATCATGGTCGTGTTCTGCGACGACGCTCTGAAGCTCGGCCCGGCGACCGCCAAGGCGCTCGGTGGGGCCACCGAACTCGTGAAGCGGGCGGCCACCGCCGCCGCCTTCAAGGGCAAGAGCGGCGCTGCGCTCGACATCCTTGCGCCGGAGGGCGTGAAGGCCACCCGCCTGATCGTGATCGGCGCCGGCAAGGCGGCCGGCCTGAAGGCTAACGACTTCCTCAAATTCGGCGGCGTGGCGGCGAGCAAGCTTCCGGCCGGCGCGGCGGCCATGACCATCATGGCGGAACTGCCCAATGGCGCCATGACCAGCGAGCAGGCGGTCGCGATCGCCTCGGGCCTGCGGCTGCGCACCTACAAGTTCGACCGCTACAAGACCAAGAAGAAGGACGGCGAGGAGGGCGGCTCGCGCGCCGACGTCTCGTTTGCTGTCGGCGATGTCGTGGCCGCGAAGAAGGCGTTTGCATCGGCAGCCGCGATCGTCGACGGCGTGATCATTGCGCGCGACCTCGTCAACGAGCCGCCGAACGTGCTTTTTCCCGAGGAGTTCGCGCGCCGCGCAGGCCTGCTCCGCAAACTCGGCGTCAAGATCGAGGTGCTCGACGTCAAGGCGATGGACAAGCTCGGCATGGGCGCGCTGCTCGGCGTCGGCCAGGGCTCGGCGCGGCCGAGCCGCACCGTGATCATGCGTTGGGACGGCGGCAAGAAAGGTGAGGCGCCGGTTGCCTTCGTCGGCAAGGGCGTCTGCTTCGACACCGGCGGCATTTCGATCAAGCCGGCCGGCAGCATGGAGGACATGAAGGGCGACATGGGAGGCGCGGCCTGCGTCGTCGGCCTGATGCATGCGCTCGCAGCACGCAAGGCCAAGGTCAACGTCGTCGGTGCCATCGGCCTCGTCGAGAACATGCCGGACGGCAACGCGCAGCGCCCTGGCGACATCGTCACCTCGATGTCGGGCCAGACCATCGAGATCATCAACACCGACGCGGAAGGCCGCCTGGTGCTTGCCGATGTGCTCTGGTACGTCGCCAAGAAAACCAAGCCGAAATTCATGGTGGATCTGGCGACGTTGACCGGCGCCATCGTGGTCGCGCTCGGCACCGAGCATGCCGGCATGTTTTCCAACAATGACGAGCTTGCCGAGCGGCTGCTGGCGGCCGGCATCGAGAGCGGCGAGAAGGTCTGGCGCCTGCCGCTTGGCCCTGAATACGACAAGCTGATCGATTCCCAGTTCGCCGACATGAAGAACACCGGCGGCCGCCATGGCGGCTCGATCACCGCGGCGCAGTTCCTCCAGCGCTTCGTGGACGGCACGCCCTGGGCGCATCTCGACATCGCCGGCACCGCCATGGGGGCGCCGAAGACCGACATCAACCAGAGCTGGGGAAGCGGCTATGGCGTTCGCTTGCTCGACCGTCTGGTCGCCGACCATTACGAACGCAAATGACCCGAGATGACTGAAGTCCTGTTCTACCATCTGCAAAACATGACGGTGGAGAACGTGTTGCCGCCGCTTCTCGAGAAATCGCTCGAGCGCGGCTGGCGCGTCGTGGTGCAGTCGACTTCGCCGGAGCGCGCCGATGCGCTCGACGCCCATTTGTGGACCTATCGCGACGATTCCTTCCTGCCCCACGCGACATGGCGGGTGAGCGACGCCGCCGATCAGCCGATCGTGCTTGCGGTCGAGGAGGACAATCCGAACGGTGCCAATGTCCGCTTCCTCGTCGACAACGCTGCGCTGCCGCAGGACGCCCAGGGCTATGAGCGCATGGTGCTGCTGTTCGACGGGGACGATCCGGACGCGCTTGCGTTTGCCCGGAGCGCCTGGACGGATTGCAAGGCGCGGGGATTTGATGTCACCTATTGGCAGGCCGACGAGCGGGGCCGGTGGCAGAAGCGGAGTTAGCGGTCGCTCGCAATTAATGATAATTTGCACTTTTCGGGGGATGATGGCTTTTGTCACCTTCGTGCCGCAAAGTGGTGTTGGTACAATTGCTTAGGGCCGATCCTTCACTCGGGGAATTTAGTTTATCGTGCGACATCAAAAGCTTCCCAGCTCGCTCATAGTTGCGTTGGCGGCCGTAGCCCCGCTGGTCGCGGGCTGTTCGGGCGGGACCGATCTGTTGTCCAGGGATGCCCAGTGGTTCAACACGCCCAGCCGCCTGTTCATCAAAAGCATCTCGATCGAGTCGCCGCCGCTGACCCCCGACAAGCCGGTTGGGGCCGAGGATCTGGTCAGTGCCGACGGGGCTTGTGCTGGCATGGCGCCGCCGCCCGGGCCGGCTGATGCGAATGCGTCGACGACCGCGCCGGCTCCCATGGGCGGCACCGTCGCGCTCGGCCACACCGAATGCGATGTGGTGCGCGGCATCGGCGCGCCCTCGAGCGTCAACCTCTCCGGTGATGCCGCCGGCAGGCGCGTTGCGGTCGTGACCTGGACGACCGGTCCGCGCGCCGGCATCTACACCTTCACGGCCGGTCGCCTGTCCTCGATCGAGGGCACGCCGGAAGCTCCGGTCATGCCGAAGGCGACCAAGCCGAAGCCGAAGAAGAAGTCGGCGGCGTAACGGGTTGGCCTTTTGCCCTGATGCTGGTTGCAGCTGTCGCTGCAATCGGCCGCGTATGCTTGCCCCCAACCTCAAGCGATTTTGCATCCATTGATTGCGATGGGCGGGCGTGAACCGTGATCTCTCCGTTCGCGCTCGCCGGCGATCTTGTTCGCGAGTTTCGACATCGCGGATGCCGACCTTCGCCAAAGCGCCTTCATTGCCTCGAGCCGCGTTCTTCCGCGCGCGTTGAAAATCACGGGGGCGTTACGCGTGATCCGTGATCACGCGATTCGTGATGAGAGAGCCTTCGCATCCGCTTTCGAAAACTGCCCCGAAGCAAAACTGGAGGAAATCTCCAGAATAATCACGCGCGTCTCAAGCAACGGTTCAAGAATGTCATGTGCGCGAATGCTACGCACCGAGGGGAGGGGCTAGGTCGGAAGGATCATTTGGATGTCCATTACCTCTGTGTTTTCCCCGGTTACGGGGCAGCTCACCATTTTTGGCGACAGCGCGAATAACGGCCTCGTGATAAGTCGCGACAAGTCCGGCCGCATCCTGGTCAATAACGGGCACGTGAAAACGGTTGGTGGCGAACCCACCGTCGACAACACCACCGCGATCGACATCTTCGGTCAAGGCGGTGACGACACGATCAGCGTCGACGAATGCCACGGCCCGATGCCGGCGGTGCACATCTTCGGTGGCGACGGCAATGACAGGATCACGGGCGGCTCGGGAGCCGACCTCCTGTTTGGTCAGGCCGGCAACGATTTGATCAAGGGCGGCGGCGGCAATGATCTGCTGTTCGGCGGAGCGGGTAACGATGTCCTCGACGGCGGCAGCGGCGACAACCAGCTGTTCGGCGAGGCCGGCGACGATGTCATGATTTGGAATCCCGGCGGCGGCACCAACCTGTTCGAGGGTGGTGAGGGCAACGATACGGCTCAGGTCAACGGAAGCGACGCCGCCGAGACGTTCACGATCACGGCGAACGGCACCCGTGTGCGGCTCGACGGGACGGGCGCGGCGCCGTTCTCGCTGGACATCGGCACGACGGAAAATCTGGTCTTGCACGGTGGCGGCGGCGACGATGTCATCACCGCGGGCAACGGGCTCGGCACCCTGATCTCGCTGACGCTCGATGGCGGCGCCGGCAACGACAGGATCATCGGCGGCGACGGCAACGACCTCATCATCGGCGGCAGCGGGGACGACATCGTCAATGGCGGACGCGGCAACGACGTCGCCCAGCTCGGGAGTGGCGACGACACTTTCATCTGGAATCCCGGTGACGGCAGCGACACGGTCGAAGGCGGATCGGGCAGCGACAAGCTGCATTTCAATGGCGCCAACATCAACGAGACCATCGACATCTCGGCCAATGGCGGCCGGGTGCGCTTCACCCGCGATGTTGCCAACATCACGATGGATCTCAACAGCGTAGAGCAGATCGAATTCGATGCGCGGGGCGGGGCGGATAACATCACCGTCGGCGACCTCACCGGGACCGGCGTCAAGCAGGTGCTGGTCGATCTCGGAGCCGTTCCGGGAGGGACGCAGGGCGACGGCGCAGCTGATACGGTGACCGTCAACGGCAGCAACGGCAATCAGCACATCGATGTCACGGCCACGGGCACAACGGTCACGGTCACGGGGCTGCCGGAGCTCGTGACGATCGCAAATGCAGAGGCCGGCAACGACCGGCTGATCGTGCAGGCGCTCGGCGGCAACGACGTGATCGATGCATCTACGCTCGGCGCGGTGATCGGGCTGACCATCGACGGCGGTGCGGGCAACGACACCATCACCGGCAGCCAGGGAGCCGACACCCTGATCGGCGGCGACGGCAACGACAAGGTCATCGGCGGCCGCGGCAATGACGTCGCGCTTCTCGGCGCGGGCGACGACATCTTCACGTGGAATCCCGGTGACGGCAGCGACGTTGTCGAAGGCGGCGCGGGAACCGATACGCTGGTGTTCAACGGCGCCAACGTGGCTGAGAACATGTCCGTCTCGGCGAACGGAAGCCGTGCGCTACTTACCCGTGACGTCGGCGCTATCGTCATGGACCTCGCTGGCGTCGAGCACGTGCAGATCGCGGCAGCAGGCGATGCCGACAACATCACCGTCAACGATCTGACCGGGACTGGAATCACGCAGGTTGCCATCGACCTCAGTGCCGGCCCCGGCAGCCAGAGCGGCGATGGAGCGGCGGACCGCGTGACCGTGAACGGCACGACCGGTGACGACAACATATCGGTCGTGACCTCCGGCGGATCGATCGTGGTCAACGGCCTCGCTGCGCAGGTGACGATTGCACACGCGGACGCCGGTGATGTACTCGGCATCAACGGCGGACAAGGCAATGACGTCATCGATGCGTCTTCCATCAAGGCGGGACAGTCGTTCATCCTCAACATCAACGGCGGCGACGGCAACGACACCATCACCGGCAGTGCCGGCAATGACTTGGTGAACGGGGGACGCGGCAACGATTTCGCCAATCTCGGTGCGGGCGACGACACCTTCGTCTGGAACCCCGGCGACGGCAGCGATACCGTCGAAGGCGGGAAGGGCACCGACACGCTGGCATTCAACGGCGCCAATATCAGCGAGACCATCAACATCTCGGCCAATGGCGGCCGGGTGCTGTTCACGCGAGATGTTGCCGCCATTGCGATGGACCTGAACGGGGTCGAACATGTCGAGTTCAATGCGCTCGGCGGTGCCGACAACATTACCGTCGGCGACCTCTCCGGCACCGGCGTCAGCCAGGTCGACCTCGATCTTGGCGCCAATGACGGCGCCGCGGATACCGTGACCATCAACGCAACCGGCGGCAACGACGTCATCACGGTGACCGAGCACGATGGCATCATCACGGTGTCGGGCCTTGGCCAGGACATCAACATCACCAACGCCGGCGCGGGCGACAGGATCGTCATCAACGGCCTCGATGGCGACGACGTCATCACGGCTTCCGGCCTGCAGGGCGGCATCCAGCTCGTCGCCAACGGCGGCAACGGCGACGACGTGCTGATCGGCGGCCCCGGCAACGACACGCTGGCGGGTGGTGCGGGTGATGACGTGCTGATCGGCGGCGGCGGTCTCGACATCCTGGACGGCGGCACCGGCAACAACGTCGTCATCCAGGGCGGAGCGTTTGCGGCTGCGATGCTGCTCAACCAGGCCATGGCGGCCAGCTTCGTTCCAGCAGGTGACGGGAACGGCGAGATGCCGCTGCCCGATCCGCACGCGACGCAGAGCCAGGTGCTCGCACCGCCGCAGCACGCCTGACAGTAAGGCCTGATGGGATGAGCCTCACTAGTGCTCCGACGGAGGTGCGTTCCCTCCCCCCTTGTGGGGGAGGGTTAGGGAGAGGGGTAGCCCAGGAAAAGGTGCCGATGGTTGAAGATGCGGTGTTAGCGACCGAACGACGGAAAGAATCCCCGTGGGGCACCCCCCTCCCTGTCCCTCCCCCACAAGAGGGGAGGGAACGGATAGAGCGCTGCTGCTGGCCAAGCTCGATTCGACTTCACGCCATGGCGTTCTCGCTGCATCGGCCCGGAGAACGCTGATGACGACGAACGCGGTCTCCACAGACACGGGGCTCGATGCGCTGCTGACGCTGCTGCATTTGCAAGGTGTTGCGGCCGATCGCGCGCAGCTCAGGCACCGGCTCGGCGCGGCAAGCTTCGGCGCAGCGGATATCGTCCGCTGCGCCAGGTCTCTCGGACTTAAAGCGCGAACCTATCGAACGCAGTGGAGCCGTCTGTCGGACACTCCGCTGCCTGCGATCGCAATGCTGCGGGACGGCGGCTTCATGGTGATCGCAAAGGCCTCCGCCGACAAGGTGCTGGTGCAGTCCCCGGAGGCGCAGCGGCCGGTGCTGATGGATCGCGACGAGCTGAGCGCGATCTGGGACGGCGGCTTGATCCTGATGGTCCGGCGCGCCGGCCTGTCTGACCTCGGGCGGCACTTCGATATCACCTGGTTCATCGGCGCGATCGGCAAATACCGGCGGCTGCTGAGCGAAGTGCTGGCGGCTTCGTTCTTCCTCCAGCTTTTTGCGCTGGTCTCGCCGCTGTTCTTCCAGGTCGTCATCGACAAGGTGCTGGTGCACCGCTCGCTGTCCACGCTCGACGTCCTCGTCATCGGCCTCGTCGTCGTCTCCCTGTTCGACACCGTGCTCGGGATCCTGCGCAATTACCTGTTTGCGCACACGACCAACCGCATCGACGTCGAGCTCGGGGCCCGCCTGTTCCACCATCTGCTAGCGCTGCCGATGGCGTGGTTTCAGGCCAGGCGCGTCGGAGATTCCGTGGCCCGAGTCCGTGAGCTCGAGAACATCCGCAATTTCATCACCAGCTCGTCGCTGACGCTTCTCATCGACCTGGTCTTCACCTCGGTGTTCCTGGCGGTGATGTTCGCCTATTCGGCGCAGATGAGCTTCATCGTGCTGGCGTCGTTCCCGTTCTACATTGCGATCTCGGCTGTGGCGACGCCGCTGTTTCGCCGCAGGCTGGACGAGAAATTCCGCCGTGGCGCCGAGAACCAGGCCTTCCTGGTCGAGAGCGTCAGCGGCATCGAAACGCTGAAGGCGATGGCGGTCGAGCCGCAGATGCAGCGCCGCTGGGAAGAGCAGCTCGCCGGTTATGTCTCGGCGAGCTTCGGGGTCACCAGCCTCGGCAACACGGCAAGCCAGCTCGTGCAGCTCGTCAGCAAGGTCGTTACCGCCGCCATTCTCTATGTCGGCGCCAGACTCGTGATCGGTGACGCCTTGACCGTCGGCGAGCTCGTGGCCTTCAACATCTTCGCGGGGCGGGTGTCGGCCCCGGTGCTGCGGCTCGCGCAGGTCTGGCAGGATTTTCATCAAGCGCGGCTGTCGATCGCGCGGCTCGGCGACATCCTCAACAGCGCCGCGGAGCCGGCTTACTCCGCCGCCCGCGCGGGGCTGCCGCCGATCCGGGGCAACATCCGCTTCGAGCACGTGTCTTTCCGCTACCGGCTTGATGGGCCCGAGATCCTGCACGATGTCTCATTCGATATTCCAGCCGGACAAACCGTCGGCATCGTCGGATCGTCCGGCTCGGGCAAAAGCACCTTCGCCAAGCTGGTGCAGCGGCTCTACGTTCCGCAAAGCGGCCGCGTGCTGGTCGACGGAATGGATCTGATGACGACCGACCCGGCCGGGCTCCGTCGGCAGATCGGAATCGTGCTCCAGGATAACATGCTGTTCAACCGGTCGGTGCGCGACAACATCGCGCTGGCCGATCCGAGCTTGTCGATGGATCGCATCATCGACGCGGCAAAGCTGGCGGGCGCACATGATTTCATTCTGGAGCTCCCCGAGGGCTACGATACGGTGGTCGGCGAGCGCGGCTCGACGCTCTCGGGCGGGCAGCGCCAGCGCATCGCGATCGCCCGCGCGCTGGTGAGCAATCCCCGGATCCTGATCTTCGACGAAGCCACCAGTGCGCTCGACTATGAAAGCGAGCGGATCATCCATGACAACATGAAGGAGATCGCGAAAGGCCGCACCGTCCTGATCATCGCGCACCGTCTGTCCACCGTCCGCGGCGCCGATCGCATCTTCACCCTCGAACGCGGCCGTCTGGTCGAGGACGGCACGCATGATGCGCTGATCAAGACCGGCGGCCGCTATGCCGCCCTGCATCGTCTCCAGGGAGGCATTTATGAGGTCGGCTAGCACTGTGCCGGCCGCTCGGCCGGAGCAGACTGTGATCCCGTTCCGGAATGGAAAGGGCCGCCGCGCCGATGAAGTCGCCTTCCTGCCGGCGGCGCTGGAAATCACGGAAACACCGCCATCGCCGATCGGCCGCGCCATCGCCCTGGCGCTGATGCTGCTTGTCTGCGCGGCGCTGGCCTGGTCGGCCTGGGGCACGATCGACATCGTGGCCTCCGCAACCGGCAAGGTCGTGTCGAGCGGGCGAAGCAAGGTGGTCCAGCCGTTCGAGACCGGGGTGGTGCGCGCCATTCACGTGCAGGACGGGCAACCGGTCAAATCTGGCGACCTGCTGATCGAGCTTGATCCGACCGTGAACGCCGCAGAGCGCGATCGTTTGCACGACGATCTCATGGCCGAGCGGCTCAACGTCGCGCGCCTCCGCGCCGCATTGGCGGGCAGCGAAGATGTGTCCGTCGATCTCGTCGTACCAGAGGACGCCGATCCCATGCTGGTCGCGACGCAACGGCAGCTCCTCGCCAATCAGGTCAGCGAGAACAGGGCCAAGCTCGCGGCGCTGGCACGTCAGGAAGCGCAGAAGGAGGCCGAACATCAGACCATTGCGGCGACGATTCACAAGCTTGATGCGTTGCTGCCGGTCACCCAGCAGCGTGT
Organism: Bradyrhizobium sp. MV1.5; assembly: GCF_055807615.1. Taxonomy (NCBI): domain Bacteria; kingdom Pseudomonadati; phylum Pseudomonadota; class Alphaproteobacteria; order Hyphomicrobiales; family Nitrobacteraceae; genus Bradyrhizobium; species Bradyrhizobium sp. MV1.5. Next base: position 125,066 of record NZ_JBVVPL010000002.1, on the reverse strand, counting down.
CGAGATCCGCAAGACGCTGATGGAGAAGGAGATCGGCTCGAAGCTGACCTACTATGAGACCCTCCAGCTCCAGATCGAGCAGCAGGAGGAGCTTCGCGTCCAGAGCAGCCGCTTGAAGGAGGCCGAGGCGGCCGTCGCAGCGATCCGGGAGACCCGCATCCAGGCCCTGGCCGAGCACAGGAAAAGTCTCTCCGACGAGCTTGCCAAGAGCGAACAGAAAGCCAATGGCATCGCGCGCGATCTGATCAAGGCGCAGCAGAGGACGAGGCTTCAGCAACTGACGTCCCCGGTCGACGGCGTCGTGCAGCAGCTCGCGGTCCACACCGTAGGCGGCGTGGTCACGCCCGCACAGTCGCTGCTGGTGATCGTGCCGACCGATACGCGGCTCGAGATCGAGGCGATGATCTCCAATCGTGACATCGGATTTGTCGAGGCCGGGCAGGGCGCCGCCATCAAGATCGATACCTTCAATTTCACCCGTTACGGGCTTCTCGCAGGCCGGGTCGTGAGCGTCTCGCAGGACGCCATCGTCCGCGATCGGCCCCAGGAGCGCGGGAGCGACCGTGCGCCCGGGACGCAACGCGACAGCAGCGAGCCCAGCGGGCAGGAGTTGAGCTACAGCGCCCGCATCTCGCTCGATCGCAGCCAAATGCAGGTGGACGACCGCCTCGTCAATCTCTCCCCGGGGATGGCGGTGACCGTCGAGATCAGGACCGGTTCGCGCACCATCCTGAGCTACCTGCTATCGCCGCTGCAGCGCTACCGGCACGAGATCATGCGGGAGCGCTAGTTCCCGCCTGTTGCCGACGAAGCTTCGCCAGACGGGCCGGCAAAGAACACGTTATTCAACGACTAATTACCGGGTAGCACAATACCGGTACTGTGCATGGGGTTGTTTTTCGGATTTTAATGTCGGCCCTTGTAGGGGCGTCAACCCGCCGCCTCGTCGAATTGCGTGCTTGCCTCGAGCCACTGCTCCTCGGCGCGCGCCAGCGCGTCGGCCGCATTGGCGCGGGCTTTCGACAGTTGCGCGGCCTGCTTGGGATCGCGGGTGAAGATGTCGGGCAGGGCGAGCGCAGTGTCGATCTTGCTGATGATCTCGCTGACGCGGGCGATCTCGGATTCGGCTTCCGCGATGCGTTTTTTCAGCGAGCCGCGATTGTCCGATCTCGGACGCTGCGGCTTCTCGCTCGCCGCGCTGCGCTCGCGCGGGGCGGGCTCGCCATTGCGCGCGGACAGCACCAGGCGGCGATATTCGTCGAGATCGCCGTCGTAATTGGTCACGGTGCGGTCGGCGACGATCCAGAGTTGATCGGCGCAGGACTCGATCAGATAGCGATCATGCGAAACCATGATGACGGCGCCGGGGAATTCGTTGATGGCTTCCGCAAGCGCGGCGCGGCTGTCGATGTCGAGATGGTTGGTCGGCTCGTCCAGGATGATCATGTTGGGGCCGAAAAAGGTCGCAAGGCCCAGCAGGAGCCGCGCCTTCTCGCCACCCGACAATTTTCCGACCTTGGTGTCGGCCGCCTTGCCGGAAAAGCCGATCGCGCCGGCGCGGGCGCGTACTTTCGCTTCGGGCGCCTCGCCCATCAGCTTGCGGACGTGGTCGTAGGTCGAGGCATCCTCGTTCAATTCGTCGAGCTGGTGCTGGGCGAAATAGGCAATCGAGAGCTTGTCGGCGCGGGTCACCTTGCCCGAGAACGGCGCGAGGCGGCCGGCGAGCAGTTTCACAAGGGTCGACTTGCCGTTGCCGTTGGAACCAAGCAGCGCGATGCGGTCGTCATTGTCGACGCGCAAGGTGACGCGGTTCAGCACGGGCGTGTTCGGATCGTAGCCGACCACGACGTTGTCGGCGGCGATGATCGGCGGCGACAGGATCTTCTCGGGCGCCGGAAAGCTGATCTCGCGTACGTCCTGGGTGACCAGCGCCGTGATCGGCTTCAGCCGCTCCAGCATTTTCACACGGGACTGCGCCTGGCGGGCTTTCGAGGCCTTGGCCTTGAAGCGATCGACGAAGGCTTGCAGGCGGGCGCGTTCGGCTTCCTGGCGCTTGACCGCTTTGGCATCGAGCATCTCGCGCATGGCGCGCTGCTCCTCGAAGGAGGAGTAGGTGCCCTTGTAAAGCGTGAGCTTGCTGCGATCCAGATGCAGGATCTGGTCGACGGAGCTTTCCAGCAGGTCGCGGTCATGGCTGATCACGATCACGGTGCGCGGATAATGCGCGAGGTGATCCTCCAGCCACAGCGTGCCTTCGAGGTCGAGATAGTTGGTGGGCTCGTCGAGCAGCAACAGGTCGGGAGCCGCGAACAGCGTGGCGGCGAGCGCGACACGCATGCGCCAGCCGCCGGAGAATTCGGCGCAGGGGCGGAGCTGGTCGGTGGCGGAGAAGCCGAGGCCGGAGAGGATCGCTGCGGCGCGGCTCGGCGCCGAATGGGCGTCGATGTCGACCAGCCGGGTCTGGATCTCGGCGATCCGGTGCGGATCGGTTGCGCTCTCGGCCTCGGTGAGCAGCGCGTCGCGTTCGAGGTCGGCCTTGAGCACGACCGAGATCAGGCTCTCGGGGCCGTTCGGCGCTTCCTGCGCGAGGCTGCCGACACGCCAACGGGGCGGCAGGGTCACCGTGCCGTGCTCGGCCGCGAGCTCGCCGCGGATCACCTTGAACAGGGTCGATTTGCCGGTGCCATTGCGACCGACCATGCCCACGCGGGATCCGGGCGTGATCTGCACGGAACTCTGGTCAATCAGAAGGCGTCCGGCCAGGCGGATGGAGAGGTCGCTGATGGAGAGCATGCGGCCTTGTCACCGCACCGGCGATCAAACGCAACCCGTTTTTCCGTGTCTGCAAGCCGGTGCTCGTCAACTCAGTGCGAATCGCGCTCGCGCTGCTTCAGCTCATTGAGGAGTTGCTCGAGGTGCGTCGGCAGCCTGGCTTCGGGCCGCAGGCTCTGCTGGAGCCGTTCGCCCACCGCATCGCGGATCGAGCGGCTGGTGCGCCGGTCGATTTGCTCGCTGTCATCGGCGAAAAGACTAACCATCGCAGGGTTCCGTGTTCTCAAAGAAGCGACACGGTACCAAGTCCTTGGTCCCCAAATGGTTTCGCCACTCGCGGCGATTGCGAGGCATTCTAGCAAAAATTGTGTGAAGCCACGCAATATCCCCCTGCGAATACAAAGCCCCGGCGCTGGGGACGCCGGGGCTTCGCTTGGAAGGTACCTTGGGGGCTCAGGTACCCTTGGGGTCAGGTATCCTTGGGGTCAGGTATCCTTGGAAAGGTGCTGTCGGGCTCAGTAGCAGCGGTTGATCGTCCGCCAGCGGGGTCCCCAGGGGGTCGGGACCAGCCGGCGCACATAGCAGCCGCCGTAGCCGTAGGAGACGGGGGCATAGAAGCGCGGGCCACCCCAGCCATGATGCCAGCCACCGCCGCCGCCGTGACCCCAGCCGCCATGCCAATGAGCGGACGCGGAGGTCGGTGCCAGCGCGGCACCAAGCGCAACCGCGGCGATGGCGGCGAGCGAAAGTTTCCTCAACATGGTGATCTCCTCAAATCTGTCGGCGCGGGGCTATCGCGTCGATGGAAAGGCCGCCGAAACGGTCCGCCTCGGGCAGAGGCTTTGGTTTCGATGGACCTGAGGTTATCCGAACGAGGCTGAACCAAACCCTGACGAGGCCTTCAGATTGGGTTCATTTGGGTGAAATCGTTGTAATCCATCTTGGAATTCCGGCCCCTGGGCTGCGGCGAAGCGTCCCCGAGTCGGTTTTGGCGGTCGCTTGCCGTATTGCGAAGGCGCCGATATAAGCCCGGCAACTCCGAACCACCGTTTTCTCTTCAAGGACAACATCATGGCCATCGAACGCACCTTCTCGATCATCAAGCCCGACGCCACCGCGCGTAACCTCACCGGTGCGGTTAACGCCGTGATCGAGAAGGCGGGCCTGCGTATCGTCGCGCAGAAGCGCATCCGCATGACCAAGGAACAGGCCGAGACCTTCTATGCGGTCCACAAGGCGCGCCCCTTCTTCGGTGAGCTCGTGGACTTCATGACGTCCGGCCCCGTGGTGGTCCAGGTGCTGGAAGGCGAGGGTGCCGTCTCCAAGTATCGCGACGTGATGGGCGCGACCGATCCGTCCAAGGCGGCTGACGGCACCATCCGCAAGCTCTACGCAAAGTCGATCGGCGAGAACTCCGCGCACGGTTCGGATGCGCCGGAAACCGCTGCGATCGAGATCGCGCAGTTCTTCTCGGGCAACGAGATCGTCGGCTGATCCGTCAGCCGATCAGGTAACGAGACGCGGCGAAAGGACGTAGTGTGAACTGGCTCTGGCAGATCTTCGATCCCGCTACGATCGGGGCATTCTTCACCCAGTTCCGCGTTGAGATGGCCGAACCGACTTTCTGGGTCGCGGTCGGCAAGATCATCTGGATCAACATCCTCTTGTCCGGCGACAATGCGCTGGTGATTGCGCTCGCCTGCCGCGGCCTCAAGCCGCGGCATCGGCTGTGGGGCATGATCCTGGGTGCCGGCGCCGCGGTGCTGCTGCGGATCATCTTCACGGGCATCGTCGCGAGCCTGATGGAGCTGCCGTACCTCAAGCTGGTCGGCGGTCTTGCGCTGATCGTGATTGCGGCAAAGCTGCTGGTGCCGGAACAGGAGGACGAGGACGGCGTCGAGTCGGCCTCGCATCTGTGGCAGGCCGTGCAGATCGTCGTCGTCGCCGACATCGTCATGAGCCTGGACAACGTCATTGCGGTGGCCGCGGCCGCCAATGGCAGCGCGCCCTTGCTGGTGCTCGGTCTTGCCATCAGCGTGCCCTTGATCGTCGCCGGCGCGGCGCTGATCATGGCGCTGCTCGCAAGGCTGCCGGTGCTGGTGTGGGCCGGCGCGGCGCTGCTCGGCTGGATCGCGGGCGAAGTGATCGCGACCGATCCCGGCATCGCGCCGAGGCTGCACACGCTGTTCGACGGTCCGTTCGGCGCCTCGCTGGACAACATGCTCGGCGCCTTGCGCATCCCACCGCAATTCGCGCATGGCGGCGGAGGCGGCGAATATCTCTGCGCAGCTCTCGGCGCCGTCGTCGTGCTGGTCGTCGGATACGTCTGGCGCCGGCGCAGCATGAGCGCGGCCGCGCTGGAATCCTCCGAGCGCCACGCCAAGGCCTCGGCGGAATAGGCTGCTTCAGTCGATCGCGCCGAACTCCGTCACGGGCGTCGTCCAGTAGACGATCTTGGCTCCGGCGAACGGAACTCGCAGTCGGTCGAGCAAGCGGCCAGCATCGCTCCTCGCCATGATGATCTGCACGATGGCCTGATCGGCGTTGCCCTTCACGCGTTCGGCCGCCGTGTGCAATCGGACTTCGGCGCCGTGACCAGCCCCGTGCAATGCGGTGAACCCCGAAACAAGATCGGTCTGCTCGGTAAGATAGTCGAACACCTCGTCGCAGAGTTGGCGAGACAAGATCAGCGTGAGGCAGACCGGCTGGTCGATCATCAGGTCACCTTCGGCGTCCCGCCATAGCGGCGATACAGGATCGGCAAGAGAATCAAAGTGAGCAGGGTGGACGACAGGAGCCCTCCGATCACGACAACGGCGAGCGGTCGCTGGACTTCGGATCCTGGACCGGAGGCAAACAGCAGCGGGATCAAGCCGAACGCCGTAATGCTCGCGGTCATCAGCACTGGCCGAAGCCTGCGCATGGCGCCTTCGACGACGATACGATCCTCGCTCAGGCCGCGGGCCCGCAGCTGATTGAAATGAGAGACCAGGACAACGCCATTCAGAACGGCGATGCCGAGCAGTGCGATGAAGCCGACAGAGGCTGGCACTGAAAGATATTCGCCCGTCAGAACCAGTGCGAAGACGCCCCCGATCAAGGCAAAGGGAATGTTGACGAGGACCAGCAAGGCCTGTCGTATGGCGCCGAATGTGGTGAAGAGCAGCAGGAAGATCAGACCGATCGCAACCGGCACCACGACGGACAGACGTGCGGCGGCACGTTGCTGGTTCTCGAATTGCCCGCCCCAGGTCAGCCGGTAGCCTTCCGGGAGCGGGAGTTCGGCGGCTTTCTGGCGCGCCGCTTCGACGAAGCCCACCATGTCGCGGCCCCGGACGTTGGCGCGGACCACGCTCATCCGCGAGCCGTCTTCGCGGTCGATTTTCACGGGGCCGTCCACTCGTTGGATTCGGGCGACCTGCGACAGCGCCACATGCTGTCCGGAAGCGAGCGTCATTGGCAGGCTCGCCAACAGCGTCGGCGTCTCCCTGGTCGACTTGCTCCCGCGGATGAGGATCGGCATGCGGCGTCCCCCCTCAAGCGCGGTCCCGATCGTTCGGCCCTCGATTTGCGTGCGGAGTGAGTTCGCTATGGAGTCCACCGTCAGGCCGAGGCGACCGGTCTCCATTCGATTGACGGCCACCGTGTAATATTCAGCGCCTTCGTTGAGCGTGGTGTAGACGTCCTCGGCACCGTCTATGCCGGACAGGATGCCCGACAGCTTTGCCGCGATTTCGTTCAGTCTGCCGATGTCGGGGCCGAAGATCTTCACTGCGACGTCGCCGCGCACGCCGCTGATCATCTCCTGCACGCGCATGTCGATCGGTTGGGTGAAGCTGAGCGAGATACCGGGAAAGCCGTTCAGAACCTCACGAAGCTTCTGCAGCAGGGTCTCGCGACTGTCGGTCTGTCTCTCGGCGGCCGGCTTGAGCACGAGGAACGTGTCGGTCTGGTTGGGGCCCATGGGATCGAGGCCGAGCTCGTCCGACCCGGTCCGTGCGACGATACCGGCAATATCCGGTACGGCCAGAAGTGCGGTCTGGAGCCTTGCATTTATAGCCAATGACTCGTCGAGGTTGACGGAAGGAAGCGTCTCTACACTGACGATGATGTCGCCTTCGTCCATCGTCGGCATGAAGGTCTTGCCGAGCTTTGAATAACCGAAGCCCGCAGCGAGCAGGCCGATCAGCGCTGCAGCAATCACCTTGCGCTCGTTGTCCAAGGCCCAGTCCAGCGCCGGTGCGTAGATCCGCTGTGCCGCACGAATCAGCAGGGGATCGCGATGTGACGCGGACTTCAGCAGATAGGAGGTTGCGACCGGGATCACGGTCAGCGCCAGCAGCAACGAGCTGGCGAGCGCGAAAATGATTGCCAGTGCGACTGGGATGAATAGCTTCCCTTCCAATCCCTGCAGGGTCAGCAGCGGTACGAACACGATCATGATGATGAGGACGCCCGAGGCGACGGGTTCCAGGACTTCGCAAACCGACCGGTACACCAGGTGGATCAGCGGAGTCGCCTTGCTCGGTTCGTGCTTGCCGAGGTTGCCGACGATGTTCTCGACGACGACAACCAGCGCGTCGATCAACATGCCGATCGCGATCGCAAGTCCACCCAGGCTCATCAGGTTGGCCGACATTCCCACGACGCGCATGACGATGAGCGCCATGAGAATGGCCAGCGGCAGGCTGAGAGCGATCACCAGCGAGGCGCGCCAGTTGCCGAGGAAAAGCAGCAGAAGAACGATGACGAGGACGGTGGCCTCGCCGAGCGCCCGAATCACCGTGCCCACCGCGCGGTTGACCAAGCGGCTGCGGTCATAAAACACGTTGATCGAAACGCTCTTCGGCAGCGAGGGCTGCAACTCGGCAAGTCGGGCACGTACGTCTCGGACGAGCTGCCCCGCATTGGCGCCGCGCAAGCCGAGGACCAGCCCCTCGACGGTTTCGCCGTGCCCGTCCGACGTAACTGCGCCATAGCGGGTCAGCGTCCCGACCTGGACGTTCGCGACGTCCTTGACCAGGATCGGCACTCCCTCGCGCGCGTCAACGACTATGGCCTTGATATCCTCTGTCGACCGGATGCTGCCTTCAACCCGAACCAAGGTGCTGTCCTCGCCCTGGTTCACCCGTCCGGCGCCATCGTTGCGACTGTTGGCTTCGATCGCCCGACGGAACAGGTCATACGATATGCCGCGGGCGGCAAGTGCATCGCTGCGCGGCACGATCTCGAAGGCGCGCACATAACCGCCGAGCGCATTGACGTCGGCAACACCGGCGACAGTACGCAGGGCGGGACGGATCACCCAATCGAGCAGGCCCCGGCGTTCGGCGAGCGAGAGTTCGGGACTATCGATCGTGAACATGAACATTTCGCCCAGGGGACTCGTGATCGGCGCAAGACCGCCGCTCACCCCGTCAGGGAAATCACGCGAGATGCTCGATAGTCGTTCCGACACCTGGTTGCGCGCCCAGTAGATGTCAGTGCCGTCTTCGAAATCGACGGTGATATCAGCCAATGCATACTTCGTGGTTGAACGAAGGACTTTCTTGTTAGGCAATCCAAGCAGTTCAAGCTCGATAGGGACCGTGATGCGCTGCTCGACCTCTTCCGGGGTGAGGCCCGCCGCCTTCATGATGATCTTCACCTGGACCGGGGAGACGTCGGGAAACGCGTCGATCGGCAGGCCGGGCAGGAGGACGACGCCGGCGGCGACCAACAGCACCACCCCCAGCATAACGAACAATCGCTGGGAAAGCGCGAACGCGATCAGTCGCCGGAGCATCTACTGTCCCAGTCCCGAGAGAATGCCGCGAAGCGCCGAGACGCCCCCGATTGCGATCTCGTCCTGCTCTGTCACGGGGCCCGACACGACGACATGGTCCTGATCTTCCGCAACCAGCTTGACCGAGACCAGCCGAAAACCGCCGTCGAACGCGACAAAGACCGACGTTTGTTCGCCCCGCCGCACCAGCCCGCTATAGGGAATCTCCCAGGCGCTTTCATCGGCGGAGAGAAAGCCGATGCGGGCTGCGGTCGTCTGACCAGGATGCAGCTCTCCGTCGTTGGGCACTTCCGCGCGAACCAGAATGGTTTGGGTGCCAGGGTCGATGGTCTCGGAGACCAGTATGACCTTGCCGGGCGTTGAATAATTCTCAAACTCGACACTTGCACCGGTGCGGATCGCTCGGATATTGGCGGCAGGAACCGCGATTTCGGCCCATAGCGGCGAGAGCCGCGCAAGCTTGATGAGCGGCGTGGATTGTTCGACCCGTTGTCCTGGCGATACCATGACATCGACCACCGATGCAGGCTGCGGCGCATTGACCGTGAGCGTCCCGCTGATAGCCGCTTCCTGGGCCAGCCGCGAAATTACCTCATCGGACATCCCGCTCAGATGCAGCATCTGCCGCCGCTCGGCGACGACGAGAGTAGCCTGACGCGCCTCGGCCTGGCTGGTTTCCAACACGCGTTGCGGTACAGCCTTGCCTTCGAACAGATCGACGTTACGCTTGAGCTGCTGGGCGGCGAGAAGCTCCTGTGCGATCGCGTGCAGGTAGTCGCGCTGTTGAGAGACGAAACTTGGACTTTCCAGGGTGACCAGCGGCTGGCCGGCCGAGATGCGGTCGCCGCGCCCGGCCCGGAGATTGGCGACCATGCCGGACACCGGTGCGCTGACCACCCACAATTGCGGCGTCGGGATCACGATTTGGACAGGATAGGGCAGCGTCAGGTCGGTCCGGCTCGCGATCGGATGGGTCACGCGCACACCTAGATTCCGCGCCTGCGCATCGCTCAGCTTCACATCGTCCCGCGCCATCGACACGGAAGGTAACAAGCTCAGTGCAACCGCGAAGAGCGTACGAACGAATGCGCCCCCAGAAGAGGTGAGAAGGAGAGTTCCGCGTCTGACTCGCATGAGGAAGATCCCACACCCACGGGCGAGAGAAGCGCCAATCGGCTGCAGGTCTCGATTACTCCACCAGCGCGCTGGTGAGTTGATTTGCCTCAAGCGCGCCAGCCATTGTGGGAGGCTGCTCGCTCTTGGTGGAGCGTTTCGGCCGACCTCAGTCAATTCGGTCATCGCCAATGGAAGCCAAGCTGCCGTCCCACCTCTCGGAGAGGCAGCAGTAAGGCCAACCAATCTAAGCTCATGTTGGACGCTTCCTCCCGGTGATCATCGCTTTCACCAGGCTCTCGCGGTGCTCGAAGCTCGCCAGCAGGACGCCAAACACGTGGACGACGACGAGACCGATCGTGAGGTTGGCGAACGCCTCATGCACCTCCTCCACCCATTTTGCTCCCCAAAAGCTGCCGGTCGTCATCATGTAACCGGTGAGGCAGGTGCCGAGCAGCGTGACGATCAGCGCCATCACCATCGCGCCACCGGCTGGATTGTGGCCGAGATAGCGTGGCGCCCTCAGCAGCGCCACGTCGCGCATGTAGGCGAGCACTGCACGCGGGGAACGCACGAAGTCGCGAAAGCGCGCATGGCGCGGCCCCACGAAGCCCCACACGATCCGTAGCGCGAGCAACCCGGCAATAATATAGCCGGCGGCGATATGGACATTTTCGATCTCGTCACCGGTCGCATAAGCGAGCAGAAACAGCCCGGCAAGCGACAAATGGAAAACGCGCACGAAGGGGTCCCAGACCTTGACCTTGGCCGGCGGCTTCTCGCCGCCGGCCTGGGTCGCGTCGTGAATGGCGCTCATGGTGCTGACCCTTACAGCTGACCGACGATCTGGCCGCTGGTCGGATCGACAAACAACTCGACCCGGCTGCCGGACTTGTCGATGGTGTAGAGTTCACCACAGGCATTCTTGAGCTTGGCCTTCTGAACTTTGTAGCCTTGGGCTTCGACCTTGGCCTGCAATTGTTCGAGCGACAGCCAGCTTGTTTGTGGCGCTGCAGTGCAGGGACGCCCGAGGCTGCCGGCGTGAGCGGTCGCGGCGGCTGCGAGCAAGGCGGCGATGGCGGTGAACATGGTGATCTTGCGCATGGTTCTCTCCGGCTTGTGGCGCCCGGCCGCGTCATGCGGCGAGGCGTTGAGCGGAAATTGGCAGAAGAGCCCTGACGGCCACCTGTTGGGTGGTGTCAGTGAATTGTCAGCCAAGCGACCAATGAGCGGCAACGCTCCAGGCCCGGAAGCCGGCGGTAACCGGGGTCCGCTGCCCGGCCGGGCCCCTATTGATCCACGTCAGCGTTTCGTCAGGTCGATTGGGGCATTCTTTGTCCATGCAATCAGCTGGTCTTATGCGATTCCTCGCAGTGCCAATGCTGGCGGGCGTCGTGCTCGCGTCAGGGCCCGCGGCTGCAGGCGACCACGATAATGGCGCGCCCGACGCGGTTCGCCGTGCAGTCGAGGCGGGCGAGATCAAGTCACTCGCCGATATCCTCGCATCCGTCCGAGGCAAGCTGCCGGGCGAGGTCGCTGGCGTCGAAATAGAGCGTCAGCGCGGCCGCTGGATCTATGAGCTCCGCATCGTCGGCGAAAAGGGCCACCTCTACGAAGCGTATGTGGACGCGCGCAGCGGCGAGATTGAACGCATCAAGGAGAAGTGATGCGCCTGCTGCTCGTGGAGGACGACCGACGGATCGCGGCCGACGTGGAGACGGCCTTGCGCGCGGGCGGCTATGTGGTCGAAACCGTCCGCAACGGCGAGGAAGCCTGGTTTCGCGGTGACACCGAGGACTACGGCGCCGTCGTCCTCGATCTCGGCTTGCCCGGCATGGACGGCCTCGCCGTCCTCAAGCGGTGGCGCGCGAACGGACGGTCCATGCCGGTGCTGATCCTGACGGCGCGTGGCAGCTGGGCCGAGCGCGTCGATGGTATCGACGCGGGCGCCGACGACTACCTGCCCAAGCCCTTCCGCATGGAGGAATTGCTGGCGCGGCTGCGCTCGATCGTGCGCCGCGCGGCGGGGCATGCCTCCCCAAAGATTGTCGCCGGCGAGGTCGAACTCGACGAGCGCCAGATGAAGGTGACGCTGCGCGGCGTGCCCGTCGCGTTGTCGCCGTTGGAATACCGTCTGATCGCCTTTCTCTTGCACCACCGAGGCCGCGTGGTGTCGCAGCATGAGCTCGACGAAAACGTCTATGGTCACGGCGAAGACCATGAGTCGAACGCGCTCGAGGTGCTGGTCGGCCGCGTGCGCAAGAAGCTCGGTGCCGATCTGATCGAGACCAGGCGCGGCTTCGGCTATCTGGTACCGGAGAGGACGCCGTGAGCCGGGGCTCGCTGCGGCTGCGACTGATCGCTGGCGGATTCGTAGCTATCCTGATCGCGCTGACCATTGCCGGCGCCGGGCTGACGCTGTTGTTCGAGCGCCACGTCACGCGCACCATCGGCGACGACCTCGACGTCTATCTCAAGCAACTCCTCGCAGGTATCGACGTCGATGCGCAGGGCAAGCTGATGGTGGGCCGCCCGCCGGCCGACCCGCGGTTTGCAGACCCGCTTTCGGGTTTGTACTGGCAGGTATCAGACGACGACGGCCAGGTGCTGCGTTCACGTTCGCTGTGGGACACGGCGCTGGACTTGCCGCAGGATGAGCCGTCGCCTGGCGAATTGCACCGTCACGTCATCCTTGGCCCCGCGAACGCGCGGCTCCTGGTCAGTGAACGCCGCGTGCTGCTTACCGTGAGCGACCGCCGTGCGCCGGTGCGCGTCGCGGTGGCCGGCGATCTCGCCCGCGCGTCGGCCGCCGCCGCGCAATTCGCCAAGGATCTGGTGCTGGCGCTCGGCCTGCTGAGCCTGGTGCTGGCGGTGGCCACCTCGATCCAAGTCGGACTAGGCTTACGCCCGCTCGACGCGCTTCGCCGCGGTGTCGCGGACGTCCGCTCCGGCCAGCGCAAGCATCTCCCCGTCGACGTCCCTGCCGAAGTGAAGCCTCTGGTGGAAGAGGTCAACAGCCTGATCGATGCCCAGGAGCGCGAGATCGAGCGTTCGCGCAGCCGCGCCGCTGACCTGGCGCACGGATTGAAGACGCCGCTTGCCGCACTCGCGGCCGATGTCGCGCTTTTGCGTCGGCGAGGTGAGCAGGACGTCGCCCAGGCAATCGAATCCGTCGGCGACGCGATGAGCCGTCACGTCGACCGCGAGCTGGCGCGTGCCCGGGCGCGGGGGACGGCACGACAGCGCGGCCATGTTTCCACGCCACTCAGACCGCTTGTCGAGTCCCTGATGCTGACGCTGGCGCGCACGCCCACTGCGCAGCGGCTTGAATTCAGGACCTGCATAACGGGCGAGCCGAGCGTGCCGCTCGATCGCACTGATCTGGCCGAGGTGCTGGGCAATCTCCTGGAAAATGCCGCCCGTCACGCCAAGAGCCAAGTGCGCATCGGCGCGGATGCCACCGCGAATCCGGCGATCACGGTCGAGGACGACGGCCCGGGCATCGCGTCCGCCGAACGCGGCCGCGTGCTCGAACGCGGTGCAAGGCTGGACGAGCGCGGCGAGGGTACCGGCCTTGGCCTCGCCATCGTTCAGGACGTGCTCAGTGCCTATCGTTGGCAGCTTGTTCTCACGGACTCGGAGCTCGGCGGACTGAAAGCCATCGTCACGCCGGAGGGCAGCCGCGATCGAATGGCTGCTCCTGGTCAAAAACCCGGATCGCCCGCATAGGAGGGGCGCCGTGGCTGGGAACAGCCGCTCCGATAGAATGTTCCGCTTCGTGGCTTTACCAGCCTGTTCATTGAGCGCCCGTTGGCCCAGGCAGCGTTGCCTTGCGCGCCGCTTCTGTTTGTCACCGCCGCACGATCGAGCCGGCGCGGTTGATCAGGCGGGCGAGTGCGCGGAAGCGGCTGCCGACGCGATCCGCGACGAGATCGCCGAGGCGGTGCTCGAACACCAGCAACAGCTTGCGGCCCACGCTGCGGAAGTGCGTCGCGGGCAAGACGCCCGGACGAGCCGCCGAGATCAGATGCGCGACGCGGAAGGCCGCGCCCAGCAGGCGGGCGCGTTCGAGCTGCGCCGGCGTCAGCAGCTCCTGCATGGCGACCGGCGGCTGGTTCTCCTCGCTGAGCCCCGCATAGCGATAGAACACGGACAGGCCGACGAAGGCGCGCTCGGTGTGGGTGATCGCGCCGAAATTGCCGTTGACGACGAGGCTCAGCGTCTGCTCGCCGCGATGGTCGGGATGCACGCGCCAGCCGATGTCGGACAGCAGGCACGCGGCGTGGCGCAGGCGGCGGTCCTCCTCGGTCTCGCGCAGCTTCACCACGCGCGCGAGGCGATCGGTCCAGGCGATCAGCTCGCGCGCGTGCCTTGCCGAACGCGACAGCAGCTGGTTAAGCTCCTCGGCCGCGCAGATCAGTCCGTCCTTGTTGCGTTCGGAGTCCGGCAGCTTCTCGTGCAACAGGCCCTCGCGCACGCCGAAGGTCGAGAACACGATGGTCTTCGGCTTCGCCACCCGGATGATGTGCTCGAGCACCAGCGCCGCATAGGTGAGGAGCGGACGCCGGGCATCGGCGACGATCTCGATGTCGGCGAGCATGCCGGCGGCCGCAAGCCGGCGGAGACGACGTGAGAAATCGAGTGCCTCGGCAGCCGAAATCGAATAGCCATGCATCACCTGGAGCGGATAGCCGCTCTGGATGATGTGGATGCGCGCAAGCGCGCGCCAGGTGCCGCCGACAGCGTAGAAGCTGCGGCCGCTCCCTGCCTTGAGCTGCGGCACCCCGTCGAGCGCTTCGCGCACAATGCGGTCGGCGCGTTTCAGGGATTTATGCGCGAGGTCCTGCAGCGCGAGCCCGCCGAGCGGCAGCGTCACGCCGCTGCGCACAGTGTTTTTGCGCACGTCGATCAGTTCGAGCGAGCCGCCGCCGAGGTCACCGACGATGCCGTCGGGATGATGGATGCCGGAGATCACGCCAAGCGCCGACAGCCGCGCCTCGCGCGGGCCCGACAGGATCTCGATTTTCACCGCGCAGATGCGCTCGGCTTTGGCGATGAAGTCGGGGCCGTTGGAGGCGTCGCGGCAGGCGGCGGTCGCAATCGCAAACACCCGTCCGACCTGCATCACCCGGCACAACGCACGGAAGCGTTTGAGCGAGGTCAGCGCCTTGTCGACGGCGTCGGGCGCAAGCAGTCCCGTGCTCTGCACCTCGCGCCCGAGGCCGCACAGCGTCTTCTCGTTGAAGATCGGAATGAGGCTCCGCGTCAGTCCCTCGTAGACGACGAGCCGGACCGAGTTGGAGCCGATGTCGATGACCGCGACGCTCGAGCCGCGCTTGCGCGGCCGCTTCACGTCGACGATCCCGGATCAGGATTGATGACGTTCATTACGGCGCGTGAGGCGGCGCGGCGAGGATTCCTTGAGCGACTTACCACGGCCAGACAGACTCGGATTTGTCATGAAGTAGTTGTGGACGTTGAAAGGCTCCTCGCCCTTCGCGGTCTTCATACGCGTTGAAGACCCGTCCGGCAACAATTGCCAGCTCTGTTCATTGTCCTTGAGATTCGCGACCATGATCTGTTCGAGAACCTGCTGATGCACCGTGGGATTTTGCAGCGGACACAGCACCTCGACGCGGCGGTCGAGGTTGCGCGGCATCATGTCGGCCGAGGAGATATACACAGCCGCTTTCGCGCTCGGCAGGCCCTGGCCCATGCCGAAGCAGTAGATTCGGCCGTGCTCCAGGAAGCGTCCGATGATCGACTTGACGCGAATGTTCTCCGACAGCCCGGGAATGCCGGGCCGCAGGCAGCAGATACCGCGCACCACGAGCTCGACCTGCACGCCGGCCTGTGAGGCCTCGTAGAGCGCGTCGATGATGTCGGGGTCGACCAGCGCGTTCATCTTCATCCAGACCGCACCGGGCCGGCCGTGCCGCGCATGCGCGGTCTCGCCCTGGATGTGCTCGATGATGCGCTTGCGCAAGGTCAGCGGCGAGACCGCCATCTTTTCCAGATCGCTCGGCGCGGCATAGCCGGTGATGAAGTTGAACACGCGGGCAGCGTCGCGGCCGATGGTCGGGTCCGAGGTGAAGTAGGAGAGGTCGGTGTAGATGCGCGCTGTCACCGGATGATAATTGCCGGTGCCGGTGTGGACGTAGGTCGTGAGGCTGCCGCCTTCACGGCGCACCACCATCGACAATTTCGCGTGGGTCTTCAGTTCAAGGAAGCCATAGACGACCTGCACGCCGGCGCGCTCGAGGTCGCGCGCCCAGCGAATGTTGGCCTCTTCGTCGAATCGCGCCTTCAGCTCGATCAGCGCGGTGACGGATTTGCCGGCTTCGGCGGCTTCCACGAGCGCGCGCACGATCGGCGAGTTGCTCGAGGTGCGGTAGAGCGTCTGCTTGATGGCGACGACGTCGGGGTCGCGCGTCGCCTGCTGGAGAAACTGCACCACGACGTCGAAGGATTCGTAGGGGTGATGAACGACGAGATCCTTCTGCCGGATCGCAGCGAAGATGTCGCCGCCTTGCTCGCGTACGCGCTCGGGATGGCGGGGCACGTAAGGGGTGAATTCCAGGTCGGGCCGGTCGAGGCGGGTGAGTTGCGAGAGCTCGTTCATGGCGAGCACGCCATCGACCAGGAACACCTCGTCGTCGGCGGTCGACAGCGCGTGTTGTACGAAGCTGCGCAGCTGCTCCGGCATCTTGGCATCGATCTCGAGCCGGATCACCGAGCCGCGGCGGCGGCGCTTCAGCGCGGTCTCGAACAAGCGGACGAGATCCTCGGCCTCTTCCTCGATTTCGAGTTCGGAGTCGCGGATGACACGGAAGGCGCCCTGGCCGTGAAGATTGTAGCCGGGAAACAGGCGGTTGATGAATAGCGCAGTGGCCTGCTCCAGCGAGATCAGCCGGACGACCTTGCCGTCAGCCGGCAGGCGGATGAAGCGGTCGATCTTGCCGGGCATGCGGATCAGCGCGTTCATCTGCTTGCCGTCGGCGGCGCGCGTGAGCTGGAGCGCGATGGTGAAGCCGAGGCTCGGAATGAACGGGAAGGGGTGGGCCGGGTCGATCGCAAGCGGCGTCAGCAGCGGGAACACGTTGCTGAGGAAGTAGTCCTCGATCCAGGTTCGTTCCGCCTTGGTGACCTCCTTGCCCTCGACCAGCACGATGCCCTCGTCGGCGAGCGTGCCGCGCAGGTCGCGCCAGATCGCCTGCTGGTCGGAGGCAAGCTGCGAGACGGTCCGGTTGATGAGCGCGAGCTGCTCGGATGGTGTCAGACCGTCGGGGCTGCGCTCGGCAATGCCCTCGCGCACCTGGGCCTTGATGCCGGCGACGCGGACCATGAAGAACTCGTCGAGGTTATTCGCTGAAATCGACAGGAATCGTACCCGCTCCAGCATGGGGTGGCTGGGATTGACCGATTCCTCCAGGACGCGGCGGTTGAAGTGCAGCCAGGAGAGCTCGCGATTGATGAACCGCTCGGGGTTCGACGCGATCGCCGGCGGGCCTTCGGCTTCCGGGGCTTTCTCTTTAACTTCAACAGCTTGCGCAGAGTCCATCAGAAGTCGATCCATCCAGTTCGCCCCAATTTGCGACTTAGCCGCAAAACCCGCGGGAGCATGTGTTAGAGCGATGACGTTTCGATGACATTGATGTTCCGCCGCCCGGCCGCGTCAAGCCGCCTTGGTCAGACATCCCGAAGCAGCTCGGCCGCCAGGGCCCGGGTGACGGGGCGGCCGAGGCGCAGGGCCTCGCTGTCCAGCAGGTCCACAGCCCGTCGTGCGGCGGCCGAGGACCGCTCCAGGCGAGTGGCGAGGTAGCTGACCACGCTCTCGTCCACCGCGAGCTGGCGGTCGGCGCAGAATTTGACGATCAGGCCGCGGAAGAGCTGGTCGTCAGGCGGCAGCAGCGAGACAACGGGGACGGCGCGGAGCCGCGAGCGCAGGTCGGCGAGTTCGATCTCGAGAGAAGCGGGCGCCTCGCGTCCGGTGAAGAGGACGTAGGCGCCGTCCTCGCGGGCCAGATTCATCAGATGGAACAGGGCGCGCTCGTCGAATTCCCCGGCCTTGGGATCCTCGACCACCAGCGCGCCGGTGACGAGCGCAGCCGGGACGGCTTCGGCGGTCAGCCCATTGGCCGTGGTCGAGCGGGCGCCTGAAGCCTCTGCCCAGATCGCGGCGAGATGGCTCTTGCCGCTTCCTTCCGGGCCGGCCAGCCACATGATCCGGCTCGGCCATTCCGGCCAGGCGTCGATGAGGGCTAGACCGGCGGCGTTGACGGGGCCTTCGAGGAAATTGTCCCGGCTCAGGCTCTCCGCATGCGGAAGCGAAAACGCCAATTGTCGGGGATGAACGCGGCCTGGCACGCTTGCTTTGCTCCGTGCCGGCGTGCCGGCTTCGTTTGACGAGATGCGACTTAATCGAGCGGGAGTTGGCCTTTTACGGGGCTGCTTCCCAACTCACTTGGCCTCGATCGTGCTCATGTGCCGCAACCATTCGACAAGATAGAGCGACACGGAGGAGAGCGTGAAGACCGTGACGAGGCCCATCAGGATTATATCATACGGACCGGGTTTGAAGCCGAAGGCGAGGGCGGCCAGCACCAGCGCCGCGAACGCCACCTGGGCCACAGTGTTGAGCTTGGATACCTTCGAGGGCTTCATCTCCACAGGCCGGTCGAACAGCCACGATATGATCACGGCAGCGACGATCATGATGTCGCGCGAGACCACCAGGATGACGATCCAGCGCGGAATCGCGCCCCAGATGCCCAGCGCCATGTAGATCGAGACCAGCAGCGCCTTGTCGGCGAGCGGGTCGAGCAACGCGCCGAGCTCGCTCGTCATGTTGAAGCGCTTGGCAAGGAAGCCGTCGACCGCGTCGCTGATACCGGCGATCAGGAAGACGGCGAACGCCACCTCCATTTGGCTCGACACGATGGCCCAGACGATGATCGGGACCAGCATGATGCGGCCCAAAGTAATGATGTTCGGTATACTCACACGGCGCTTCCCGGCACCCGGCCTGACCTCGAATTCGGCCCTTTGGAGGCTGAACCGGTTGATATCTCTACATAGTATACGGCGGCGCGCCATGCGAGCCATTGCGCGTCCCCGGAATTCGACGTAACCAGCCGCAAACCCACTGGAAATCGGGCATGACCGACCGCAAAAACGGCCTCACTTACGCCGATTCAGGCGTCGATATCGACGCGGGCAACCGCTTGGTCGACCTGATCAAGCCGATGGTGCGCGCCACCGCACGGCCCGGCGCCGACGCCGAAATCGGCGGATTCGGCGGCCTGTTCGATCTCAAGGCGGCCGGTTTCAAGGATCCCATCCTGGTGGCCGCGACCGATGGCGTCGGCACCAAGGTCAAGATCGCGATCGAGACCGGCCTGCATGGCGGGATCGGCATCGACCTCGTCGCCATGAGCGTCAACGACCTCGTGGTACAGGGCGCCGAGCCGCTGTTCTTCCTCGACTATTTTGCCTGCGGCAAGCTCGATCCGGAGGCGACCGCGTCGATCGTGGCCGGTGTCGCCGAAGGCTGTCGCGAATCCGGCTGCGCCCTGATCGGCGGCGAGACGGCCGAGATGCCCGGCCTCTACAAGGACGGTGACTACGACCTCGGCGGCTTTGCCGTCGGCGCCGCGGAGCGGGGCGCGCTCTTGCCGCGCAAGGACATTGCTGCCGGCGATGCCGTGATCGGGCTCGCCTCGTCGGGCGTGCACTCCAACGGTTTCTCGCTGGTGCGCAAGATCGTGGAACAATCCGGCCTCGGCTTCGGGGCGCAGGCGCCGTTTGCGCCCGTCATGACGCTCGGCGGCGCGTTGCTGACGCCGACGCGTCTCTACGTCAAATCCTGCCTGCGCGCGATCCGCGAGACCGGCGCGGTGAAGGGGCTTGCCCACATCACCGGGGGCGGCTTCACCGACAACATTCCGCGCGTGCTGCCGAAGCATCTCGGCGTCGGTATCGATCTGGCGCGGCTGCCAGTGCTGCCGGTGTTCAAATGGCTGGCCGCGCAGGCCGGCATTGCCGAGCTCGAAATGCTGCGGACCTTCAATTGCGGGATCGGCATGATCGCGATCGTCGAGCCGGACAAGGTCGAAGAGGTCGTCGAGGTCTTCGCCGATGCCGGTGAGACCGTGGCACAGCTCGGCACCGTGATCCCGGCCGAGGGCGAGCACCGCGTCGTCTATAACGGCCATCTCGATATGGCGCTGTAGTGACCGGCGCTGTGATGAAACGCCGCGTCGCCATCCTGATTTCCGGCCGTGGCTCCAACATGGCTGCGCTGATCAAGGGCGCGGCCGCGCCGGATTTTCCGGCGGAGATTTCGCTCGTCATCTCGAACAAGGCCGATGCGCTAGGGCTGGAAAGGGCCAAAGCGAGTGGCGTGAAGACGCTGGTGATCGAAAGCAAGCCGTTCGGCAAGGACCGCGCCGGCTTCGAGAAGGTGCTGCAAGCAGCGCTCGATCGGCACGGCATCGAGCTGATTTGCCTCGGCGGCTTCATGCGCCTGTTCACGGCCGAATTCACCAAGGCCTGGTACGGGCGGATGCTCAACATCCATCCCTCACTGCTGCCGTCCTTCCCCGGTCTCGACCCGCACGGCCAGGCTTTGCGCGCCGGCGTCAAGCTGTCCGGCGCGACGGTGCACTTCGTGATCCCCGAGACCGATGCCGGCCCTATCGTGATGCAGGGCGCGGTTCCCGTCAGCGACCACGACACGGCGGACACGCTGTCGGAGCGTATCCTCGAAGTCGAGCACCGCATCTATCCCGCA
This sequence comes from Bradyrhizobium sp. MV1.5, assembly GCF_055807615.1. Classification (NCBI taxonomy): domain Bacteria; kingdom Pseudomonadati; phylum Pseudomonadota; class Alphaproteobacteria; order Hyphomicrobiales; family Nitrobacteraceae; genus Bradyrhizobium; species Bradyrhizobium sp. MV1.5. The sequence goes on along the minus strand of NZ_JBVVPL010000002.1, from coordinate 104,604 downwards.
GCACTGAGCCTGCTCGCGACCGGCAAGGTCCGGATCGAGGGCGATGTGTGCAAAACCGCGGGCAGCGAGCCGTCGGAGAATTTTCTGGTTGCGCCGTTGGTGCGGTGAAGCGCCGTCGCACTCGGAATACTTCTCATCCCAAACAAAAACCCCCGGCAGAGCCGGGGGCAACGTCATGATCTCTTGCGCAGACCGCGAGAGAAATCAGGAAACCTTGAGGTTCTCCGCGGATGCCTTGCCGCGGTTCTCCACGAGGTCGTATTCAACCACCTGATTTTCATTGAGGGTCGAGAGTCCGGCGCGCTCGACGGCGGAGATGTGGACGAAGACGTCCTTGTCACTGCCGTTCGGCTTGATGAACCCATAGCCCTTGGTCGGGTTGAACCATTTGACGGTGCCCTTTTGCGGCATCCTCAGTCTCCTCCGCTAGATACAAAAACGACGCGGCCGCTTTTCGCGTGCCACGCCACAAACGGGCTTCCGGTAGTCTGTTCGAGTCTTGAGTCTCAATATCGCGAAACGCACAGTCGAGCGGCCAATTCCGATTGTGTCCGATATTGCAACATGAAAATCGCCCGTTAGCAAGCCGCGCGCGAATTTCAAGAGCCCGACCGGAGTACCCGACCGCAATTTGCGACCTGTGGCCGCGGAACCACAATCGGAAGCAATGCCTTTGCCTGGACGCGCCAGCCGGTTGACCCTCAGTAACAGTTCGGCACAAATCGCGGCACGCGTGCGCCGCTTCTGTTGCATTTTTGGGCGCCGCCCTTTGCTTCGGGATTTGTCGCCATGTGCTGCATTTCGCAGCCCTCAGAGACACGGCAGGCGATCAGGCTGAACCGCGTCCGTTGGATCGCGGCTTCCGTGGCGTTTGCGCTCATTGTGGTACTCTCGACGACATCAGGCTTTGCGCAAAGTCCGACGCCCACGCCGACCCCGACTCCCACGCCGTCACCGACGCCGATTCCGATGCCGACAGCGACCAATTACGACCAGTCGGCCGGCAACAGCGCGCTCAATCTCGGCTCGAATTTCCTGGAGCGGCTCGGCAACCAGGCATCTGGCGGCATCAACCGGGCGTTTCGGACCAATCCCGGCGGCGGCGGCGCATCGGCGGGCGCGGAAGATCCGCGCTACCGCACCTGGTTCGAGGGCTACGGCATCTCGGTCCGGACAGATGCGCAAGGAGACTTTGTCGGCGACAAGCGCAAGACGTTTGGCGGTGTCGCAGGCTTCGGCGCGCGGCTCGCGCCGGGTGTCAATCTCGGCTTCTCCGTCGACCAGAGCCACACCGACATCGACGTGCCGCTCGCACTTCAGTCTGCGACGCTGGACCTGACGCAACTCGGCTTCAGCGGCTCCGTCGACAAGGGCCCATGGACCTGGGCTTTCGCCCTGGTGCACGGCTTCGGCAAGGTCCGCTCGAGCCGGGATACGGGTCTGGGACTTGCGACCGCGGGTTATCGCGCCGCAGTCGACGGCGCCCTGACCGAGATCAGTTATTACTGGACCAAGGACCAGATGCGCGTCGTACCGAAGGGCGCACTGGAATATGTCCGCGCCACCAGCGTCGCGTTCCAGGAGGTTGGCGGCCTCGATCCACTCAATGTCGGCTCGACGGCGCTCTCGCGCGGGCGGGTCATGATCGGAGCCGAGATCGGGCGCTACTTCATCTTCGACCAGAAGATCCTGGACCTGTCCGCCTATGGCAAGTTCGTCGACAATTTCCATCAGAACCTGGGATCGGTGCAGGTCAGCCTCGGGACCCAGAGCATCGTCGTGCCCGGCATCGGCGAGAGCCGCTACGGCATGGATGCCGGCGCCTCGGCCTCGCTCAGCCTGACCAACACGGCGCGGCTCTACGTCAATTACGACGGCAAGTTCCGCAACGAGCTGACGTCGCACCAGGGCACGGTCGGCTTCGAACATCGGTGGTGAGGCGAAGCCTGCCCGCGTCGGCCCAGAGGAGGATCCGGAAAACTGCGACGCGGTTTTACGAAAGGATCATGCTCGAGTTTTAAGTCGGCATTGCCGCGACATATCCCGCCAATCCAAAACCCTCGCGCGCGGCCGTCATCATCGGCGCCAGCGCGTCCGGGTGGATGAACTCGTCGCGGAAACAGGGATGGATCTTGGGGTCGAAGATTTTCTTCAGCCAATCGACCACGATCTTGTGGCGCTCGGAGGCGCGGAATTCCTTGTGATAGGTGAGCCAGAGATCGGCGTGGTGGCTGACGCCGAGATCGACGGCAACAAGCGGGGCGCCGAGCGCGATCGAAACCGTCGGCAGGAATCCGATGCCGGCGCCGCGCTCCACCGCATAGAGCACGCCGACCGAGGAATTGGTCTTGATCCCGACGATGCCCTCGAGCGACTCAAGTCCGAGCACGCGGGCATAAGCGCCGTCGTCGACCTGCGGGGCGCTCTGCTTGATGATGCGGTGGTTCTTCAGCTCGGCCAGGCTCGCCGGCACGCCGTAGAGGTTTTCGTACTCCTTGGACACGAAGGGATAGATGTGCAGCCGGCCGAGCTTGGCGACGATCAGATCGGGATTGGTCGGCGGCTCGAGCTGGATCGCGATATCGGATTCGAGCCGCGCGACGTCGGCCTGTTCCATCGCGCAGCGCAGGTCGACGGTGATCTTGCGATAGGTCTTCTGGAAGTCGATCAGTCGCGGCAGGATCCAGAAATTGCCGGGGCCTTCCGTCACCGCGACGCGCACGGTGCCTGACATATCGTTCGACGATCGCGAAGCACGCCGGAACACGTTGAAGGCATGACGCTCCATGTGCGCGACGTCGGCGATCATCGCGCTGCCTTCGTCGCTGAGCGTGAGCCCGCTCTGGTCGCGCAGGAACAGCTTGCAGTCGATGCTCTCTTCGAGCCGGTCGATCCTGCGCATCAGGGTGGTGGAGGTGAGCCCGAGCTCCTCGGCGGCGTTGCGGAAACTTTTATATTTTGCGCAAGCTAAAAACAGTTTCAAATCGTCCCAGGACATATCCAGGGCTTCTTCACGGTGCTGCATCACCGCAGCACCCCGGTGCAATAACTGTTGCATACGCCTGATCCCCAGCCGCTAAGCTCTTGGTCATAGCGGGGCACGAAAGCCGCAAACGATAGAGGGGTGACATGGGTATGGAAAGGGGCTCGTTTGCCGCAAGGCATGATTTCGACGCGCTGCCGCTCAGTCCGGATGTCGACGTACGTCGCGCCCAATTTTCCGAAATCGCCGCGCTTTCGCAGCTGGCGCACCGGCTGGTGCCGGGCGTTCGGATCGGGGCGACTGAGCTTGCAAAATATTTCGCCTACGATCCCGAGAGCATCCTGACTTTCAGCCGGAAGGGCAACCTCGTCGGGGGCATGGCTTTCCTGTTTCTCAACGATCGCGGGCACGATGCGCTGCTGCTCGACGAGATCTGCCTCACCGCGCCGGAGACGCGCCATCTCGCGTCCGCGAAGGAGGACGTTTCCGCCATCTACATCTGGGCGATCGCTGCGACGGGGCGCGGCGTCGCCGGTCTCGGCAAGGCCGCGGCTCATCTGAGACAGCTAAGGTTTCGCAACGCGGATTGCTATGCGCAGCCGTCAACCGTGGCCGGCCGCGACATCATGAAGGCGACAGGCTTCGAGCCTGTTCCAAGCTTCCAACCCGACCTGTGGTGCTACGAGCGGCCCTGGCATCGGCAGCCGATGCGCATGCCGGGCGCGATCATTCAAGCAAGGAGTTTTGCAGATGCACGGTACTAGGATTCCGCTCGCGAAGCCCGATTCCCGCGCCATCACCATTCGCCTCGCGCGCGATCTCAGCGATCTCATGCTGGTCACCTCGATCCGCTCAGCCGTCTATCTCGCCGAGCAGGATTGCCCGTTCGACGAGGAGTTCGACGGCAACGACATGGTCGCTGCGCATTTCATCGGCTATGTCGGCAACGAGCCTGCGGGCTGTCTGCGGGTGCGGTTCTTCGGCGATTTCGCCAAGGTGGAACGGCTTGCGGTGCGGCACCAATATCGGCGCTCGCGTGTCTCGTTCAAGCTGGTACAAGCGAGCGTCGACTATGTGAAGCGCAAGGGCTTTCGCAAGATTTACGGCCAGGCGCAGGACCGCCTGGTCGATTTCTGGGCCCATTTCGGCGCCAAGCCGCTTGGTCACAATCGCAAGATCACCTTTTCCGACTTCTCCTACACGGAAATGCTGCTGGAGATCGAACCGGGCCCGGATGCCATTACGCTGGACAGCGATCCGTACGTGATCATCCGCCCCGAGGGCGATTGGGACCGGCCGGGCGTGCTCGACGCCTCGGCAGGACGGGCCGTGACGTCGCCGCTGCGGGACGTCGCGCTCGCTGGCCGTTGAAACTGGTGCAGCTGCGCGCAAAACCATGCTGGTTTCCATCACCGACGATCCGCCGATCCTGGTCTGCGCGGATCTCCAGGTCGAATACCTGACCCCCGGACGTCGCCACGTCATCCTCGACGGCGATGCCGCGACCGCGCGCTGCGTGGAACTGCTGACGTTCTGGCGCGACAATCTCTGGCCGGTGATGCATCTGAAGCGCATCGCGCAGGCGGCCTGGTTCAATCCGGCATCCAAGCTGACCGATTGGATCGCGGAGGCGAAGCCGCGGCCGGGAGAGATGACGTTCGAGCACCCGCTGCCGTCGGCCTACAGTTCGGCGCGTTTTGTGGACTACATGTCCAATATCCGCAATGTCCGTTGCGTGCTCGCGGGCTTTTCCCTGGACGAAACTGTCCTGGCCACCGCTATCGACGGGTTTCACCGCAGTCATCGCTACCAGGTGGTGGCCGACGCCGTCGCCTGCCGGCAGCCGGGAACAGGCGATGCCGCCGCCTACAAGCATGCGGTAGTGAATGTGATCGGGAATTTTGCTACAATCCAGTCCAGCGCCGAACTGATCAGAACCAGCGGCGCCGTTGCGGTGTAGGCGGCCGCAATCGACGGATGGAGTGGGACATTGTCACGGGGAGATCAGCTCGAGGAGCTGGCAAGCGACCTGTCGCGTGCCGCCGAGGCGGCGCGCCGTCTTGGTCTGCCCACGACGGTGTATCTGCTCTCGATGGCGCTGGTGGAGGTGCGGGAAGCCGCCGCCGCCGACAGCGACGGGAATGACGACGGCGCGGCGTGACAGCTGCCCGATGTGCGGCTTTGTGCAACGCTGCTGAGCGCTTGCTGCCGACGAATTGACGTTGCAAGTTTTGCGCGGTGGCAATAGCCAAGGAGCTGGATCATCGAGTGATGACGCTGGCCGCGCCGGCGACGTGACGCTTTCAAGGATGCCTGCAAATGTCCATGCTGCCCAATTCGCAAGAGGCCCGGGATGTGGCCTACCAGCTCCATCCTTACACCAACGCGCGCGCCCATCAGCAGGCCGGTCCCCTGGTGATCGAACGCGGCGAGGGCCCTTACGTGTTCGACGCCTCGGGCAAGCGCTATTTCGAGGCGATGGCAGGCCTGTGGAGCGTCGGGCTCGGCTTCAACGAGAAGCGGCTGGTCGAGGCTGCGCACAAGCAGATGCAGGCGCTGCCGTTCTATCACACGTTCTCCGCCAAATCGCACGGGCCCTCGATCGATCTTGCCGAGAAGCTGGTCGCGCTCGCGCCTGTTCCGATGAGCAAGGTGTTCTTCACCAATTCCGGCTCGGAGGCCAACGACACCGTTCTGAAGTTGATCGCCTATCGCTCCAATGCGCTCGGCCAGCCACAGCGCAAGAAGGTGATCAGCCGGATGCGCGCCTATCACGGCGTCACCATCGCGTCCGCCAGCCTCACCGGCCTGCCGAACAACCACCGCTCTTTCGACTTGCCGCTCCCGAACATCCTGCACACGGGCTCGCCGCATTTCTACAAGGACGGCGCGCCCGGGGAGAGCGAGGAAGCCTTCGCGACGCGGCGAGCCGAGGAGCTCGATGCGATGATCCAGAAGGAAGGCCCGGACACGATCGCGGCGTTCTTCGGTGAGCCGGTGATGGGCGCGGGCGGCGTCATCGTGCCGCCGGCGACCTATTGGGACAAGATCCAGAAGGTTTTGAACAAGTACGACATCCTGTTGGTCGCCGACGAGGTCATCTGCGGCTTCGGCCGCACCGGCAAGATGTTCGGCTGCGAAACCTACGGCATCAAGCCCGACGCGATCGTGGTCTCCAAGCAGATCACATCGAGCTATTTCCCGCTGTCGGCCATCATGATGAACGATCGCATGTTCGAACCGATCGCCGATGAGAGCAACAAGATCGGCGTGCTCGGCCACGGTTTCACCGCGGGCGGCCATCCGGTGGGTTCGGCGATCGCGCTGGAGAATTTGAAAATCATCGAGGAGCGGGGCCTCGTTGCGCATGCCGCCGAGCTCGGTGGCTACATGCAAGGCAAGCTGCGTGAACTCACCAGCCATCCGCTGGTCGGCGAGGTCCGCGGTGTCGGCATGATCGCAGCGATCGAGCTGGTGCTGGACAAGGCGCGCAAGACCGCGGCGGCAACACCGGGCGCCGTCGGCGGCATGGCCAGCCGCATGCTGCAGGAGCGCGGCGTGATCTCGCGCAACATGCTCGACGCCATCGCCATCTGCCCGCCGCTGATCGTCACCAAGGCCCAGATCGACGAGCTGGTCGCGGCGATATCGGGCGTGCTGGACGACATGAAGCCGGAAGTGGCGAAGCTGACGCCGGCGTAGGGGGAAGCTTTCAGCTTTTGCCTCGTCATTGCGAGGAGCGAAGCGACGAAGCAATCCAGACTGACTCCGAGGAAAGATTCTGGATTGCTTCGCTGCGCTCGCAATGACGATGTGGCGAAAGCGAGGCATCGGGCCTATTCCGCCCGCTGAACCCCGATCACGCGGCCTTTCTCGACCGCCAGCGCCAGCTCGCCGCGCTTCAGTTTCAGTGCGGCCTCGCCGAACAGCTCGCGGCGCCAGCCGCGTAGCGCCGGCACGTCGGCCTCGTCGTCGGCCGCAATCTCCTCGAGATCGTCGACGGTCGCAATCACCTTGCTGGCGACCGCATGGCGCTCCGCGGTCATGCGCAGCAGCACCTTCAACAGCTCGACGATCGCGGCGCCATTGTTATTGTTGCGCGGCTTTTCCAGCTTCGGCAGCGTGGCGTGATCGCGCGCCAGCCCGCGCTCGACGGCGGCGACGATGTCGGCGCCCCATTTGGATTTCTCAAAACCCTTCGGCACGGAGCGCAGGTTTGCGAGCTTCTCGATCGTATTCGGCGCGTGGGTCGCGATGTCGCTGACGGCCTCGTCGCGCAGCACGCGGCCGCGCGGCACATCGCGGCTCTGCGCCTCCTGCTCGCGCCAGGCGGCGACCTCCATCAGGACCGCGAGGTCCTTGGGCTTGCGCACCCGCGTCTTGAGCCGTTCCCAGGCGCGCTCGGGGTGGAAGTCGTAGGTCTTGGGCGAGGTCAGGACCTCCATCTCGATCGAGACCCATTCGCTGCGCCGGCGCTTCTTGAGGTCGGCATCGAGCGCTGCGAACACGTCGCGCAGATGCGTGACGTCGGACACGGCGTAATGCATCTGCTCCTTGGTCAGCGGCCGGCGCGACCAATCGGTGAAGCGGTGGGTTTTGTCCGGGCGGTGTCCGGTGACCTTCTCGACCAGCGCGTCGTAGGCGATGCTGTCGCCGTAGCCGAGCACCATGGCCGCGACCTGGGTGTCGAACACCGGGTGCGGAATGATGTTGGCCTGGTGCCAGATGATCTCGATGTCCTGGCGGGCGGCGTGGAAGACCTTCAGCACAGCCTCATTGGCCATCAGCTCGAAGAACGGCTTGAGGTCGATGCCCGCGGCCAGGGTGTCGATGACGATCGCTTCCTCGGCGCTGGCCATCTGCACCACGCACAGCAGCGGGTAATAGGTGGTCTCGCGCAGGAACTCGGTATCGACGGTAATGACGGGGTGCTTGGCCAACCGGCTGCAGGCAGCCGCAAGGTCAGCGGTGGTGGTAATCAAATCCATGAACGGCCCATGACAAGTCCATCAGCCGTTCTGCCGAAAGCGCTGTGATGTCAAGGGGCTCGAAGCGAATTCGAGCCTTGCATTTGGGCCGGAATCGCATTTTCCGACGAAAATCCTATTCGTAGCGGACCCGCCGGGAGGGTTTGCGCGCGCAAGGCAGTGCCACCACGACCACGCACATGGCGACCAGCGCCAGCCCCAGGAACTCGAAAACCAATAGATCCACGGCAAAACCCCTCAGAAACATTGCTAAACTTGTCTGGGGCGAATTGAGGGTCTGTTAATTCTCGTGGTTACCGGCGGCGGGCCGGGCCGGATGGTGGACGCGGGGTTAACGGGGGCGACCGTCCAAAACGAAATCGGCGCCCCGCAGGACGGGCGCCGACGTTGGTTTTACGTTGCAGCAGGCCTTACGGCAGCTTCAGCGACGTCTCCGCGTTGTACGGCTTGAGCGTCTCGTCGGCGGCCTTCTGGGCGGCGACGAGGGCTTCCTTCGGCTGCTTCTTGCCGTTGAGGACCAGCATCACCTCGTCCTCCAGTGTCTTGCGGACGGGCACGGTCTTGTAGGTCGCGAACCAGGGCTTGGCGACGTCGAGCTGCTCGACGGCGGTCTTGGCGTCCGGGTTCTTGTTCAGGAATTCGACCATGTCAGGCGTCTTGTAGGCGGCCATGTTGGGCGCGAAATAGCCGGTGGCGCGGCTCCACCAGCCGCTCTTCTCGGGCGAGGTCATCCACTTGATCAGGGTCCAGGCGGCCTTCTGCTTGTCGGCTTCCTGGCCCGCGGGAACGATCAGCGAGGCACCGCCGATCGGCACCGCGTTGCGGACGTTGCGCGGGATGAAGGCGACCTTGTAGGCGAACTTGGCGTTGTCACGCACATAGGTCAGCGAGCCGGTCGAGAGCATCATCATCGCGGCGTTGCCGGAGATGAAGGAGGTGCTGACGGCGGGGCCAGGCGTCGCGCCCAGCGGGTGAACCTTGTGCTTGGTGACGAGGTCGTTCCACCAGGTCAGCGCGCCCAGCATCGAGGGCGTGTCGTAATAGACCTCGCCGCCGAACTCCTCGTTGTAGTAGCGCCCGCCATTGGTCATGGTGAGCGTTTCCATCATCCACCCGCAATAGTCGTAGGCGCAGGGGATCGCGATGCCCCATTGGGTCACCTTGTCACCCTCGCGCTTCGTGAGCTTCTTGGCCCAGTCGGTCAATTCGGCCCAGGTCTGCGGCGGCTTGCTCGGATCGAGGCCTGCTTCCTTCGCCTTGTCGGCGTTGATGTAGAGCAGCGGCGTCGAGTTATGGAATGGCACGCCATAGACCGAGCGATTGATCACCGCGTTACCCTGTAGCGCTGGAAAGAACTGGCCCAGAAACTGCTCCTTGGTGGTGCCGTCGGCGGCGATCAGGGGATCGAGGTTTGTGAGCTCGTTCTCGATCTGCATATCGAGCAGAAAGTTCGCCGACATGATCACGGCAGCCGGCGGCTTGCCGGCCTTGATCGAGGCGCGCGTCTTGATCAGCGTGTCGTCATAGGAACCGGTGTAGACCGCGGTCGCCTTGATCGCAGGATGTCCCTCGTTGAATTCCTTGATCAGGGTGCCCATGTCGCGGGCGAGCTTGCCGTCGACGGGGACGGGGAAGAACAGGTCGATCTCGGTCGGGCCTTCGGCCAGCGCCGGGAAGGTGAGGGCGCTTGCCAAAGTGCCTGCAATGGCAAAACCAAGCATGAGCCTGCGGGAAAACAGCATCGAGAAATCTCCTATTTGATGCCTGAGGTGACGAAAGAGCTGATGAAGCGTTTCTGGAAGATCAGGAAGGTGACGAGCAGCGGCGCGATCACCATCAGCGTGCCCGCGGCAATGGTGCCCCAGGCCTGCGTGCCTTCCGCGGTCGCGGTGAACACGGAGAGCCCGACCGTGAGCGGCCGCTTGTCCGGCGAATTGATCACCATCAGCGGCCACAGGAAGTCGTTCCAATGGCTGGTCACGGAGATGATGGCAAAGGCCGAGAAGCTCGGCATCGACAGCGGCACGTAGATGTGGCGGATGCGCTGGAGCAGGCTGGCGCCGTCGATCAGGGCAGCGTCTTCCAGCTCGGTCGGTATCGCCTCGAACGCTTGCCGCATCAGGAAGGTGCCGAAGGCGGAAGCGAAGAACGGCATCATCACGCCGGTGAGCGTGTCGTAGAGGCCGAGCTGCGCCACCAGGCTCAAATTGGGCACGATCAGCAGCACCGGCACCAGCATCAGCTGCATCAGGAACAGATAGAAGATCAGCGATTTTCCGGCGAAGTCGAGCCGCGCAAAGGCAAAGCCCGCCAGTGTGATCGTGAAGACCTGCACCAGGAGAATGCCGGTGCAGATGATGATGGTGTTGAGGGTGTAGCGCGGGAAATCGCCGATCTCCCAGGCGTCCCTGACGTTGTCGAGCGTCGGCTTCAGGCTCGGCATCAGCTCGGCCATGAGATTGATGCCGTCGGATGCCGGGCGCAGCGTCGCCACACCCATCCACAGGAACGGGATCAGCCAGACCACCGCGAGCAGCACGGTCAGCGCAAAGCCGAGCTTTGGCGTGATCTCGCGGCGGGTGGCGAGCGGGACGTCCCTGAACAGACGGTCGAACAGCCTCATGACCTGCCCCCGCGGTTTGCCATCGTCCGGAAGGAGAGCGCGGTGAGGCCCATCAGCGCCGCAAGCGTCAGCAGTGTCGCTGCCGAAGCCTTGCCGATGTCGTAGTGCTCGACCGCCTGTTGGTAGATGTAGAACAGCACGAGATTGGTCGCGTTGGACGGCCCGCCCTTGGTCATGACGAAGACGTGGTCGACCTGCGTGACCGCGTTGAGTGTGGCGATGACCGTGACGAACAGGAAGGTGGGTTTGAGCTCCGGCAGGATGATATGGCGCAGCCGCTGGTACGGCCCGGCGCCGTCGAGATGCGCGGCTTCCATGACGTCTTCCGGCACGGCCTGAAGGCCGGCCAGGAAGAACAGCATGTAGTAGCCGGCGTTCTTCCAGATCGTGATGACCATGATCGCATAAAGCGCGATGTCGGAATCGCCGAGCCAGTTCGGCAGCACCGGAAGCAGGCTGCCGATGTAATAGTCGAGCAGCCCGACATTGGGCAGGAAGATGAACAGGAATAGCGCGGAGGCCGCGACCATCGGAATCAGCACCGGCAAAAACAGCGCGGCGCGCAGCGCGCTGGTCACGGCATTGGTGCGCGCCAGCGCCAGCGCGAACAGCAATGCGAGGGCGATGCTCGGGACCGCGGTGCCGACGGCATAGACGAGATTGTTGACGACCGCGCCGGTGAAGGCGGGATCCGCAAGCACCGCTGCGATGTTGTCGAGACCGACGAAACGGACCGGCGCCCTAGGCGTGGCGCGCTGGTACAGCGCGTCGATGAGCACGCGGCCCATCGCACCATAGGTGAACAGCGCGAGGAAGACGAGCGAGGGCAGCAGCAGGAGATAGGCCGGCAGCGAGGTCTTGAAGCGGTGAGAGAACCGCTTCAGGGCACGCAGGCGCGGCGCCGCCGAGGCCGCGACCGGGAGAGCCGCGGGTTCTGCGAAGCTCATCTCATCGCGCCGGGAAATTGAGCGCATAGTCGCGGCCGTCCACTCCCGCCGGTGGTTCGAAGGGAAAGCGCAGACTGCTGTCGAGGAAGTCGTGGCTGTGCACGACCAGGTTCTCGCCGTCGATCAGCACCACGCCGTAGGCCGGCGGCTCATGGCTGGCGAGATGCTCGGCCGCGGCAGCGTCGAGCTCGAACCAGACCTGGTGGTTGGTGCCGCGAAGCGTCGAGAACGGGATCTTGCCGTAGCTGCCGAAGATCGGCCGGTGCACGTGGCCGAAGAAGAGGTGGCGGATGCGTGAGCGATAGGGCGCGATCACCTCGGCGAACTCGGCGCTCTGTGCCAGCGAAATCTCGTCCATCGCATGGACGCCGACCGGGAACGGCGGATGATGCATAAAGACCACGAACGGCATCTCCGCCGGCGCCGCAGCCAGCGTGCTTGCGAGCCAGCCCAGGCGCTTGGCGCACATCTCGCCGGCGTGGCTGGTTTCGTCCAGCGTGTCCAGAAACACGAACAGACCGTGCTCGGTGGTGCGCGTGCCCTGCACGAAACCGTTCGGATCGCGCGGGGCGGACCTCAAGCCGTCCAGACAGGCGACACGGCGGTCGTGATTGCCGACCATGGCGATGTAGGGGATTTTCAACGCCGCCATTGCGTCGGCGAAATTGGCGTAGGATTCAGCCTCGCCCCAATGGGTGAGGTCGCCGGTCACCACCGCGAAGGCGGCATCGACGTGATGCTCGTTGATGTCGGCAATCGCAGCGTCCAGTCGGGCGCGCGGGTCGAGGCCATACAGCTTCAGCCCGGGGTTCGCGAGATGCGTGTCGGTGATGTGGATGAACTTGAAGGGCATGGCGCTTGTCAGGACCGTTGGAGGATGGGCGCCTCCGGCAAGACAGCCCTGACAGGCCGTTAGAGCGCGAGTGTTTCAGTTTGATGACAGCGGTTCCCGAGGCGCGAGGCGTCCACAAGCTCGGCTCGGTAGGGTCGATTAGCCGAAGGCGTAATCCACAACTGTGAGCCAACTTCAAGTTGTGCTATTGCTGCTCTAACGGGTGGCAATCTCAACATGACAGGCGAGTTCGGTGAGCGGGCTTGATGATCGCGGCCGCGTCAGTCGTAGGGTGGATTAGCGAAGCGTAATCCACCTCTTCACTTTCCGCTTGTTGAGAGAGAGGGTGGATTACGCCTTCGGCTAATCCACCCTACGCACCGAGTTCGTAGCTACGTCCCGCAGAACGTCTGCAGCACTCGCTGCTCTGGCAGCGGGGGATCGGCGTAGGCGGCGTAGTCCGGCTGGTCCTCGAACGGCTTGGCCAGTACCTTCACCAATTCCTCGAACGGCGTGTAATCGTCGTTGTTGACCGCCGCCTGGATCACGGCCTCGACGCGGTGGTTGCGCGGGATGAACATCGGGTTGACGGCGTGCATGGTGGCTTGCCGTTCGGCTGCGGTTTGCGGCTCAAGCGCCGTGCGCTCGCGCCAGCGCCTGGCCCATTCATCGAACGCCCCGGGGTCCATGAACTGGGCACGTGCATCGTCGGCAGCCGGATCGCCAGCGGCGTCACCGAGTTTGCGGAAGGTGAGGGTGAACTCGGCCTGGTTCTTCGCCATGGCGTCGAGCAGGTCCTGGATCAGCGCATCGTCGCCATCGCGTTCCGTGAACAGGCCGACCTTCTTGCGCAGGCCCGCCTGATAGGCGTCGCTGAACGTCTCGGAGAAGGCGCCGAGAATGTCCTGGGCTTCCGCGACCGCCTTTTCCTGATCGTCGGAGAACAGCGGCAGCAGGCATTCGGCCAGCCGCGTCAGATTCCACAGCGCGATGCGCGGCTGGTTGGCATAGGCGTAGCGGCCCATCTCGTCGATCGAGGAAAACACCTGCGCCGGATTATAGGAATCCATGAATGCGCACGGACCGTAATCGATGGTCTCGCCTGATATCGATGAGTTGTCGGTGTTCATCACGCCGTGGATGAAGCCGACCAGCAGCCAGCGTGCGACGAGATCGGCCTGGCGCGCGACGACGCCGGACAGCAGCGCGTGATAGGGCCGCTCGGCGCCGAGGAGTTCCGGATAGTGGCGGGCGATCACATGGTCGGCGAGCCTCCGGATCGCATCGGTGTCGCGGCGGACCGCGAAGAACTGGAAGGTGCCGACGCGGATGTGGCTCGAGGCGACGCGGGTCAGCACCGCGCCGGGCAGCGCGGTTTCGCGGATGACGTGCTCGCCGGTGACGACGGCGGCGAGCGAGCGCGTCGTCGGGATGCCCAGCGCGAACATCGCCTCGCTCACGATATATTCGCGCAGCACCGGCCCGAGCGCGGCACGGCCGTCGCCGCGGCGGGAGAACGGAGTGGGTCCCGAGCCCTTGAGCTGAATGTCGCGGCGGATGCCGTCCTTGTCGATGACTTCGCCGAGTAGCACCGCCCGTCCGTCGCCCAGCTGGGGCACGAACTGTCCGAACTGGTGGCCGGCGTAGGCCATGGCGATGGGATCGGCGCCGGCGGGAACCGTTTTGCCGGCCAGAATTTCGGCCCCCTCAGGGGTCTCCAGCACATCAGGATCGAGCCCGAGCTGGACCGCCAGCGGCCGGTTCAGCTTGATCAGCCGGGGCGCCGCCACCGGCGTCGGTGCGACCCGGGCGAAAAAGCTGTCCGGCAGCGCCGAATAGGAGTTCTGGAACGGGAAATGGACTGTCATGGCCTCAAGATAGGCGTGGAACGCCTGATGGCAAAGGCTTGAGCCCGGATTGGGCAAAAATGGGCACTTCCAGCCGAAAACGGGCCGTTCCCTTGGTTGCCGCCCTCCGCCTCGTCGGGTAAACCCTGCCGCAACTTTCGCATAGGGCCATTCGCCCTATCGATTCGATCCTCCGACATTGAATTTGGGACGACCATGCATCGCTACCGGTCACATACATGCGGCGCGCTCCGCGAGAGCAACATCGGCGAGACGGTCCGCCTTTCAGGCTGGGTCCATCGCGTTCGCGACCATGGCGGCGTGCTGTTCATCGACCTCCGCGACCATTACGGCCTGACCCAGTGCGTGGTCGATCCGGACTCGCCGGCGTTCTCGCAGGCCGAGAAGCTGCGTTCGGAATTCGTGGTCAAGATGGACGGCAAGGTCCGCCGCCGCCCCGAAGGCACCGACAATGACGATTTGCCGACCGGCAAGATCGAGATCTATGTCAGCGACATCGAAGTGCTGGGCCCGGCCGGTGATTTGCCACTGCCGGTGTTCGGCGACCAGGAATATCCCGAGGACATCCGCCTGAAGTACCGCTTCCTCGACCTGCGCCGCGAGAAGCTGCACCAGAACATCATGACGCGCGTCGAAATCATCAAGTCGATGCGCCGGCGCATGGAGGGGCAGGGCTTCTTCGAGTTCAACACGCCGATCCTGACCGCGTCCTCGCCGGAGGGCGCGCGCGACTTCCTGGTGCCGTCGCGCATCCATCCCGGCAAGTTCTACGCGCTGCCGCAGGCGCCGCAGCAGTATAAGCAGCTGTTGATGATGTCGGGCTTTGATCGCTACTTCCAGATCGCGCCCTGCTTCCGCGACGAGGACCCGCGCGCGGATCGTCTGCCGGGCGAATTCTACCAGCTCGACGTCGAAATGAGTTTTGTGACTCAAGAGGACGTCTTCTCGGCTATGGAGCCTGTCATCACCGGCGTGTTCGAGGAGTTCGCCAAGGGCAAGCCGGTGACCAAGGGCTGGCGCCGGATTCCGTTCGCGGAAGCCTTGCGCAAGTACGGCTCCGACAAGCCGGACCTGCGCAATCCGATCGAGATGCAGGACGTCTCCGAACACTTCCGCGGCTCCGGCTTCAAGGTGTTCGCGCGCATGTTGGAGGACCCCAAGAACCAGGTGTGGGCGATCCCGGCGCCGGGCGGCGGTTCTCGCGCCTTCTGCGACCGCATGAATTCCTGGGCGCAGGGCGAGGGACAGCCGGGCCTTGGCTACATCATGTGGCGCGAGGGCGGCGAAGGTGCCGGTCCGCTTGCCAACAACATCGGTGCTGAGCGCACCGCCGCGATCCGCGCGCAGATCGGCGTGAAGGAAGGCGATGCCGCGTTCTTCGTCGCCGGCGATCCCGACAAGTTCTGGAAGTTCTCAGGCTTGGCCCGCAACAAGGTCGGCGAGGAGTTGAACCTCACCGACAAGGAGCGGTTTGAGCTGGCCTGGATCGTCGACTTCCCGATGTACGAGTACAACGAAGAGGACAAGAAGGTCGACTTCTCGCACAACCCGTTCTCGATGCCGCAGGGTGGCCTCGATGCCTTGAAGGGCCAGGACCCGCTGACCATCAAGGCGTTCCAGTACGACATCACCTGCAACGGCTACGAGATCGCCTCGGGCGGAATCCGCAACCACGTGCCGGAAGCGATGGTGAAGGCGTTCGAGATCGCCGGCTATGGTGAGCAGGAAGTCGTCGATCGCTTCGGCGGCATGTACCGCGCCTTCCAGTACGGCGCGCCGCCGCATGGCGGCATGGCCGCCGGCGTTGACCGCATCGTCATGCTGTTGTGCGGCACCAACAATCTGCGCGAGATCTCGCTGTTCCCGATGAACCAGCAGGCCATGGACCTCCTGATGGGCGCGCCGTCGGAGCCCACCCCCAAGCAGCTCCGCGAGCTGCACGTGAAGGTGAATTTGCCGCAGAAGTGAGCGGGTGCCCCGGACGCAGCGCAGCACGTAGTGATGCGCTGCTGAGCCGGGGCCCAGTCTCAGCGATCAGCAAGCTTCTGGATCCCGCGTCATTGCATGCCGCGACGCGTCCGGGACACGAAATCCAACTACAGCCCCGTCGACGCCTCGATCCTGAACTGCGCAAGCGCGCTCTGTGGGTCGGTTTGCAAGAGCTGCATCAATTGCATCAGTGGTGCCTTGGCGCGTGGGGACAGCTTAATGGAAAGCGTCTGGCCCGGCGTCTCGACGAAGCGGGCGATCGCGTCCACGGCCGCGTTCGCATCCGGATTGACGGAAGCAACTTGCTCCCGTTTAGCCTTGATGCTCTCGACGAGCGCCTGGCGTGCGGTATCGCGGCTGACATTCTGCATGCGCGCGAACTGCGCCGCCACGAGATCGACAACGCCGCTATCGCGCAATGAGAATTCGAGCGTGCCCGCCTCGATCCGGGCCGCCTGGCCCATGAGCTGGGCGGGATCGGCCGAAAACACCTCGCGTGGTACGTTGCCGAGCGCGATACGCAGTTGCGCTCTTGCGATCCCTCCGATGTCGAGGGTCGCGGGCGTCAGAGCGAAGCTGTTGGACTGTTCGGTCCAGGCAGCGCCGAGATCGAGATCGATCGCGAGCTTGTCGATCCCGCTGGCAATCAATGGAATCTGTTTTGGGTCGGATGGATCGGCCGGCGTGACAAATTGGGCAACCACATGCACCTTGCTCGGGATCGAGCCGACCAGCTGCCCCCAGTCCAGGCTCAGTGTGTCGATCATGACCAGCTTCTTGGTGGTCTTGAACGGCGCTGTCACGCCCTTGATCTCCGCGCCTGCGAGCACGCCGAACAGCCCGAGCATCTGATCCGGCGAGGGGGGCTGTCCGGGATGGGTGAGGCCTGCTGCCCAGCGCATCAAATTCGCCGTGCTGAAGGATTTCAGCGCGAAGCGCTCCATCTTGAACTGTCCTTGCGGAGACGGCGTGTCGACGCCTTCGACCGCGAACTCGCCGTCGCGATATCGGATGGCATTAACCGTGGCTGTTCCTTGCGGCGTGCCGACCGACATCTTGCCGATTTCGGCCTTACCGATGCGAAGACCCTCATAGACCCCGGCGAGCTTCTCCAGCAACTCGCGTGACTGTGCCGGTGTCGGCGGGGCCGATTGATCCCGTGGCAGCGCGGCAAATATCTCGGCCAGCCGGAATTTCGACGGCTGCACGGCGATGTCATCGATGGCGAAGCCGTCGATCTGGAGGCGCACGCCATCGAGGATGACGATGTAAGGCCCTGACGAAATCTGTCGGTAGATCTGATGATAGCTGCCGTCATTTGCCTTCTCCGGATCGAGCGTGGCGAGCATGCCGCCTGCATCGAAATCGTTCATGACGAAATTCGACATTTCTACCGTGACCTTGTCGGACTTGCGCGGCTGGGGCAGCTTGAACGTGGAGGTGAACAGATCCGCTTTGGTCGCCTCGACCTTGCCGCGTCTCAGGTTTTTCATCACCAGACCGGAATAGGCGAAATCGCCGCCGCCTGGATTGGCCGTACCGGGCTTGCCGTTGACGGTGACGGTGATCGTCGGTACCTCGATCGACGACGCCGTGACGCCGCTGAACTGTTCGAGGCCAAATCGATACAGCTCGGTGATGGCGTTCGAGGCCGGCAGGCGCTGGGCACGAATCGCCCCGGCGTAGTCCCTTATGGTGGCCTGCGGGATCTTGTAGGCGGTCTTGACTTGCGAGGAGCCGACCGAACTGTCGATTGCGAATTCGATCCCCGAGACCTCGATGGCATCGGCCGAGAAGGTCACGTCGTCGATCTGGCGCACGCCGATCGCCTTGACGCCGGCAATCCTGGCCGGCAGTTGCGACGGCTGGCTCGGCTCAACGACGACGTCCTCTATCGTGAGGGTGCGCGTGGGCAGATCGAAGGCGACCTTGCCGTGGCTGGCCTTGCCACCTTGCACGCGGATCTGCTCGAAGGCCGCCTCGATCTCGGCGGTGACGCGATGCTTTGCGTAGAGATTGAAGCCGAACCATCCGCCGACGGCCACCGCGGCCACCACGATCAGGCCGATCAGGATTCGCTTCATTCCCAGCTCCAGTTGCTCGCGTTGCACGACGCAACCTGCCATATTCGCAAAGCAACGCGCGGTCCAGGGAAAGTGAACGCTATCAGATATTTGACGGCGCGCCCTGTTGATGGGGCCGCAATCGGATGTTGCCACCGGGGCGCCCGGCGTGCTTCATCCCGTTTCCATGACCCGGAAATACCACCGGAAGGCGGGCCGGTCAGGACAACGTAGTTTGAGGCCGGTAACGCGAGGCGAGACACCGCATGTCGTCTTATTCCGATGATCTCCACCAGGCGGCGCTGGCCTATCACCGTCTGCCGCGCCCCGGAAAGCTCGAGATTCAGGCGAGCAAGCCGCTCGCCAACCAGCGTGACCTCGCGCTGGCCTATTCTCCCGGCGTCGCCGCCGCCTGCATGGAGATCGCCAAGAATCCGGCGGAAGCGGCGACGCTGACGATCCGCTCCAATCTGGTCGCCGTGGTTTCGAACGGCACCGCCGTGCTCGGCCTCGGCAATATCGGTCCGCTGGCCTCGAAGCCGGTGATGGAGGGCAAGGCGGTCCTGTTCAAGAAATTTGCCGGTATCGACGTGTTCGACATCGAGATCGCGGCCGATACCATCGAGCGCGTGGTCGAGACGGTGGCCGCGCTCGAGCCGACCTTCGGCGGCATCAATCTCGAGGACATCCGCGGACCGGAATGCTTCGAGATCGAGGCGCAGCTCAAGGAGCGCATGAAGATCCCGGTCTTCCACGACGACCAGCACGGCACCGCGATCATCGTCGCCGCCGCGATCACCAATGGCCTGCGCCTGAACGGCAAGAACCTGTCGGACGTCAAGATCGTGGCATCGGGAGCAGGGGCCGCAGCGCTCGCGACACTGAACCTGCTGGTGTCGATGGGCGCGCAGCGCAAGAACATCTGGGTCTGCGACATCGACGGCCTCGTTCACGAAGGTCGCAACACCACGATGGACCGTTGGAAGGCGGTCTATGCGCAGAAGACCGACAAGCGCACGCTCGCCGACGTCATCGGCGGCGCCGACATCTTCATCGGCCTCTCCGCACCGGGCGTGCTCAAGCCCGAGATGGCCAAGGCGATGGGCGACAAGCCGCTCATCATGGCGCTCGCGAATCCGACGCCGGAGATCATGCCGGAGGAGGCGCGCAAGGTGCGTCCCGATGCCATGATCTGCACCGGCCGCTCCGATTTTCCGAACCAGGTCAACAACGTCCTGTGCTTTCCCTTCATCTTCCGCGGCGCGCTCGATGTCGGCGCCAGCGCCATCAACGAGGAGATGAAGCACGCCGCCGTCGAGGCCATCGCGCAGCTCGCGCGCGAGGCGCCGTCCGATGCGGTCGCGCAAGGCTTCGATACCGGCGAGACGCAAGGGTTTGGCCCGGGCTCGCTGATCCCGAGTCCTTTTGATCCGAGGTTGATCCTGCGCATCGCGCCGGCGGTGGCGAAGGCGGCGATGGAATCGGGCGTTGCGACCCGGCCCATCACCAATTTCGACGAGTACACCGCGCTGCTCGAGCGCTTCGCGTTCCGCTCCGGCCTCGTCATGAAGCCGATGTTCGCGAAGGCCAAGACCCAGCCGGTGCGCGTGATCTACGCCGAAGGCGAGGACGAGCGCGTGCTGCGCGCGACCCAGGTGGTGCTGGAAGAAAAGCTGGCGAC
This sequence comes from Bradyrhizobium sp. MV1.5, assembly GCF_055807615.1. Lineage (NCBI taxonomy): Bacteria > Pseudomonadati > Pseudomonadota > Alphaproteobacteria > Hyphomicrobiales > Nitrobacteraceae > Bradyrhizobium > Bradyrhizobium sp. MV1.5. The sequence goes on along the minus strand of NZ_JBVVPL010000002.1, from coordinate 84,630 downwards.
GCCGATTCTGGTTGGACGACCGTCCGTGGTCGAGGCGCGCATCAAGCGCTTCGGCCTGTCGATCAAGGCCGGCAAGGATTTCGACCTCGTCAATCCCGAGGACGATCCGCGCTACCGCTCCTACGTGCAATCCTATGTCGAGGTCGCCGGCCGCCGCGGCGTGACGCCGGATGCGGCGCGCACGGTGGTGCGCACCAACAACACCGTCATCGCGGCGCTCGCGGTGGTGCGCGGCGAGGCGGACGCCATGCTCTGCGGCGTCGAGGGCCGCTACATGAGCCATCTGCGCCATGTCCGCGAGATCGTCGGGTTCACGCCGGGGATCAGCGACTACGCGGCGCTGGCGCTGCTGATCACGAGCAAGGGCGCCTTCTTCATCGCCGACACCCAGGTGCGGCCCAATCCGAGCGCCGAAGAGCTCGCCGAGATCGCCTCGCTCGCGGCGGTCCACGTCCAACGCTTCAACATCAAGCCGAAGATCGCCTTCGTCTCGCATTCGGATTTCGGCAGCTACGACACGGAATCCTCGCGCAAGATGCGCCGGGCGACCCAGCTCCTGAAGGAGAAGCATCCGGAGCTCGAGGCCGACGGTGAGATGCAAGGCGACACCGCGCTCTCGGCCGCTGCGCGCAAAATGGTGCTGCCGCACTCCAACCTCGAGGGCGAGGCCAACATCATGATCATGCCAAGCCTCGACACCGCCAACGTCGCCTACCAGATGATCAAGTCGCTGGCGGACGCGCTGCCCGTCGGTCCGATCCTGATCGGCCCGGCGCGCCCGGCCCACATTCTCACCCCGTCGGTGACGGCGCGAGGCATCCTCAACATGACCGCGGTCGCTGTGGTGGAAGCGCAGGAGCGCGCGTCGCGGCAGCAGCCGACGCTGTTTACGTAGGGGCGGCCGCGCGAGAGGTGCAATCCCTTCTCCCCTTGGGAGAAGGTGGCGCGAAGCGCCGGATGAGGGGTTCTCTCCGCGCGACGAATCTCGAGAGTTGTCCCTGCCGATAGAAACCCCTCACCCGTGGCGGCCGCGGGGGGGGGGCCCCCCCCCCCCCCACCGGGGGGGGGGGGGCCCCCCCGGGGGGGGGTTTTTTTTATTAATATAATAGGCGGTTTACA
>NZ_JBVVPL010000002.1:0-83501 GCF_055807615.1 Bradyrhizobium sp. MV1.5 | reverse complement strand
CGCGGGGGGTGTGGGGGGTGTTCCCCCGCCGGAAATATTTCTGTTTTTGGCCCGCCCCAAACAAACCCCCCCCCCCGTCTCGCCGCTGCGCGGCGAGCCACCCTCTCCCGCAAGGGGAGAGGGGAAGAGGCTCCTGGTGCTAGTTTTGAATTACTTTCACTTCGCGATTTCCCCGTTTGTAAACCGGCGAATGACTCTCCATAATCCCTGAGTGCTTTCGTCAAAAATCCGGTTTCAAAATGCCTGAGCAAAGAGGCCGATCATGCCAGCGTTCGTGACTTTCGGGCGGATCCTGTTCGCCGTGCTGTTCATCTACACGGGTGCGGCAAGACTGTTTGCCATGCAGGCGACCGTTGATTTCATCGCCGCCAAGGTCGTGGTGCCCGATATGATCGCGCCTTACGCCAAGCAGATCGAGACGGCGACGGCCATGACCACGCCGCAGCTGCTGGCGATCGTGGTCGGCGGGCTCGAGATCATCGCGGGGGTGATGATCGCTCTGAATTTCGGCGCGCGCTTCTTCGCGATGCTGATGATCATCTATCTCGCGGTCGCGACCTTCCTGTTCTACGACTTCTGGAATCAGGTGCCGCCCGACAACGGCAAGATGCTGGTCGACGCGCTCAAGAACCTATCGATCATCGGCGCGCTGTTCATGATCATGGGCTACGGCCGCGCCACGCGTCCGGCCGAGGCGGCCTACGGGGACGTGTAAGGGTTTAAGCGACCTGCGTCCTGCGCCACGGCGTCACCGTCACGTCATGCGCGGCGTCGAGCAGATACGGCGCGCCGGGCTTCATCCCGTGCGAGGCCAGCACCTCCTGAGGCGTGCGTTCCGGTACTTCGACAAAACAGCCTTCGCCGCCGGGCAGCCGCAGGTGCGGGGCTTCCGACAGCCAGAACGTGTCGTAGCGGTGCATGAACATGTCGAACACGACGGGCCCGCCGATGATTGCGACGGTGCCGGAGGCGACATCGGCGAACGCGCAGGCGTCTTCGAAGCTGGCGTGAGCCGGATTCCACAAGGTCGCGTTCGGCATTTCGGGATCGACGGTCAGCGCCTTGATCTTGCGGGTCAGGACCAGGCGCTTGCGCTTGGGTGAATTCGGCTGCTGCTCGTGCGAGTGACGGCCGTGCACGATCAGCGCGGCGCGATCGAGCGCCTGCTCGAAAAACAGCTTGTCGCCTTCGAACTTTAGGCTGTCAGGCATGACATGATCGGCGTCGGCGAGCATGCCGTCGGCAGAAACGATGACGTAGCCTTCGATCCGAAAGGACAATGGCGCGGCTATTCGGAAACCGTCGTCACGACGCTGTTGACCGGCCGGTTGCTCACCGTCGGCAGCTTGACGTCCTTGAGCAGCTCCTGGTCGTATTCCGGCAGCGTCGAGGCCGGGAACTTGGCGCGCATCGCCACCACCTTGTAACCGCCGGCCTTCAGGCGCTTGAGCAATTCGGGCAGGGCTTCCGCAGTGTGCTTCTGGAAGTCGTGCATCAGGATGATGCCCTTGCCCTTGCTCTCGAGCTTCTTCATGACGGTCTCGATCACCTTCTCGGGCTTCGAAGCCTTGAAGTCGAAGGAGTCGATGTCGCAGGAGAAGATCGCCGTGTTGCGGTTGCCGAGATAGGTGACCATCTCCGGCGGATGCTGGAGCGCCGGGAAGCGGAAGAAAGGCGAGGGCGAAATGCCGCCGAGCGCCCATTTCACCGCGGAGAGGCCCTTCTCGATCTCCTCCTTGCGCTGCGCTTCCGTGAGCTTCTTGTTGTTGAGGTTGGCGTGCGACCAGGTGTGGGTGCCCACGGTATGGCCGGCCGCGTAGACCTGCTTGAGGATCTCCGGCTCGTAGGTCGCGTGCTTGCCGATGGAGAAGAAGATGCCGGTGGTGCACTCGTCGGCGAGCGCCTTCAGCACCGCGGGCGTGTTCTTGGGCCAGGGGCCGTCGTCGAAAGTCAGCACCACCTCCTTGTCGCGCAGGAAGTCGAGCTCCTTGAAATGCTCGAAGCCGAAGCCGGGACCACCCGTGGTGTCGATCTCGACCGTGCGGGCGACGCCGAGTGCGCCGGGGGTATTGCAGGCCGCGCGGGCGGGCTGCGGCGCCTGTTTAGGCGGGGGAGGATTGACGAAGCCCGCCGGCGCGGCGGCTGCTGCAGGAGCGGGTGCCGGAGCCGCAGCGGGCGCAGCCGCAGCCGGTGTTGCCGTCGGTGCGGCCTGCGTCGCAACAGCGGGCTTTGCAGCCGGGGTCTGCGACCATGCCGCGCCCGTCATCGCCAGAGACATCGCGCTTGCTAAAATCAGTCCTGCCGCCACACGCATGGTGTTGTCCTCGAGATTGATCCCGTTGTTCCGCCGCGGCTTTTCGCCTCCGGCAAAACCATCCTGCCCCTAATGATCCTAGCCTAGATGGTGGGCCCTCGCCATTGCAACGGCTGTTTGGCGCGCCAGCCCAATTGTGCCCAACCGGGTTGGGAACGCGTGGTGTCAAGTGTCGGCCAGCGCCTTGGCGATCGCCGTCTTGATCCGCGTATCGGCAGGCTCGACCGTGGAGGCAAAGACATCGGCGATATAGCCGTCGCGGCCGATCAGATATTTGTGGAAGTTCCAGCGCGGAACTTCTCGCGGACGCGCCTCTGCCGCCCATTTGTAGAACGGATGCGCCTTCGCACCGACCACGACGGCCTTGGCCGCGATCGGGAAGGTAACGCCGTATTGGTGGTGGGCGGTTTCCGAGATCTCGCTGGTGCCTCCGGGCTCCTGTCCGCCGAAGTCGTTGGAGGGCACGCCAATGACAGTGAGGCCGCGTTCGCGAAACTCGCTCCAGATGTCTTGCAGGCCGGCATATTGCGGCGTGTAACCGCACAGCGAAGCGGTGTTGACCACCAGCAGCGGTTTGCCGGTGAAGGCCGCAAGGCGGATGTCGTCGCCTGACAAGGCCGGGAAAGAGAAGGCAAAGGCAGAGATTCGGCTCATGCCGCCATCCGCCCGTGCACGCGTCGCCGGCGCCAGCGTGCCTGCAAAGGCGGCGATGAGCATGGTTCTGCGGTTCATCATGACGGCGTCCCCCGAAATGATCTGGGAGGCATCTTACTCCGCCGGTGCGAGCGGCCTCGTCAACACCGCGTTATCTGCCGCGATGAAGCGCGTTAGTACAGGCGGACGATGAAATCGGTGCCTTCGCCAGTCTCGCCCTGGTTGATGCCCTGGTCAGAGACGATGATCGAGCCGCCTGATGTCAGCATTTCGTTGATCTTCGCGATCGTGTCGGCCGCGATCGAGACGCGGTCGAGGGCCTCGGCCGGGCTGTCCGGCGTGACCACAGGCTTGGCAGCGACGGGAATCACGGCCGCGCCACGCCGGCGGCTTGTCATGCGGCCGTTATCTTCGCGCGCGGCAGAGCGGACGGATACTGGCAATGACACAACAGACCAATGCAGCGCATTGGAATCGGCCTTGTCGATCTCGGCGGTGAAGACATGCGTACCGAGCGGCCGATCGCTCGCGGCGATCGTGACAGGCACCTCGAACAGCGGCGCAAAGTTCTGCCGCACGTAGAGCTTGGAATCCTTGCGGCTGATGAAGACCGCGATCTGGCCCGCCCGCTTGGGCGCTTCAGGTTTTGCCACGGGTGCCGGATCGGCAACGCGGGTCTCGTCCTTCTTCACGTCGGGCGTGGCCGCCTGCGCTGGTGCCATGATCGGCGCATCGGACATCTTCGCGGGTTCGGACTTCGCGGTTTCGGACTTGGCCGTTTCAGACTTGGCCGTTTCAGGCTTGGCAGTTTCCGACTTCGGCGTCTCCGCGGCCTCGACAGGCTTCGCTTCAGTGTCCGCAGGCTGGGCGGCGTCTCCGGCCTGGGGCTTGGCCGCGTCCGTCGCCTCGGCGGTCTTGGTCTCCGGCTTTGCCGTTGTCTCGGTCTGGTCAGCCAATGCCGCGGCGTCCTCACGGGCGGGGGCATATCCGGTGGTCACGTCCGACATCACGGTGTGGCCGACCGACGAGCGCAGCTCGAGCACGCCGTCGGCGCTGGCGGTTTTCGTTTCAACCGGCTTTGCTTCGGTGGCCGCGGTATTGGCCGTGCCCTTGTCAGCCTTGTCGCCGGCATTGGTCTGCGGCTCGAGGCTGGCCGCGGGTTGCGGCGGAACGCGCACCGAGGCAAGCAGCGGATGCGAGAAGTTCTGCGGCGACATCTGACCGGGCGAAACGATCACGCGCGCGCCCATCCTGGTCCAGTTCCACATCTTCACCGCGAACGCCATCGGCATGCGGATGCAGCCGTGCGAGGCCGGATAGCCCGGCAGCACGCCCGCATGCATGGCGACGCCCGACCACGTGATCCGCTGCATGTACGGCATCGGCGCGCCGCTATAGATGTTGGAGTGGTGGAATTTGTGCTTCTGGATGACGCTGAACACACCCATCGGCGTCGAATGGCCCTTCATGCCCGTCGACACCGGGGATTCCGCGAACACGCCGTTGGTGTCGTAGACCGTGACCTTCTGCCGGTCGATCGAGACGACGATGACGAGAGGACCTTGCGGTTTCGTGCCGGCTTCTTTTTCGGCGACAAGGTCTTTCTTACCGGCCGTGGCGCGCTTCTGCGGCTTCTGGCGCGGGACGTCGGGGTGACGCTCCTGGCGCCCGTAGGACCCGTCGGAATAATCCGTCCAGTAATAAAATGCTGCGTCCGCCTGGCTCGCCGTACCGATCGCACCCGCCGCCGCCAAAATGGCGACCTGCCAAAATCGCGCCGGCTTGGCAGAAAAACCAGACCCGTTCACGCTGTTCATCATCGAATCCATAATCCAAATCAAATGTTAGTCTCTCAGAGGGGATACGCGTTCACCAGCACGGCGGTTCTGCGATCAGCTACTTTTGTCCAAACCGTAGCAAAAAAGCCTCACGGAGCGGTAAACGGCGGCCGTGTCGGCTCGCCGGTCGTCTTCCTGATCGGTCGCCCGATGCCTACATTGCCTGGACTTGTTACCGGAGAACTTCATGTCATCTCGTTTCCCCAGTCTTTCCAGCATCCGCTTGAAAGGCCTCGCTTTATTCCTCCTGGCGCTGACCGTGCCGGCAGCGTCCGCCTTCGCCGCGGACGAGCCGGATCTGATCTTCCGCCGCTCGACCGTGTTCAAATGGATGAGCCCAAACGACAAGCTTGCGACCTACGGCCTCGACGATCCTGAAGTCGAGGGCGTGGCCTGTCATTTCACGGTGCCGGAGAAGGGCGGCTTCAAGGGCTGGCTGGGCCTTGCCGAGGAGGTCTCGGACATTTCGCTCGCCTGCCGTCAGGTCGGCCCGATCAAATTCAAGAACAAGATGGAGCAGGGCGACGACATGTTCCGCCAGCGCCGCTCGCTGTTCTTCAAGAAGATGCAGATCGTGCGCGGCTGTGACGCCAAGCGCAACGTGCTGGTCTACATGGTCTATTCGGACAGGCTGATCGAGGGTTCGCCGAAGAACTCGACCTCGACCGTGCCGGTCATGCCGTGGGGACCGGCGGACGCGAACGTCCAGAAGTGCGGAGAGTTCTTCACCCAGTGACGCTCTTGCGTTCACTCAGTGACGCGCTTGCGTTCACTCGGTGATGTCAGCGCGGTTGGCGCGCGGTTTTGCAAGATGCGAGCCGGTCAGCCGCACGAATGACTGCGGCGTGGCCTCAAACCCACGGCTCGATTGCAGCGCCATTTCGCCAGGCGAATTGGCGCTGCTGCGAACAGGCTGTTGCTCCCGGCGGTCCGTTCGTCGGTCCGCATCGCGCGTCGTTGCGCGAACTTGCGCCGTCATGGTGGCCGTTCCTCACATGAACGCGCTCGGCGATCCCCGGGCGTCCTCGGTCTCGATAGCTTGGGTCGCAGTCGAAGCGCCCCCGGTTCGACAGGGCCCAGCCTTCGTTCGGCTTCTCTTCAGCAGAAAAACGTAAAACGCATGTGAAGGGTGTGAGGCGGGATCATGGCGACGCCAGCGTTCCGGCGCGCATCCGAGCTCGTCCGGAGCCTGCCAGGCCACATTGGGCTGCCGCACGACCCATCTGAAATGATTGAGATTTTCCGTCGAATGTGTCGTCGCCGCGAGCGGGACGAAACAATTCTCACGGAGATGAAACCATTTTCCGGCTGTGGCGCATCACGCGCGAAACCGCCCATGGTTATCAACATCACAACGACGACGGCGCACGCCGGCCACCGAATTCGGAGACAAGTCCATGCGCACGCTCAGCCTCATCCTTGCTTTCGGTTTCGTGCTTGCCGGCTCCTCGTTCGCAGGCTCGCCGGACGGCAATGTCCCGGGCATCGGCACTTTCCAGTACAGCGGCTCGCCGATCATGACCCCGGCGCCGCAGCCGATCGTAGTTGCCGCGCGCTTCTGATCGTCAACAAGAAAAATCAGCCGATAAAGGCCATCATGCTTGTTCGTACTTTTGCTGCGGCGTTCATATCCCTTCTGACGATCAGTGCCGTTCAGGCGCAGGTGCGCTCTCCCTCCAGATTACCCGATCCCCGTACCGAGTTCGTGAGGCAATGTGCGCCGCGCATGCTCGGACGGTGGGAGCATCCGGAAGAGGTCTGCGGCTGCCTGCACGATCATGCCGCCGCCGTCGTCGAGGATCGCGATCTCCGCGAGGCCTTGCTGCGCGGCATCAGCGAGACCGGGGTGCCGACGATCGAGACCGACTGGGTGCCGGCCGCAAAGCAGACCGAAATCGGCCCCACCTTCACCAAGATCGCCAAGCCGACCCTGCAATGCATGTTCGATCCGGCGAAGTAGCGCTCATCGCTTTGATTTCGGACCAAACCGCGACACGCAGGTGCTGGTCCGTGCGATGCCCTTGTCGGTCATCTTGGCGCCGCGCACTTCCTTGACTTGTCCGGCGGGACAGGTTCCGTCGTCCACTTGCACGCGCTGGCCGAGCTTGAGATCGACGATGTCCTGCTCGCGTCCGACCGTGCCTGCGCGCGCCGTCGCGGCGAGTGCGATGAAGATCAGGAGCGAGAGGCAAGTCGCGCGGCGTAGCAGCATGGTGTGAGCTCCCGGCATCGATGCCGCAATGTAGGGAGCGGTAGCCGATTCTCATAGTGAACGTTCGTCATGCCCGCCGGGCCGCTTGCGCCTTGCTCGCAAGGCCGCTCGCGATTCCCGCGCGAGCCGCTCGGCGGATGCCACGAGCTTCGGAACCGCGTGGCCGGAAAATCCCAGCACGAAGCCGGGCAGTGGATGTGAGCGTGAATAGGTGTCGGCCAACAGCCAGCCTTCGGCGCGGGCGGCCTGCTTGGCTTCTGCCGCCACGAGCGGATCGACCGAGGGATCGAACCGGGCGACAAGATGCAGACCCTGCGATGGGACCGGCACCGACAGCACGCCGTCGGATGCGGCTTCGAGCGTCCCGGCCAGCGCGTCGCGCGCCTCGCGGTAAAGCTTGCGCACGCGCTTCAGGTTCGCCGCGAAGGCGCCGGAATTGAGCATGTCGGCCACCGCGCCCTCCATCAGCGTGCCGGGAAAGCGGTCGAGCGCGGCCCGCGCCGCGGTGACATCCGCAATCAAGCGCTCGGGCAGGGCGCAATATCCGATGCGCAGGCCCGGAAACAGCGTCTTGGCGAACGTGCCCATGTAGATCACGCGCTGGAGGTGATCGATCCCGGCCAGCGACATCAGCGGCGCGCCGTCGTAACGGAATTCGCTGTCGTAATCGTCTTCCAGCACGAAGGCGCCGGCCTGCCTGGCCCAGTCCAGCAGCTCGAGCCGCCGCGGCATCGACATCTGCACACCCAGCGGAAACTGGTGCGACGGCGTCACATAGGCTGCGCGCGCGGACGGCGCCGCCGCGCGGCCTTTGGCGATCCGCATGCCGTGCGCGTCGACGGGCACGGACACGGCACGATAGCCGCAATGCGCGATAGTCTTGCGCGCGGCGGGATAACCTGGGTCCTCGCACCAGACCTGGTCGTTGGGCTTCAGGATCGCGCTCAGCACGATGCGCAGCGCGTGCAGCGTGCCCGACGTCAGCATGATCTGATCGGGATCGCAGCGCAGGCCCCGCGCCGACAACAGATGATCGGCGATCGCCACACGCAGCTCGCGGCTGCCGCGGGGATCGCCATAGTGCAGATGCTCCGCGCCGAAGGCGCGCATGCGGCGGCCGACAAAGGCCCGGAAACGCTGCACGGCGCGCGCGTCGATATGGGTGCAGCCGAGCGAAAACGCGCCTTGCCCCGGCGTTTCGACGCTGATCTTCGGCCGCTTCGGCGCGGCCGTGCGCGCGGGGATGCGCGCGGCGACGAAGGTGCCGGAGCCGACGGTGGCGTCGGCAAAGCCGTCGGCGATCAGCCGCTCATAGGCGGCGACGACGGCATTGCGCCGAAAGCCGGTTTGTTTGGCCAGCGTGCGCGACGGCGGCAGCGGCTCGCCGGGCTTCACCAGACCGCCGACGATCATCTCGCACAGTGCCTGATACAGCCGGTGCGCCGACGAGGCGCCGGCCGTGATGTGCGGGCCTGCGAGATCGAGCGGCAGCTCGGCCTTGGCGGGCGAGGGGGTGGAATTGGTCGGAATTTTTCGCATGGAATTGGCACTATCGCAGACCAAATCCACGGCTACAACTGCTCTGGAAGTGTTGCAATCCGACAGGAGCGGCCGTGAGCCAGACCGAGAACCCAAATTCCTATCCGACATCCGCGCGCAACCAGGTGAAGCGCCGTCACGACCGCGGCTTCTACGATCACGACACCGTTCATCGCATCCTGGATTCCTCGATGCTCTGCCACGTCTCCTACGCGATCGACGGCCAGCCCTATTGCACGCCGACCTTTTTCTGGCGCGAAGGGACCAAGCTGTATTGGCACGGCTCGAGCGCCAGCCGCATGCTGCGCAACCAGACCCGGGGCGAGCGTGTGTGCCTGACGGTCGCCCATCTCGACAGTCTGGTGCTGGCGCGCTGTGGATTCAATCACTCGGCCGACTACCGCGCCGTGATGGCATTCGGCACCGCCTATCTCGTCACCGATCCCGAGGAGAAAGAGCGCGCGGTCATCGCGATGGTCGACCGCTTCTTCCCCGACCGCACCGCAAGCCTGCGGGCGAGCAACACGCAGGAGATCAAGGCCACCTCCTTTATCGCGATGGAGATCGAGGAGGCCTCCGCGAAAATCCGCGCCAAGGGCGTCGCCGACGACGACGAGGACTATGCGCTGCCGATCTATGCCGAGCGCATCCCGGTACGCACCGTGCTCGGCGCGCCGGAGCCTTGCCCGCGGCTGCTCGACGGCGTGCGCCGGCCGGCGACACTGAATGGCTATTCGGAGGGCCGGCTGCTCGAAGATGCATTGCGGGATGCTTATTTTGCAGAGTACCCGAACGGCTGAAATCGGTTAGCTTGCGCTCCATCGATGATCTCAATGCCGATTGGAGTTGCCTGATGAATGCCGAAACGCAGCAGAGGATTCTTGACGCCGTCGATGCCGGCTTCGAAACCCAGCTCGCGACCACCCGCGATTTCGTCGCGATCCCCTCGACCCGCGGTGCGGAGGGGCCATGCCAGGACATGATCGGCGACCTCCTGCGCGCGCGCGGCTACGAGGTCGACGACTGGCACATCAATGTCGACGACCTCAAGGATCTGCGCGGCTTCGGACCCATCGAGCACGATTTTTCGAAGGCGCGCACTGTGGTCGGGACGTACCGGCCCGAAACAGAGGCGGGCAAATCGCTGATCCTCCAGGGCCACTGCGACGTCGTACCAGCCGGGCCGTTGGAACTATGGGACACCCCGCCGTTCTCGCCCGTCATCAAGGACGGCAAGATGTTCGGTCGCGGTGCGTGCGACATGAAGTCCGGCACCATCGCAGCGCTCTCCGCGCTCGATGCGATCAGGGCCGCGGGCCTCAAGCCGACGGCGCGGATTCACTTCCAGTCGGTGATCGAGGAGGAGAGCACCGGCGTCGGCGCACTCTCGACGCTTCAACGCGGCTATCGTGCCGATGCCTGCTTCATCCCAGAGCCGACCGGCGGCAAGATGGTGCGCTCGCAGGTGGGCGTGATCTGGTTCCGCCTACGCGTGAAGGGCCATCCGACCCATGTCGCCTTCGCCGGCTCCGGCGCGAACGCAATCATGGCGGCCTATCATTTGATCCAGGCGCTGCAAAAACTCGAGATCGAGTGGAACGAGCGCGCGAAAGCCGATCGTCACTTCAAGACGCTGAACCATCCCATCAACTTCAACCCCGGCATCATCAAGGGCGGCGACTGGGCCTCCAGCGTGCCGGCCTGGTGCGACGTCGATTGCCGGATTGCCGTGTTGCCGGGCTGGTCGATCGCCGATCACCAGAAGGAGATCATGGCCTGCGTTGCGGCTGCCGCGCGCAACCACCGCTTCCTCGCCAATAATCCCCCGGAGGTCGAATGGTCGGGCTTTTTGTCGGAAGGCTATGAGCTGACCGACGCCGTCGCGCCTGAGGCGGCGTTCGGCAAGGCCTTCAACACCGTCTATGGCGGCGCAGTCGAAGATCTCGTCTTCACCGCGCTCACCGACACCCGCTTTTACGGCCTCAATCACGGCATCCCGAGCCTCTGCTTCGGCGCGAGCGGCGGCGAGATGCACGGCTTCAATGAATATGTCGATCTGGACTCGCTGAAGAAGACGACCAAGGCAATGGCGCTATTCATCGCGAATTGGTGCGGGGTGGAGAAGGGGTAGGGGCCTTCCGCCGTCATTGCGAGGAGCCCTTGCGACGAAGCAATCCAGACTGCCACCGCGGAGGCAGACTGGATTGCTTCCGCCTTCGCTGAAGCTTCGGCGGACAAGTCGCTGCGCTCGCAATGACGGGGGCTGCCCAATCCACCGGCGTTCCAAAATCCTTTAAGCTTAAACTAAAGACTAGGATGCCGCCCGCGCTGGTGGCAGACTGGCGCCAGGTCCACAAGGCCTTGAGTCCGTCGAGGAAGTCACGATGCGCGATTGGGATGACGCTTACGCCAATTCGGCCCATATCCCGGGCTCGGACAAGATACCGGCGCTGTGGGCGGAGCGGGCGGCGGCTTATCGCGCCGGGCTGAAGGAGTTTCGCGCTGACATCGCCTATGGCACCGGCGAGCGCCAGCGGCTCGACCTCGTCCTGCCCGACGGCGACAGCAAGGGCCTCGTCGTGTTCGTCCACGGCGGCTATTGGATGCGCTTCGACAAATCGGCATGGACCGATCTCGCCGAAGGCGCGCGTCATCATGGCTGGACCGTGGCACTGCCAAGCTACACGCTGACGCCGGCCGCGCGCATCTCCGACATTACGGCGGAAATCACCACAGCGACCGCCAAGGCGGCCTCGCTCGTCGCGGGTCCGATCCGGCTCGCCGGCCATTCCGCGGGCGGTCATCTCGTCACGCGCATGCTGTGCGACGACAGCCGGCTGGAGCCCGCCGTCTACAACCGGGTCGCCGGCACGCTTTCGATCAGCGGCCTGCATGATCTGCGTCCACTGCTCCAGACCAGGATGAACGACACCCTGCGCATGACGATGGAGGAGGCGACGCTGGAAAGCGCGGCGCTGCATCTGCCGCGCGGGGCTTCGCCGGTGACCGCCTGGGTCGGGGGCAACGAGCGGCCCGAATTCATCCGCCAGTCCGATCTGATGGCCAATGTCTGGACTGGATTCGACGTGCCGACGCGTCTTGTCGTCGATCCCGGGCTGAACCATTTTACCGTGATCGACGCCCTCAAGGACCCTTCGTCGCCAATTACCGCGCGCCTGATCGGCCTCGACTGACGAGGCCTCAAAATCGATCGAAAGGGCCTGCCATGACGTCCAGCCAATACGATCCCGCAAGCGAAGGCGCCGAGACCGATTTCGCCCGGCGGATGTCCTATGGCAACTATCTGGCGCTGGACGCGATCCTCGGCGCGCAGCATCCGCTGTCGGAAGCGCATGACGAGATGCTGTTCATCATCCAGCATCAGACCACCGAGCTGTGGATGCGGCTCGCCATCCACGAGCTCAGCGCCGCACGCCGTTCGATCGCAAAGGATGAGGTGCAGCCTGCGATGAAGATGTTGGCACGGATGTCGCGCATCTTCGAGCAGCTCAACGGCGCCTGGGACGTGCTGCGCACCATGACGCCCAGCGAGTATACGCGCTTCCGCTCGCAGCTTGGCCAGTCCTCGGGCTTCCAGTCGCGGCAATACCGGCTCATCGAATTCCTGCTCGGCAATCGCAACCATGCCATGCTCAAGCCGCACGCGCACGATCTGGAAACCACGCAGCTGCTCGAAGCCGAGCTTGCAACGCCGAGCCTCTATGACGAGGTGTTGCGGCTCGCCGACCGCAACGGGCTCAAGATGCCTGCGGCCGTGCTGGCGCGCGATGTTCGCGAGACTCATAGCTTCAATGAAGGTGTGCTGCAGGCTTGGCGTATCGTCTACGAAGCGCCGGAAACGCACTGGATGCTCTATGAGCTCGCCGAGAAGCTGGTCGATTTCGAGGATTATTTCCGGCGCTGGCGCTTCAACCATGTGACGACGGTCGAGCGCGTCATCGGCTTCAAGCGCGGCACCGGCGGCACCGGCGGCGTCAGCTACCTCAAGCGCATGCTGGAGGTCGAGCTGTTTCCTGAACTCTGGCGCGTGCGCACGATCCTGTAGAGATTTTCATGGCCAAGCTTCGCGTCTACGACGACACCAAAGCGCTATTCCATATGCCGGACGGTGTGATCTATCTCGACGGCAATTCGCTCGGCGCGTTGCCGCTTGGCGTTGCCGAGCGCGTCAGCCGCGTCATCACCGCGGAGTGGGGCGATGAATTGATCCGCGCCTGGAATACGGCGGGCTGGTATGCCCAGCCGCGCCATGTCGGCGATCGCATCGCGCGACTGATCGGTGCGGAAGCCGGCTCCGTCATGGTCGGAGATACGCTGTCGCTCAAGGTCTATCAGGCGCTCGCCGCCGCGCTCGACATGAACGCATCGCGCAAGATCGTCCTGTCGGACACCGGCAACTTTCCGACCGATCTCTACATGGCCGAAGGCCTGATCGCGACGCTCGGCCGTGGCCATCAATTGCGCCTGGTGGCGCCGGACGAGATCGAGGCTTCGTTGTCGGAGGAGATCGCGGTGCTCTATATCACCGAGGTCGATTACCGCACCGGACGGCGCCACGACATGGCGAAGCTGACGGCAAGAGCGCATGCGCTCGGCATCGTCACGGTCTGGGACCTCGCGCATTCGGCCGGCGCGCTGCCGGTTGACCTTGCAGGCACCGGCGCTGATTTCGCGGCCGGATGCACCTACAAATACGTCAACGCCGGCCCCGGCGCGCCGGCCTTCCTCTACGTCGCGCCGCGCCACGCCGACAGCGTGCGCGCCGCTTTGTCGGGGTGGATGGGGCACGCAAAGCCGTTCGCGTTCGAGCTTGCCTATGCGGCCGCCGGCGGCGTCGAGCGCATGCGCGTCGGAACACCGCCGGTGTTGGCAATGGCGGCGCTGGAGGCCTCGCTCGACATCTGGGACCAAGTTGATATCGCGGAGGTCCGGGCCCGCTCGCTGGCGCTTGGCGATCTACTGATTGCCGAGGTGGAACGCCGCTGTCCGTCCTTGAAGCTTGTTACGCCGCGCTCGCATGAGCGCCGCGGCTCTCAGGTCTCCTTCGCCTTCGGCGGCGGCTACGCCGCAATGCAGGCCCTCATCGCCCGTGGCGTCGTCGGGGATTTCCGCGCGCCTGACATCATGAGGTTTGGCATCACGCCGCTGTATATCGGCGAGGCCGAGGTGATGCGGGCGGCCGAGATCATCGAAGAGGTGATCGCGGGCGAGATTTGGCGGCGGCCGGAGTATCAGGTGGTGAATGCGGTGACGTGAGATACGAAGGCTGTCTCCCCGTCATTGCTTTGCCGCGCGGAGCAATTCACCCTGTGAGCAGAATGATTTGGGAGGAGATCTGATGACGCCGCTCGAGAAACTTAAAGCGATGAAGATGCCGTTTGCCGAACTCAAGGGCGTCGAGTTCGTCGAAGCCGGGAAGGATCGCGTGGTGGCGCGGATGATGGTCAGGCCCGATCTCTGCACGCTTCATCACACGATTCACGGAGGCGCGGTGATGGCGCTGGCCGATTCCGTCGGCGCGGCGGCCACCGTGATCAATCTGCCGGAGGACGCCAAGGGCACGACCACGCTCGAGAGCAAGACCAACTTCATCGGCGGGGCCAAGGAGGGAACCACGGTGATCGCGACCGCTACCCCAATCCACAGAGGCCGGCGCACCCAGGTCTGGACCACCCGGCTGGAGACCCAGGACGGCAAGCTGATCGCCGTGGTGACGCAAACCCAGCTGGTCCTCGTATGAATACGGGGGCTTGATTTTGTTAACGAATTAGTCGCCTCCAATGCCCGAAACTTGGGCAGGTTCCCGTCTTGAAAAGTTTGTTGCGATGCACAATATTGGAGGCCTAGGGATTCGAACGCCTCCTCGAGGGATACCAAGAGGAGTTTTGACTTGTCACTCGCAGCAGATTTTGGACTTGAAGTAACCAGCCGCCCGAAGTCCGTTCAGGGCTACGTGCGCACCTTGAGCCAGCAGGAAGAATTGCCGCTCTTGCGCGATCATCTGCTGAGGCTCGATGCCGAAAGCCGGCACGATCGCTTCAACGGTTTTCTCGACGACAGTTTTATCGAGCGTTACGCCGCCCGCTGTGCCGAGGACGGCACCGTGATCGTCGCCTATATCGTAGATGGCGTGGTCCGCGGTGCGGCCGAGCTGCATCCGCCCGAGGGCGATTCGCTGCCCGAGGTCGCCTTCAGCGTGGAAGCCTCGGCGCGGCGCCAGAACGTCGGCACCGTGCTGTTCAGCCGCCTGATCGCGGAAGCGCGCTGGAAAGGCTACAAGCGCCTGCGCATTACCACCGGCGCCGAGAATCACGCGATGCGGGCGCTCGCCAGGAAGTTCGGGGCGCATCTGCAATTCCGTCATGGCGAATCGACCGGTACGATCGATCTCGCCAGGGCGCCCGAGGACGAGCTCGCTGATCTCGCGGCCTCACCATTCACGGCCGGCCGCGCTCTCATCAGCTTCAACTCGACCTGCTGGAAGATCATCTCCAGCATCTATGGCAATCGCGCCGCCTGACCTGAAAAAGCCGTCTGGAATCAAAAGAGCGGACCGGCAAAACCGGTCCGCTTTTGTATTGGATGTAGGGAACTAGGCTGTCAGGTGCCGGTGCGCTTGTCGTTGCCGAAGCGGCGCACGACACGGCGTTCGACCACCACCGAGCGCTGCGCGCCCTGTTCGCCGGCGATCACGCGGGTCGAGGTGATGCGGCTGTTGGTGCGAACCTGTTTCTTGACCTCGGCCTGGACGACATCGAGCGGCATGCCCATCAGGGCTGCGGCGATCTCGGCCTGCTGCTCCTGATCATCGGTGATGCCGACGGCGGCGAAGATCGCCTCGTCCAGGGTCGGCGGATCGTGGCGCACGCGCCGCGTGCCATATTTGGTATTCCAGTCTGCGTTCATAGCGGCCTCGTTTCGATGCCGGGATACCTAGTGCCGTCTATGTTGCATTGCAATATGAAATCGGTGTGGCATCTCAGCTATGCACCGGTCGGGTGTCAGGGTGGTGACGCGACACCGGCAACATCCGCAACCCGCTGCTGTGGCCAGCGTTTCAGCGCCGCGTGGCCCGCTTCCGTCAGCCCGTAGATTCCCCGCTCGGTGCGTTCGAACCAGCCATACACATTGTTAAGCATGATCTTGCCGGCATCGGGACAGCGTTGGCGCAGTTCGCTCACCCTCCGCGGGCCTGCCGCAAGCTCCGAGGCGCAGGCCAGCGCCTGCTGCCGATAGGCCGTCATGATCGGCGCGCGCGTGCTGCCGCCCAGCACCGGATCGCCCTGGCGGCGCTGATGCTCTGCGACGAGGCGCGAACGGACCTTCGGCTCGCGGCGTGGCGCTGCCGTCGGCGGCTTCACCAGCACCTCGACCTGACCGCGGTCGGTCACCCCGAGCATGCCGAAGCCGAGGCGGCGACAGAGATTGCGATAGCGCGCGTCGGTCTCACGACCCTTGCCGCGCACTGACATCTTTGCGGCAATCCAGACCTCGTCGCCGGCCGGTGCACGATCGACCGCCTGAAGGATCAGCTCGAGATTGAAGGTCAGCTTGAGCTCGCCGATCACCACCACCGGCGGATCGCCGGCGCTGAGACCCACGAGATCGCAGCCGCCGATCTCGCCCTTGACCGTGAAGCCGAGCTCTTCGAGGAAGCGTTTGACAGGCAGATAGAGCGTGGTTTCCAAAGGAAGCTTCCGAGTGTCACGTCCGAGAATCAGTCTGCGGCAGTTTAGCCCCGGAATGGATTTAGAGCTCTGCGCCATTTGATCGGGAACAGATGATCCGGCTATCCTGAGGGTGGGATAATCGGGCGGTTCACGAAGATGACCATCAGGAATGGGCTCTATCATATCCGCATCGAAATGTTGGATGCCGTCCAGGGCGGCAACCAGGGCGTCATGGTGATGCGCGACGGCAGCATGCGGGGAGGGGATTCGTTCTTCTTCGCCTACGGCAGCTACACCTCGGCCGACGGCAAGTGGAAGGGCGAGCTGACCAACGAGGAACATTCCCCTTCGTTCGACGAGCGCCCGGTGTGGGGCCGCAAGGTCGTGACCATCGGCTTCAGCGGTACCTATAATGACGAGACCGCGTACGGCGAGGGCATCGCGCTCGCCGGCAAACAGAGCATCCGTTTCAAAGGCAATCTCCGGCTCCTGGTGCCGGATTGATTACACCCGCCCGCCGACCGGGATCAGCGCGCCGGTGACGCCGCTCGCGGCATCGCTGGCGAGGAACAGGATGACTTCGGCGAGCTCCTGCGGTGTCACCCATTTGGCGAAGTCGGCCTTCGGCATGTCGGCGCGGTTCGCCTGGGTGTCGATGATCGAAGGCAGCACCGCGTTCACGGTCACCTTGCCTTTCCACTCGCTCGCCAGCGCCTCGGTGAGCCGGTGGACGCCGGCTTTCGACGCCGCATAGGGGCCCATGCCGGAGCCGGCCTGAAGCGCGCCCATGGCGCCGATATTGACGATGCGGCCGGCCGTGGACGCGGCCAGATGCGGAAGCGCCGCGTGCGAGGCGTTGAGCGCCGTCAGCAGGTTGAGCGCATGCATGCGCTGCCATGTCTTGATGTCGCCGTCGCCCACGGTCTCGAAGGCGAAGCCGCCGGCGATGTTGATCAGCCCATCGAGCTTGCCAAAGTGTCTTGCCGCCGCCTCGACCGCCGTCTTTGCTTGTGCTGCGTCGGACAAATCGACGCCGCCGATCTCGATGCGCTCAGGCGTCGCGGAGATTTGCGATGGCGCATGGTCGATGCCGGCCACGCGCGCGCCGCGCGACTGCGCGGTCTCGGCGACGACTTTTCCAAGTGCGCCGAGTGCGCCGGTCACCACAATGACTTTTCCCTGCACGAGACTCTCCGTCCATCAATGGGCCGGACTATTGCGCGGCCCGCATTGGACTTGCAATGGCGGCCGGTTCCAAATTGGGCTACAGATGCAACTTCAGATAGTGGACGAGGCTGTTTCATGGGCGACAATTTGCCGACCCTCGAGTTTCCTGCTGCGATCGTTGACTTGCAGTATCCGCTGCCGAACTTCAGGAAAGCATTGGGCGGAAGGGGGCCCGTGCGCATCGTGGCGATGGGGTCGTCCTCGACGGCCGGACTTGGCAACGTGGTTGCATATCCAGCGCGGCTCGAGCTGTATTTGAGAAAGCACTACAAGGATGACGATCCCCATCGGGACATCCGGATAGATGTGCTCAACCGTGGCAAGGGCGGCGAAGAGGCGCCGCAAGAAGTGGCTCGGTTCAACGATGACATCTTTGCCGACAATCCTTCGCTGGTGCTCTGGCAGGTCGGAACCAACGCCGTGTTTCGCAGCAACGAATTCGACTTCGATGAGGTGTTGGCTAAGATCGCCGAGGGATTGGCCCGCCTGCGCGATCATCCGGCCACAGATGTCATTCTTATCAACCCGCAATACGTCACGGCCATGCTCGGCGACAATGCCAAGCTCTCGGAGAAGATGGTCTCGGCGATCCGGGCCGCCGCGCAAGAGGCCAAAGTCAATTTGTTCCAGCGCTGGGCCCTGATGCGGCACTGGAACGAGCACAACAACGCCTCGCTCGAGCAACTGCTCGCGCCGGACGACGAGTTGAAGCTGCACCAGAGCGACTGGAGCACCATGCAAGTCGCGCGGGCTCTGCGTTCGGCGATCCTAACGGCGACGGGTGCAACACAGAGATGCCCGTGCCTGATTACGACGTGAGATAGCGTTCCTTGAGCGCCGTCCGCTCGGCCGCGCCGAGCTTGAGCCCGTCCCGCAAATAGGTTTCGAGATCGCCATATTCGGCGCCGACAGCTTCGAAAGCTGCGGCAAGGTACGACGCCTCTACGCTACCGATGGCATTGCGTACGTCCTCGGGCAGATCGGTGGCCGCCGTCGCGTCGCGCTTGTAGTGCTGGTTGGTCAGCAGATAGTCCTCGGCAATGACGTCATCCGGCACGCCGAGCGCATGCAGGATCAGCGCGCTGGCAAAGCCGGTGCGGTCCTTGCCGGCGGTGCAGTGAATGACGAGCGGCGCGCGGTCCTCCAGGAGATGACCGAACAGGTTGCGGAAACTGGCCGTGTTGTGGCGGACATAGTTGCGATAGGACTCGCGCATGAGTTCGAGCGCGACCGGCCCGGTCAGCCTGCCTCTGGCGAGCTCGGCGCGCAGCGCAGCCACGACCGTCGGCTCGATCGGCAGCGAATGCACGGCGATCTCGTTGATCACGCAGACGCCCGCCGCGCGCTCCTCGACGCCGCGAAAATCGAAGGCGCTGCGCACACCCAGCGCGCGGACGATCTCGACATCGGCAGCAGTGAGCTGGCCGAGATGGTTGGAGCGGAAGATGTGCCGCCAGCGCGTGGTCCGGCCATCTGCGGTCGGATAGCCGCCGAGGTCGCGAAAATTGCTGGCGCCCTGCAGGGCGAGATGGCGGGCAGGGGAGCCCTGTACCGAGGAGTCTTGTCCGGAGGAGTCTTGCAGGGACTTGTCTTGCATGAGATCAGTTTGGGTTATGGTTCCATTGGACGCACAACGGGCGTCCTTGAATCTATTACAGGGGGCGATCATGGGCCGGCACAAGGCCATTCTTTTGACGGTCGCCATGCTGGCGGGCGGAGTGATCGGAGCGCGGCAGGCCGATGCGCAGACGTTCCGGACCTACCACTGCGCCGATGGTACGCAGTTCATCGTTGGGTTTTACGACGCCGACAAGCGCGCCTTCCTCCAGATCGACGGGGAGCCTGTCACGCTTGCGAAGCGGCTGACGGTCTCCGGCGCCCGCTATTCGGGGGCGGGCATCACGCTTGTGATCGGCAAGACCGGCAGCACCACGGTCAAGCATCTGAAGCGGCCGGTCACGGCCTGCGCGGGGATCTGAACGGCGGCATTTCCACAAAAATCAAAAAGGGCCGAAACTTCGTTGTTTCGACCCTTTTTCAAACTGACGCCGGACGCTTGAGAGGGCGCGGCGGTATTGAACCGAACGCAGGCATCAGCGATCCCATTTCGGCTTGGCTTCATCGACTGCTTCCTGATGGTACCAGCTGCCGCTGCAAATCGTCTCGTTCACGGGGAGCGAGGCATGGTTGGCGGGAAGGCGGGTCTCACCGTTGCGGCGCCCCCCGAGAGCGGAGCGGCCCCCGACAGGGAATTGGTAGATCTGTGCAGATCCGTGACTCAGTCCATTGTTCATCATTGCGGTATCTCCCGAGATCGCAGCGCTGGCCTCCATGGTGCGCCCGACTCGTTGGCTTGTGGTTACTGGAATCCCCATATCGGCCGTGCATTCCCAAATGCAAAGTGCCGAAAAGGAAATCAGCATTGGCCTATTTTGTAGGCAGGGTGCATTCTGCTTCCTCCAAGGCAGCGGTCGGGTGGCTAACGCGTGGGCCATTGCGAAGGTTGCGGTCGACGGGGCACAGACTTGGCGAATATTGCCGGACGTTGATGCGCGTTTAGTCGGCAACCTCAGGCCCGGGCCTGCCTGCTCCAGAATCGGGCGTTTTCCGCGGAATTTTTGCGGTGCAGCTTCACGCAAAGGTGCGCCGCTATGACGCACGGCGCAGTCGACGATCCGCCGGACGGGACAGGAGGCCGGCCGCGGTGGAAAACCTCCCGCGCTGCGGCCTTTTGGCACGTTAAATGCTTGGAAAGGGTCGGCCGATGTTGGCCGGGTAAACAATCGTGCGGGGGCCTGCGGCCCCCACCTTTCGCATCATCTACAGAGAGGCTCAATGACCAAGTATAAGCTCGAGTACATCTGGCTCGACGGATATACGCCGACTCCGAACTTGCGCGGCAAAACTCAGATCAAGGAATTCGCGTCGTTCCCGACGCTCGAGCAGCTTCCGCTCTGGGGCTTCGATGGCTCCTCCACCCAGCAGGCTGAAGGCCACAGCTCCGATTGCGTGCTGAAGCCGGTCGCGGTGTTCCCGGATGGCGCCCGCACCAACGGCGTGCTCGTGATGTGCGAAGTCATGATGCCCGACGGCAAGACCCCGCACTCGACCAACAAGCGCGCCACCATCCTCGACGATGCCGGCGCCTGGTTCGGCTTCGAGCAGGAATACTTCTTCTACAAGGACGGCCGTCCGCTCGGCTTCCCGGCCTCCGGCTATCCGGCGCCCCAGGGTCCGTACTACACCGGCGTCGGCTTCTCGAACGTCGGCGACGTCGCCCGCAAGATCGTCGAAGAGCATCTCGACCTCTGCCTGGCCGCCGGCATCAACCATGAAGGCATTAACGCGGAAGTCGCGAAGGGCCAGTGGGAATTCCAGATCTTCGGCAAAGGCTCCAAGAAGGCCGCTGACGAAATGTGGATGGCCCGCTACCTGATGCTCCGCCTGACCGAGAAGTACGGCATCGACATCGAGTTCCACTGCAAGCCGCTCGGCGACACCGACTGGAACGGCTCCGGCATGCACGCCAACTTCTCGACCGAGTACATGCGTACGGTCGGCGGCAAGGAGTACTTCGAGGCGCTGATGGCGGCCTTCGACAAGAACCTGATGGACCACATCGCCGTCTACGGCCCGGACAACGACAAGCGTCTGACCGGCAAGCACGAGACCGCGCCCTGGAACAAGTTCAGCTACGGCATTGCCGATCGCGGTGCTTCGATCCGCGTGCCGCACTCCTTCGTCAACAACGGTTACAAGGGCTATCTGGAAGACCGTCGTCCGAACTCGCAGGGCGACCCATACCAGATCGCTTCGCAGATCCTGAAGACGATCGCCTCCGTGCCGGCCGACAAGAAGGCCGCCGCCTAAGATCCTCCCGGCCCGGGCTGGGGGGCTGGCCCGGGTTGGACTTCGATCCGCCGAAGCCGAAAGGCTTCGGCGGATTTTTCATTCTGGTGACAACGTTGCGGAGACTCCTCGGACATCATGGCGGGAAACTTGTCCATCGCCGCCGAAAGCGAGATAGAGTGCGCCTGGGTGCGCGCAGGGCCGGGGACGGCTGGTGTTTGAAGGCTTCTACAAGGTGAGATTTCAGCTCGGCGACGCCGTCGGCCGAAGCGTGATGCATGCCGGCAACGGCAAGATGCTCGGCGGCAATTCGGCCTTCGCCCATATTGGCACCTACGCCAAGACCGAAGGCGGCGTCGATATCGTGATCCACACGGTCCGCCACAACCCCGATCCGACCTATCGCGCCATGGCGGGCACGGACGATGCGACCCTGCTCGCCAAGGGCTGGGCCGACGGCGATCTCTATCGCTTCAAGGGCGAGCTCAAGGAGCTGCCCGGCGTACCCTTTCAGTCGTTGATGACGCCGATCACCGAAGACGAGATGCCGATCGCCGGCGGCGTCGGCGAGGCCGGCATCGCTGACGGGCTCTACTCCGTGCATCTGCGCATGCTCGATGGCGTCGACGGCAGTCTCACCGGCGTGATGCTGCTCAACAAGGGCCGCATCCTCGGCGGCGATGCATCGTTCTATTATCTCGGCAGCTACACCGCCGCCAACGGGCGCTGGAAGGGCCAGATCCTCAACCAGGAGCACACGCCGGCCAAGGACGATCCGATCTTCGGCGGCCACGAGGTCGGCATTGGCTTCTCCGGCACTTATGACGCCGAGCAGGCGGTGCTGGAGGCAACGGCGCTCGCCGGCAAGCGTAGCCTGCGCCTAACCGCCGCCCTCAAGCTGATGCACCGCGCCTGATCGCCACGGGAATCGCTGATGCAAACAATTCGCATGCTTTCGACGCTCGGCCTGATGGGCGCGATGCGCAGCCTGTCCTCCGCGTACGAGACCGCCAGCGGCGTCCACATCGATGCCGATTTCGCGCCGACCCTGGCGTTGCTCAAACGGTTGCGCGACGGCGAGGCCGCCGATCTCGTGATCCTCACCCGCGAAGGGCTCGATGAGATGATCGGCGAGGGCCGTGTCGTCGCAGCGAACGCAGCCGATCTGGCGCGCTCCTTCGTCGGTATCGCGGTGCGGGCAGGGCAAGCACATCCCGACATCGCCACCGCATCCGCGCTACGCAACACGCTGCTGGCGGTGCGGTCCGTGGCCTATTCGCGGCTGGGCGCGAGCGGGGTCTATTTCGCCCGGTTGATCGCGCGGCTGGGGATCGCGGCAGAGATCAACGCCAAAGCCACCATCGTCGAGCAGGGCTTTACCGCAGAGCGGCTCGTGAGCGGCGAGGCTGACCTCGCCGTGCAGCAGATCAGCGAACTGAAGCAGGTCGAAGGCATCGAGGTGGTCGGCCCGATCCCGCACGATCTGCAAACGCCTTCCGTGTTCGCCGCCGGCCGGATGGCAAACGCCGAGCACGCCGACGCCGCCGACCGGCTGCTGCGCTATCTGGCATCACCCGAGGTCGTCCCCGTGCTGCGCCAATCGGGACTCGAGCCTTGAATTTTCCGGAGCGACGACGCAACTTGGCGTCCATGCGGACTTTCCTCGTTGCCATCCTTCTCACGCTTGCGGTGCCGTTGTCGGCGCATGCGCAATCGGCCGATCTCGTCCTGTGCGATCGGGTCGCCGCCGATCCCAGCGATCCCGACAAGCCGGCCGATATGAGGGGCGTGACGGAGATTGCGGCCTCCGACGTTGCGACCGCCATCAAGTTCTGCAAGCAGGCCGCGCCGTCGTCGCGGCGCGCGATGTTCGCGCTCGGCCGCGCCTATGCGGCCAATCGGCAGACGGCGGAAGCGATGGCTGCCTGGCGCAAGGCCGCCGACAAGGGATCGAGTGCGGCAATGGTCGAGCTCGGTGTAGCCTACGGCACCGGCTCCGGCGTCGCCAGGGATGAAGCGCAGGCGCGCAAATTGTTCGAGAAGGCGGCGCAGGCCGGCAATCCCCGCGGCATCAGCAATCTCGCCGCGCTCGGCGACAGCGGCGGTGCCGCGCCGGCCGATCCCGCACAGGCGCGCGCTTTGCTCGGCAAGGCCGCCGAGACCAATGCGGAGGCGCAATACCAGCTCGGCGTGATGCTTTCCGAAGGCACGGGCGGTTCGAAGGACGACGCCGCGGCGCGCGCGCTGTTCGAGAAGGCGGCGGCGCAAAACCATCCCGGCGCGCTGGAGCGGATGGGCGCCTTCGCGCAGGAAGGCCGCGGCGGGCCAAAGGACAAGGACGCCGCGAAATCCTATTACGAGCGCGCCGCAGCGCTCGGCGATGCGGATGCCAAGCAGGCGCTGGAGCGGCTGCGCTGTCCCTATGCGATCAAGGACAAGCAGGGCAAGCTGGTCACCACGCTGTGCTTCTAAAGCGCGATGAACGCGCTTTAGATTTATTTGTGAGCATGACCTTTTCGGAAAACCGCTACGTAGTAGGCGAAGTTCTTGCGGGCGTCGCGATAGGTCGTCTCCAGGGAATCCGCATGCTGCGCGGCCGCAGGCATTCCACAGCGGGTTCGACGTGGGCCTTGATCGAGCGCAAGGCCGCCGAGACCCGTGCCGGCCTACACTCCGTCTCCAAAGGCATGGAGATTTGCGATGAGAGTTCGAGGCTGGATGCTGGCGTTGGCCGGCTTGGGAGCGGCGAGTGCCGTGGCGGCGCAGGATCTCAAATCGCCGTCCGCGGACCAGTACGTGCCCCGTCTCGGTGACATCATGGGCGCCGCGCAGACGCGCCACCAGAAGCTCTGGATGGCCGGCAAGGCGCAGAACTGGGAGCTCGCCGCCTACGAGCTGCGCCAGCTCAAGGCGAGCCTGATCGAAGCCGCCGTATTCTACTCCGGCATTCCCGTCGGCAATGTCACGACGCTGGAGCCGTCGCTGCAATCGATGTCCGACGCCATCGATGCGAAGGACAGCCCCAAATTCGCAAAAGGGCTGGGCGAGCTGACCGAAGGCTGCAACGCGTGCCACCGGTCGCTGAAGCGCAGCTTCGTCGTCATGAAGGTTCCCTTGGACCAGAAACCGTTCGCCAATCAGCAGTTCGCGCCAACCACAAGGCCTTGAGGGAACGGACCTTGCGCGGAGCGGGTTGAGTGCGAAACCTGACAGGAGGCGCAACCATGATCCGCAAGCTCGCATCCGGCGAATATCGGCTCTATTCGCGCAAGGTGAATCCCAAGACCGGCAAGCGCCGCAACCTCGGCACGTTCAGGAGCCGCGCGGCGGCCGAGAAGCATGAGCGCGAGGTGCAGTATTTCAAGCGTCACTAGCGCGTGAGGAAGGCCGTTCGCGACCCGGCCAAAACAAAAAGCTCAAAAACAACCCCATGCACAGTAGCCAAGTGTTTGAAATCACAGCACTGCAAATGGCGTCCAAATCTTCATCTCTCCGGAATTGCCGAAATCGCTTGCGCCGTCGGGCAAAACAGGCGCATGATGGCGTCATGGCAGGTTTGGCTTCGCGAATGGCCCTGCGCGAAAAAGCCCGATGGCCTTGATGCGATGGCGGTGCTAGGTAGCACGTGCTTTCCTTCTGATATTCCGGGTCAATTGCGTTGCTGGACGGGCTCTACAAGGTTGAATACGGCGTCAACGATGCCTTCGGCCGCAGCATCATGTGCATGCATGACGGCAAGCTGCTGGGCGGCAATTCGGCCTTCGCGCATCTCGGAAGCTATGTCGAGCGCGACGGCGAGATCATCGCCGAAGTCATCACCGAACGGCACAACGACGATCCCAACTACAAGCCGCTGATGGGGGCTGACGTCGCCTCGATCGGCGCGCGCGGGCGGCTCGTCGGCAACCAGATCCGCCTCGCGGGCAGCGCGGACACGATGCCGGGCGCCGGTTTCTGGGCCAATCTCACGCGGCTCGATGACGAGGGGTTGCCGCCGCAGGGGACGATCGGGCCGGGCGGGGTCGTGAACGGGCTCTATGCAATTCATCTGCGCGCGCTCGACGGCGTCGATGCCGGACTCTCCGGCGTCATGCTGCTGATGGACGGCCGCATCCTCGGCGGCGATGCTTTCTTCTACTACCTCGGCTCCTATTCCTCAGCCGACGGCCGCTGGAAGGGCGAGATGCTCAACCAGGAGCACACGCCGGCGAAAGGCGAGAACCCCGTGTTCGGCGGCTATGAGGTCGGGATCGGCTTCTCCGGGACTTGCACAGAAGACAGCGGCGAGCTCGAAGGCATTGCGCTCGCTGGCAAGCGCAGCCTGCGGCTGGCGGCCTCGCTCAAGCTGATGCGGCGGGCGTGAAGGTGCGGGTACACATAAGCTTGCAAGTATCTGCTTTTCACGCGCGAAACACGGCCATGAACATTGGTTCCTGTGGTTTTGACGCTCGCGGGCCGCAGATCCTTCGCCACTCCTCGAAGTGGCGTTTGGGACAAGGGCTCACCTTTTCATTCGCGCGCAACACGTTGGGGGCCGCGTCAAGAGACTCTTCCGCGCGCCTTGTTTGCCGCGGACCACCGCCGCTCGATTTCCTTCACCGCCGCCCGCATGTTGGGCAGATACTTTTTGGCGGCCACCTCCGGCGTCATCGACGACGAGAAGAAAATCAGATTCAGGCTGCCGAGGACGGGGCCGCCCCCCGGAATGGCCAGCGCGATCGCGCTGATGCCCGCCTCCGATCCACCGACGGACGAGGCGTAACCGTCCTTTTTCGTCTGTGAGAGAATGTCCTCGATGAAGCGACGGTCCTTCGCCAAAGCCGCGTCCTCCTCGACGAGTGATGCGGTGAGGTCCAGCATTTCTCGTCGCAGAGCAGGCGCGGAGGCAGCCAAGATGGCTTTCCCAAGCGCGCTGCGCACCAAGGATCTCCTCCGTCCGACCATGGACCGATGAACGGAGAACGGACTGAAGGGATGTGTGCTTTCCCGAATAAGTACCGACCCGAGTTCGAACACTCCGAAGTCGCTTGGCCAGGAGACGCCATCCAGTAGGCCGAACATCGCGGGCAGTGCCGCCTGGCTCGATAGATCCCGTGAAGACACGCCTTCGCTCAAGGTGCGTACTTGGGACGTCAAGCCGAACAAGGCATTCGTCTCGTCAAAGATCACGTAGCCATCTTCGCGCAGCGTATCGAGCAGACGATAGCAGGTGGTACGGTTGAGTCCTGTCCGCTTTGCGAGTTGTACGACGTTGGATGGGCCGCTTGCATTGAGCTCGTTGATCAGCGCCAAGCCACGGGAAAGTGCCCTTACGCTGCGGTGCATGATCCCTCCAGACGTGTTCGCAGTGCGAACATTTCATAGACTCAGATGGAATCCTAGTTCAATCGGCGGCAATCCATCCCGGCACGCCCAAAAGGGCGGCGACGGGAGGAAACGATGGTTCATTCAAGCTTTTATTTGTCTGCGGCCGTGTGCTTGGCTCTCGCGGCGCCGGTCGCGGCGCAGACCGCCGGCGGCCCCCCGAATCTCAGCGGAGGCAAGGTCAAGGTCGGTGTCCTGACTGACATCGCCGGCCCCACGGCCATGGCGAACGGCAAGGGTTCGGTGATCGCGGCTGAAATGGCCGCCGAGGACTTCGGCGCCGGCCTCAACGTCGAGGTGATCTCGGCCGACCACCAGGGCAAGCCGGACGTCGGATCGCAGATCGCCGGACGCTGGTTCGACGTCGAAGGCGTGGACGCGATCGCCGACATGCAGGGATCCCCGATCGGCTTCGCCGTGCAGAACATGGCGGCGCAGAAGAGCAAAATCATGCTGTTGTCCGGTTCGACCTCCTCGGACTTCAACGGCAAGGCCTGCTCGCCGCTAACGGTCCAGTGGACGGTTGACACCTACAATCTCGCGAAAGGCGCCGCCAAGTCCGTGGTCGAGGCCGGTGGAACGAAATGGTACTTCCTCACAGTCGATCAGGCGTACGGCAATGCTCTGACGCGCGATACGTCTGAGCAAGTCAAGCTCAATGGCGGGCAGGTGGTCGGCAACTCGGTGTTCCCGCCGAACACGTCCGACTTCGCTTCGTTCCTGCTCACCGCGTCCAATGCCGGCGCCAACGTGATCGCGATCGCGGCGTCGAGCGGCGATACGGTGACCGCGCTGAAGCAGGCGGACGAATTCGGTCTGAGCTCAACGGCCAAGATCGTTCCGCTTCAATCGGTGCTGACGGACGTCTACGCGGTAGGTCAGAAGATCGCGCACGATGCCTACGAAGTGTCGCCGTTCTACTGGGACCGGACGCCCGAAACGCGTGCCTGGGCCGAACGCTTCTTCGCCAAAGCCAAGATCATGCCGACCGGATTCCACGCGGGCGTCTACTCCTCGGTCGCGCACTACCTGAAGGCCGTCAAGGCCACGGGTACCGACGACGCCCCGACGGTCATGAAGCAGATGGAGAAGGAACACGTGCACGACTTCTTCGCGGCCGACGGCTACATCCGTGCCGACCGCAAGATGATCCACGACATGTACCTGCTCCGGGTCAAGAAGCCCGGTGAAAACAAGGGTGCCTGGGATCTCTACAACGTCATTCAGACGCTGCCCGGGGAGTCCGTCAACCGCCCGCTATCCGAAAGTCCGTGCCCGCTGGTGAAGAAGTAGCCGCCAGCCATCGATCGACCATCCAACTCGGCGCAAGGAATCCGAACATGTCAGTCGCCATCGTCTGCGCTTCTCACACGCCTCTGATGTACAAGGGACCGGCCAGCAACGAAACCGAGCAACGCGTCCGAACCGCGTTTGGACGGCTCGGGACCTTCGTGAAGGAGTTCGCACCCGACTACATCATCCAGTTCGCTCCCGATCACTTCAACGGCTTCTTCTACGACCTGATGCCCTCGTTCTGTGTCGGTGCCGGCGCAGTCTCCCTGGGCGACTGGGGAGGCGGGACGGGACCGCTGGATGTTCCGGAGAAGACGGCGCTCGAGCTCATCGACCATGTGCGAGCCGAGGATTTCGACGTGGCGGTTTCGTATCGCATGCCGGTCGATCACGGCTTCGTCCAGTTGTGGGAGGCGATGCTCGGTGACTTCAAGTCGATCCCGATCCTGCCGATCTTCGTCAACGCCGCTGCGCCGCCCGTTCCGACCTACCGCCGTGCCCGGCAAATCGGTGAATCGGTAGGGCGGTTCGCTGCGCGTTCCGGCAAGCGAGTCTTGTTTGCCGCGTCGGGGGGCCTCTCGCACGATCCGCCGCTGCCATCGATCAAGGACGCGCCGCCGGAGATCCGGGAGCGGCTGATCAATGGGCGAAATCCGACCGCGGAAGCCAAGGAAGCCCGCGAGAAGCGGGTGCTCGAGGCGGGCGTTCTCGCAGAAGCGGGAGAGGGGCCGTGCCAGCCGCTCAATCCGGATTGGGATGCGCAGTTCATGGAGATCCTGCGCAGCGGCCAGATCTGGCGTGCCGACGCGCTCGACACCGACAAGGTCCGCGAAGTTGCGGGACGCGGTGCCAACGAGGTGCTCGCATGGGTCGCCGCCTTCGGCGCCTTCTCGACCGGCGGCCGCTTCAAGATGGAGCAGGAATTCTACGAGGCCATTCCGGGCTGGATTGCCGGCATGGCGATGATGGCGGCCAAACAGGCTGACGGCGCTCACTGATCACGAAAACACCGCGCGAATGCGGAAGCATCGCGGAGCAGGCAAATGGCATACGAAACAGACGTGCTCATCATCGGCGCCGGGCCAACGGGCTCGACGACCGCTCTGGCGCTCGCGAATTGCGGCGTTCGCAGTCACATCGTGTCACGCGGCAACTGGATGGCCGACAGTCCGCGAGCCCACATCACGAACCAGCGGGCCAACGAGGTCTTCCGCGATCTCGGGATTGCGGACGACGTGGCGCGGTACGCGAGCCCCTGGGAACTGATGGGCGACACGACCTTCACGACTAGCCTGGCCGGCTCCGAGTTGATCCGGATGCGGACGTGGGGAACTGGCGACGATCGCCGCGGCGATTACCTGCGTGCCAGTCCGTGCGGAATGGTCGATATCATCCAACCGCTGCTCGAGCCCATCCTGTTCCAGAAGGCGGCCGAGAAGGGTGCGACCTTCGCATTCAACACCGAGTATGTCCGTCATGAGCAGGATGCGGACGGCGTAACGGCGACGCTGCGAGATCGCCTGGATGGGCGTGAGTACACCATTCGCGCACGCTACATGGTCGGCGCCGACGGCGCTCGATCCATGGTGGTCGACCATCTCGGGCTTCCGATCGAAGGCCAGATGGCGCGCGCCGGCACCGTCTACACCATCTTCAACGCAGATCTGTCCAGGTACAGCAAACATCGGCCGAGCATCCTGAACTGGATCGTCACTCCGGACGCGAGCTTCGGGGAGATTGGCATGGGGCTGCTGCGGGCGGTGCATCCGTGGACGCAGTGGATCGCCGGTTGGGGCTTCGATATCAGCAAGGGCGAGCCGGACCTCGCGCCGGAAGCGATCATTCCGAAGATCAAGGTGCTGATCGGCGACCCTTCGGTCGACATCGACATCGTGAGAACCTCGATCTGGTACGTCAACCAGGCCTACGTGACCCAGTATTCGAAGGGTAGGGTGCTCTGCGGCGGCGACGCGGTCCACCGGCATCCGCCGTCGAGCGGGCTCGGCAACAACACATGCGTACAGGACAGTCACAACCTCGGTTGGAAGCTTGCGTACGCCGTGAAGGGTTGGGCCGGTCCGAAGCTTCTGGAAAGCTACTCGCAGGAGCGGGCGCCGGTTGGAAAGCAGATCGTACTGCGCGCCAACCAGTCCCGGCTCGACTATGCCCCGCTGAACGCATGCTTCCGCGTGCCGGGCGCCGAGAATCCGGTCGCCGCCGGCATCGCGCGTTTTCGCGATCCGGGTCCGGATGGCGTCGCGGCCCGGAAGGCGGCGCAGGCCGCGCTTGATCTCAAGCAGACGGAATTCAATGCCCAGGGTACCGAGATGAACCAGCGGTACCAATCCTCGGCCGTGATTCCCGACGTCGGCGGCGAGCCCGAGCAATGGCGGCGAGATCGCGGCCTCTACAATCAGCCGACGTCGCGCCCGGGTGCCAAGATCCCGCATGCGTGGCTCGTCGATCGCGACGGCTTGCGGGTGTCGACCCTCGACGTGACGGGTAAGGGCCTCTTTACCGTCGTGACGGGCCTCGCCGGCGTCGCATGGAAGGAAGCGGCACTGCGCCTTGACCTCCCGTTTCTCCGGGTCGTCGTGACGGGCTCGCCCGAAGCGCAGGACCTCTATTGCGAGTGGCAGCGCATTCGCGAGATCGAGGAAGCTGGAGTTCTTCTTGTTCGCCCCGATGGTGTGGTCGCCTGGCGCGACATGGAGGGGACTTCGGACCCCGGAGAAGCCGTGGACCGGCTGAGCGCTGCGATACGGAGAGTCCTCGATGTTTCGGACCTTTCGGCGATACCGCGCGAGAAGCCGCAGCCGCCATCAAAGCCCAGCGGCACCCCGCTCTTCGCCTGACACACAAACCAACGAGATCGAGTCATGAGCGATACAAGACCAGCGAACTTCTCC
This sequence comes from Bradyrhizobium sp. MV1.5, assembly GCF_055807615.1. Taxonomy (NCBI): domain Bacteria; kingdom Pseudomonadati; phylum Pseudomonadota; class Alphaproteobacteria; order Hyphomicrobiales; family Nitrobacteraceae; genus Bradyrhizobium; species Bradyrhizobium sp. MV1.5. Next base: position 52,611 of record NZ_JBVVPL010000002.1, on the reverse strand, counting down.
AGCGTCTGGGCCGACCTGCGGGGCGTGTCCTTCAAGCAGCACTACATCGACGCCGGCGGAACCCGGACCCGCTGCATCGAGTCGGGCGACCCGTCCAAGCCGCTCGTCCTGGCGCTGCACGGCGTCGGGGGCCATGCAGAGGCATATTCGAGGAATTTCGGCCCTCATGCCGATAGCTTCTGGTTCGTTGCCATTGACATGCTGGGACACGGTTGGACCGACAAGCCCGCGATCGACTACCAGGTCAAGGACTACGCCGGCCACGTGCTCGCCGTCCTCAAGACCCTCGATAGGGACAAGGCGATGATCAGCGGTGAATCGCTGGGTGGATGGGTCGCGACCTATCTCGCCGTACATCGTCCCGCCGTGGTGGAGAAACTGGTCCTCAACACCGCCGGCGGTTGGACCGCGCACCCGCAGGTGATGGAACGACTGAAGAAGCTGTCGAACGAGGCTGCTTCCGATCCCTCATGGGAGCGGATCAAGACGCGCCTCGAATTCCTTATGTGCGACAAGAGCATGGTCTCGGACGACCTGATCGAGACCCGTCGTGCGATCTACGCGCAGCCGGGATTCGCCGACACGATGAAGCGGATCATGTGTCTGCAGAACATGGAAATTCGTCGGCCCAACATGATCACCGCCGACCAGTACCGGTCGATCAAGGCTCCGACCATGGTCGTGTGGACCTCGCATGATCCGACCGCCACGCCCGAGGAAGGCAAGCAGATCGCGGACATGATTCCGGGCTCGAAATTCGTCGTCATGAACCGCTGCGGCCACTGGCCTCAGTTCGAGGACGCGGAGCAGTTCAATCGCCTCCACATCGAATTCCTCCGGACCGGCAAGTAAGGATCTTTTAGATGAACCAGCAAACCAGGCACGGCGAACTTGCTGCCCGCATCCGCGCAGCTTACGCCGGCAACCCGATCGCGCCTATCCGGACGCAACTTGCAGAGCTCGATGTCGATGCGGCCTATGCGATCCAGCAGGAGAACACTGCGCACTGGGAAAACGAGGGGCGGCGCGTCGTCGGAAGCAAGATCGGATTGACCTCCCGTGCGGTCCAGAAGCAGCTCGGCGTCGATCGCCCGGACTTCGGCGTCCTCTTCGCCGACATGATCGTGGGAGAAGACGAGCCTGTCGCCGCGGGGCGCGTCCTGCAGCCGAAGATCGAGGCGGAAGTAGCCTTCCTTCTCGACCGCGATATCGAGGTCGAAACGCCGACCGTGGCCGACGTCGTGCGGGCAGTGGCCTATGCGATGCCCGCCCTCGAGATCGTCGGCAGCCGTATCACCAATTGGGATATCGGGATCGTCGATACCGTTGCCGACAACGCTTCGTCCGGGCTCTTCGTTCTGGGAGGACCCGTCCGGCGGCTGGATGGCTTGGATCTCCGCTCGCTCCAGATGCAGATGACGAGGAAGGACGAGGTGGTCTCGAAGGGGACGGGCGCCGCCTGCCTCGGCAATCCGCTTAACGCGATGGCCTGGCTCGCCGGCGAACTGGCCCGTCGCAAGCGACCGCTGCGCGCCGGCGACGTCGTTCTCTCCGGAGCGCTGGGGCCGATGGTGTCCGTGAATCCGGGCGACGCATTCGAGGCCAACATCGCCGGGCTCGGGACCGTCTCGGCACGATTCGCCTAGCCACACGAGCCGTATGCGTCGTGAACTCCTCGGGAGGCGGCGGTGCCGTCGAAAACGATCAAGCAGCGCTATCGAAGTGATGGCGCTCGGCGCACAAGTTCGATTGGACTCCGCCGCGGGACGGACGCCTCGACGTCGTCACGGCGCCGGACACGCCGCTCCCGTCTTCACCCAGGCCTCCACCAGCGCGCCGGCCTGCTCTTGCGTGCCCGGCACGGGCGAGCGGCCGAAGCCGGGCTTCCAGGCCCAGCCGACGAGGGTGTCCTTGCCGATATGGTCGATCAGGTCTTCCACCTTGCGCCCGCCATTGCGCGCGGGATCCCTCATCTGTTCGCAAATCTCGCCGACGGTCTTGCCCTCCCAGGCCATCTCGCGCGGGGCCAGATGCCATTCGGGATGGCCGGGCATGCGGCCGGGCTCGAAATTGGCCTTCTGGTGGCAGCTGTTGCAGCGCATCGCCTCGAGGCCGTGGCCGTCAACCCCGCGCGTGACCGGCGGCTGATGCAGGCGGGCATTGTCGCCCTGATGCGGCCTGTCGCCGGCCGGATGGCAATTGGTGCAGCGCGGATCCGTCAGCACCTTGCCGAGCTCGGTGAAGATTGCGGCCGAACGCTTCTCTGTGTCGCCGATCGAAGCAAAGCTCTCGGGTGAGGCGAGGGCGTGGCTTGCCGTCTCCGAGCCCGCGTAGCCCGCACCGAGACTGCCGGCGAGGGCGGCGACCACGGCAATCATCTTGAACCGCACGTCGGAGATCATGGTGCGCGTCACTTGGTGGCCATCAGATAGCGCTTCGAGTCGGCGAGGATCACGTCGCGCACCGCCTCGTGATATTTGATGTAGCCGGTGCAACGACAGAGATGACCGTCGAGCGCGTCCGCGATGGTCTGCTCCAGCGCCTCGCGCGCGACCGGTGCCCGCGACAGGCGCTCCAGCAAGACCTGGCCCTCATTGAGGAAGCCGGCGGTGCAATAGCCGCACTGGAAGGCGAAATGCGCGATGAAGGCCTTTTGCAGGGTCGAGAGCTCGCCGTCCTTCGCGTGCCCCTCGACGGTGCGGATCGACTTGCCGTCGAAATTCACGGCGGGCGCGACGCAGGTCGGGCTGGTGGTGCTGGTGCCGTCGGGCGCATCGACGATGACGGCGCAGCTCAGGCACTGTGCGGCGCCGCAGCCGAACTTGGTGCCCGTCATGCCCAGCATCTCGCGCAGAAAATCATTCATCGAGAGATCGTCGCGGACGTCCATCGGACCGTGCTTCTGGCCGTTGATGGTGAGGCTGAGGGTCGTCACGCGAGCACTCCCTTCAATAGGCTTGCGGTGACCGGCAGCGCGCGGAAGCGATGGCCGGTGGCGTCGTGGATGGCGTTGATCAGCGCCGGCACGATCGGGATCATCACGACCTCCGCCATGCCCTTCGGTGCTTCGTCTGGTACTAGCGGCTTCAGCATCTCGATCTCGAGATCGCGGAGCGGCAGGTCGGAGCCGCGTGCGACCAGATAGCGCCCGAGATTCCATTCGCCGTTGCCCGGCCCGCCCTCGAACGGGGGCAGGGTTTCGAGCAACGCGTAGCCGACGCCCATGGCGAAGCCGCCCTGGGCCTGGCCCATCACCACCTCGGGCACCAGCGCGGTGCCGCATTCGAAAACGCTATAGGCCTTGGCGATGCGAAGCGCGCCGGTTGCGCGCTCGATCTCGACGCGGACGACCGTGCCGCACATCGAGGTGTAGGCGGTGCCGATCCGGTTGTTGTCGGTCGGCGGAAACTTGACGCTGGTGCGGTTGATCCGCTCGAACTTGCCGTTGCCTTTGCGGATCGCCAGCGCGTCGATGTCGGCGCGGTATTGCTCGCCGGACAGCGGGAAGCGTGCCCGCGACCACGCCCAGCGCGAGAAGCTGTGCGCAACCGCACCGGTGACGAAGCCGCGCGAATGAGCCGTTGCCGCGAGCGCAGGAAGGCCGAGCGGTTCGAGGCCGGGCATGGTGAGCTGGCCGTTCTGCCAGCTTGCGGCGGCCCATTGTCCCGCGCGCGGATCGGTCTTTACGATGCGCCACAGCTCAAGCGCCGCGGGCCACAGTCCGAAGCGGAAAATGACGCGAGCGGCTTCCGCGGCGGAATGGGTGCCGACATGCGCGCCGATCGAGGAGCTTGTCGGCGAGCTGATCGCGGGCACCCAGCGCGGATTTTTCTCCGCGGCATCCTGGGTCTTCTGGTCCATTGTGGAGGGATCGCCCGACGTGACCAGCCCGAGCACGTCATAGCTGTCGACGCGGGCGACCGAGACCTCGTCGGCGATGGCGCCAAGATGGCCGGCGACGCGGTTGGCCAGCGCCGTCCCGATGCCGTTGCCCATCTCGACATGATCGCAAAAGATCACGATCCTGCCGTCGGGGGCAAGCTCGACACGGCCGAGCGAGCCGTCCGCGCCGGAGCCATAGTCTTTCGTCACGCAGGCAACGCCGGTGCCGACCAGCCGATCCGACGAGGTCTGCTTGAACTGCGCCCGCTGCTGCCAGATCGGGTGCTTCTCGAGCTTGTCGAGGATTTCGGGCGTCCGCACCGAGACGATGTAGGGATTGCCCGTCATGGTCCGGCCGTTCTGCGGCAGCGCATTGCGCCGCCGGAATTCGATCGGATCGCGCTTGAGCTCGGACGCGGCTTCGTCGATCAGGACCTCCAGCGCCGTCATGGCTTGCAGGATGCCATAGCCGCGCATCGAGCCTGCGCTCACGCCGCGCGAGTGCACCGCGACGGTCCTGACGTCGACCTTCGGAACGTCGTAGATGCCGATCGCGCCGGTGGCCGCGACGACAGCGACGCTGGCCGAGAAATGGGCGAGCCCGCCGCCGTCGAGCACGTGATCGGCGGCGAACGCCTTGATCTTGCCGGTCGCGCGATCGATGCCGATGCGCGAGCGCATCTTGATCGAATGGCGCTTGATGCCGGCCTGAAACTGCTGGTAGCGGTCATGCGCCAGCCGCACCGGCTTGCCGGGAAAGCAGATCGCCGCGAGCGCCACATAGAGAATGAAAGGCGTGTGATCGCGGCCACCAAAGCCGCCGCCGACATGGGCGAACTGCGCGTTGATGTGCGTTGGCTTGTAGGGCGCCCGGGCCTTGGCCAAGAGATGCGCGATCGACTCCGCCGCCTCGTAGGGCGACTGTACGCCAAGCAGCAGTTCGAGATTGCCGCCCTTGCCGTCGTACCAGGCGAGCCCGCATTCCGGCTCCAGGAACATCGGGTCGACCGACTGCGTCTCGAACTCGCGGTCGAGCACCAGCATGGATGCGTCATCCGCTGCAAGCTCGGCACGAATCTGCTCGCCATATTTCGCCGCCTTGGCGTAATCCGCCGGCATGTCCTTGGCGAGCGGCGACCACACCGGCAGCGCCGCGCTCTGCACCTTCTTGGGCGAGACCCAGCCGGCCTGGAGCGGCGAATAGACATCCGGCTTGTCAGGCGAGGGACCTGCCACGCGGGTGAAGCGGAAGGCCCCGTAATCGGGGACGACGACAGGGCCGGTCTCCTCGCCGAATTGGACGAACGTGCCGTCGCGCAGCGCGAGACGCGCCCGGTCGAAGGCGTCGAACTTTTCGAAGATCAAAAGCGCGACCGGCTGTCCCAGATAGAGCGGCGTCTTGCCGATCGGACAGAACAGGTCGCCCGCATAGAATTCCGGCACCTGCGTCCCGATCCGGTCGAGATCGGCGGCAGTCACCACCATCGACGGCTTGAGCGCGCCTCCAAGGCGGGCGAGGTCCAGCCCGGTATAGACATGCGTGGCGTCGTTGGCGCGGACCAGGATGGCGTGCGAGGTGGTCTGTGGCCATCCCGGCAGGTCGTTGGCGCGGAAGTCGGAGGCGTAAAGCTTTGCGCCGGTGACCTTGGCGACGCCGTCGACACGGCCGGCGCCCCTTGTCGCGGGATTGAACTTGCCGCGTCCGGGTAGCGTCTCGTGGGTTGCGAAGGGAACGCCCGCTGCTGATGCCAGATGTGACAGGCTGACCGAGATGCCTCCCGCCGACAACCACTTCACGAACTCACGTCGCGAAGGCCCCATGATCATATCCTTGTACAGAGTTTCGAGAACATCGGGATGCGGCCAGCATGCGATGTCCGGAGGGCATAGGCGAGCGCCAGCGCGAATCCGTCACGATGCATTATGCGACGATAGAAGGAGCGAGAACCTTTACAACCAATGAATGTGGTGCGCTTGCGCTTCGAATTGTGGTTCGTGCTTGCTTTAAAGTCGAATCGAACGGAAGACGGTCCGGCAACAGGGGGCGCAATTCAAATGCAGCAGGATCCGAACGGTGCGTCTTCAGCAACCGGCGCGATGGGCACGACGACATTGTCGCGCCGTCAATTGCTGGATCGCGGTCTCAAGGCGGGCGCGTTGTCGCTGTTCGCAGGTGCGGCGAACGCCCAGCACGCCGTGCACGACCATGCGGGCACGTCCCACAGCGCGGACATGTCGCCGAGCATGGGGATGATCGCCGAAACGCCCGTTCCTGCCATGGACCAAGCGCTGGTCGAGCCGGAGGTGCGGCGGTCCGTCAATGGCGTGCTGAGCACGACGTTGCGGGTCGGCTATGCCTATCGCCAGATCGGCGGCGTCAGGCTCTATGTCAGATCCTATGAGGGCGGCAGCCCCGGCCCGACCCTGCGCATGAAGCCCGGCGAAACCCTGCGCATCAAGATGATCAACGATTTGCCGCCGAACCGCGATGGATTGCCGGCCGACATCAGCCATCCGCACCAGTTCAACAACACCAATTTCCACTTCCACGGCGCGCATACCAGCCCGAGCGGAATTTCCGACAACGTCATGCGCTCGATGGCTCCGGGCCGCAGCTACAACATCGAAATCACCCTGCCGGCCGATCACACCAGGGGCACCTACTGGTATCACCCGCATCACCACGGCAGCGCCGACATCCAGATGTCTTCCGGCATGGTCGGCGCCGTCGTCATCGAGGGTGATTTCGCCGACGTCCCCGAGATCGCCACAGCCCGCGAACGGCTCATGGTGCTGACCCAGGTGGTCTACGATTCCAGCGGCATGGTCGAAAATTTCGAGACGCTGTTTCCCGAGACCGCGACGCGCTTTCTCGCCATCAATGGCCAGCGCCGGCCAACGATCGATATGCGGCCCGGCGAGGTGCAGCGCTGGCGCATCCTCAATGCCGCCTATCAGGACGACATGCTGCTCGATCTCGAGAAGCACGATCTGCATGCGATCGCCTATGACGGCATCCAGCTCGGCGCCATGCAGCCGCTCAAGCAGGTCCTGATCGCGCCCGGCCAGCGCGCAGACATTCTGGTGAAGGCAGGCAGCCCCGGCACCTACGCCTTCAACGCGGCGCCCTACGACCAGGGCCATCCGTCGCCGGTCGGACCGCTGGCGCGGGTCGTGGTGTCAGGCGCGCCGATGGAGATGAAGCTGCCGCGCGTCCTGCCGCCGGCGCCGCTCGCGACCATCAAGGATTCCGAGATCACCAACCGCCGCAAGGTGGTGCTGTCGGCGACCGCGCCCGAGGCCGACGCTGCCGGCCATTGGCAGGAATTCGCGTTCTTCGTCGACGGCAAGAAGTTTGACCCCAGCCGCATCGATCAACGGGTCAAGTTGGGCGCGGTCGAGGAGTGGACCATCGTCAACACGCATGAGCATGACGACCACGTGTTCCACATCCATACCAACCCGTTCCAGGTGATCTCGGCCAATGGTAAGGCGCTGGCGGTGCCGGAATGGCGGGATTCCGTGATCGTGGAGCGCAAGGGCGGCGTGGTCGTGTTCCGCTCGCGCTTCATCGATTTCACCGGTGTCTACATGCTCCACTGCCACATGATGAACCATGAGGAGATGGGCATGATGCAGACCGTGGAGGTCTACAAAGCCTAAGCTGCGGGTCGAATTGCGCGAATTTGGCGGCGGACAGGGCTGATCCGGGCGCGGCCGGGCTTCCCCTGGCGGCCCGCATGGCCTATTGACGCTGCAACGCAACAATCCCCCAAAAAAGACCCCATGATCCGCCTCGACAACGTCAGCAAGCAAGCCGGCCACCAGATCCTGTTCATCGAAGCGTCCGCCGCCCTCAACAAGGGCGAGAAGATCGGGCTCGTCGGCCCGAACGGCGCCGGAAAGACCACGCTATTCCGGATGATCGCCGGCGAGGAACTGCCCGACGAGGGGCAGGTCTCGACCGATCGCGGCATCACGATCGGCTATTTCAACCAGGACGTCGGCGAGATGGCCGGCCGCAGCGCCGTGGCCGAGGTCATGGACGGGGCCGGACCGGTGAGTGCGGTCGCGGCCGAGCTGCGCGAGCTCGAGACCGCGATGGCCGATCCTGACAAGGCCGACCAGATGGACGAGATCATCGCGCGCTACGGCGAGGTGCAGCACGCGTTCGAGGAACTCGACGGCTACGCGCTCGACGGCCGCGCGCGCGAGGCGCTCTCCGGCCTCGGCTTCAGCCAGGAGATGATGGACGGCGACGTCGGCAAGCTGTCCGGCGGCTGGAAGATGCGCGTGGCGCTTGCCCGCATCCTCTTGATGCGTCCCGACGTCATGCTGCTCGACGAGCCGAGCAACCATCTCGATCTGGAAAGCCTGATCTGGCTGGAGAAGTTCTTGCACGACTACGAAGGCACGCTGCTGATGACCTCGCACGATCGCGAGTTCATCAACCGCGTGATCTCGAAAGTGGTGGAGATCGATTCCGGATCGCTCACGACCTATGCCGGCAATTACGAGTTCTACGAGCAGCAGCGGGCGCTGAGCGAGAAGCAGCAGCAGGCGCAGTTCGAACGCCAGCAGGCGATGCTCGCCAAGGAGATCAAGTTCATCGAACGGTTCAAGGCGCGCGCCTCTCATGCGGCTCAAGTTCAGAGCCGGGTGAAGAAGCTCGACAAGATCGAGCGGGTGGAGCCGCCGCGCCGCCGCCAGACGGTGGCATTCGACTTCCCGCCGGCACCGCGCTCGGGCGAGGACGTCGTTGCGCTCAAGCAGGTGTTCAAGGGCTACGGCAGCAAGCGGATCTATGACGGGCTCGATTTCATGATCCGCCGCAGGGAGCGATGGTGCGTGATGGGCGTCAACGGCGCCGGCAAATCGACACTGCTCAAGCTCGTCGCGGGAGCGAGCGAGCCGGACGAGGGCACCGTGGCGGTCGGCGGCAGCGTCAAGATGGGCTATTTCGCCCAGCACGCGATGGATTTGCTGGACGGCGAGCAGACGGTGTTCGAGTCGCTCGAATACGCGTTTCCGACCGCGGGGCAGGGCTCCTTGCGCGCGCTCGCCGGCTGCTTCGGCTTCTCCGGCGACGACGTCGAGAAGCGCTGCCGCGTGCTCTCGGGCGGCGAGAAGGCGCGCCTGGTGATGGCGAAGATGCTGTTCGATCCCCCGAACTTTCTGGTGCTGGACGAGCCGACCAACCATCTCGATCTCGCCACCAAGGAGATGCTGATCGCGGCGCTGTCGGATTTCGAGGGCACCATGCTGTTCGTCTCGCATGACCGGCATTTTCTCAGCGTGTTGTCGAACCGCGTGCTGGAGCTGACGCCCGAGGGCATCCACCAGTTTGGCGGCGGCTACACCGAATATGTCGCGCGCACAGGGCAGGAAGCGCCGGGGTTGCGGTCGTAGCGATGGGCTGTAGCCCGGATGGAGCGTAAGCGTAATCCGGGATTCGAGCCACGCGGGCAGTCGTGCAACGCGGATGGTCTGGCCCCGGATTGCGCTGCGCTCCATCCGGGCTACAGCAGCCCATTGAAATTCTTGTAGCCCGGATGGAGCGCAGCGCAATCCGGGTCAGTCTTCGCGTTCACCGAAGGTGCCAACAATCTCTCCAGATCCTCCCCAATCGGGCGGAAGCACCCCTTTGCGGACGTAGCGATGGAGCGATGAATGTGGCCAGTCTGCCGGCGACGCGACGAGGCCATGCTTGACCGGGTTAAAATGGATGTAGTCGGCGCAGCGTTCAAAGTCCGCATCGTCGCGAATGGTGTGTTCCCAAAATCGCCGTTGCCACAGAGAGAACTCGCCTCGATGGTTGCGGGTGATGGGAGCGCCTGAAGTGGCCAGTTGATGCGTGAACATACTCTTGATGCGTCGCCATCGGCCGGAGAAATCGGAGTCTGCATCGGGCAGCGTCAATATGACATGCAGGTGATCCGGCAGGACCGCAACCGCTTCGATCTCGAACGGCCTTTCAGCGCGCACCGTTCGGAACGCGTGGCGCAGCTTGTCTACATGATCGACCAACGCGGACGATCGTCGATCATACAGCAAAACCGTGAAGAAGAAGGTCCTGCCAGGAAGAAGATTGCGCCGATAGCGAACCACGCGAGCACCTTCCCGGATTACGCTTCGCTCCATCCGGGCTACAACCAAATTATGTATATTGCAATGTGCTCGCTCGCTTGCTCGTTGAGGGTGCTGCCGCTACGCTTCCTCAAAAAAGGGAGCGAAAGCAATCATGAAACAACTGCGCATCGGCGACATCACCATCGACGCGGTGATCGAGCGGGAGGGGCCGTGGCGGCGGCCGCAGGATTTTTTTCCGGCCTATGACGAGGGTGTGTTCGGGCACCATCTGCCGACGATGGAGCCTGAGGTGTTCGATGCCGCGCGCGGCATGATGGTGATCACCTATCAGACCTTCGTGGTGCGCACGCCGCGCTACACCATTCTGGTCGACACCTGCACCGGCGAGGACAAGGGCCATCCGCCGCCGTTCGATTTCCCGGGCAAGGCGCGCTGGCGCAACGAGCTGTTCGCGCTCGGCATCTCTTTCGAGCAGATCGACTACGTCTTCTGCACGCATCTTCACATCGACCACACCGGCTGGAATACGATCTTGCGCGACGGCCGTTGGGTGCCGACGTTCCCGAATGCGAAATACGTCTTCCACAAGGGTGAATATGCGGCCTGGGAGGCCGAGCATGCCAAGGGCAGCAACCCGCCCGGCACCGTTTTTCGCGACAACTGCCTGCCGATCGTCGAGGCGGGACAGGCGCTGTTGGTCGATGACGACTACGCGCTTGACGACACCGTCACGCTGACGCCGACGCCGGGGCATTCGCCCTGCCATTGCTGCGTGAACATCTTCTCAAAGGGGCGCCGCGCGGTGGTCGCCGGCGACCTCATGCATCACCAGATCCAGTGCCGCGAGCCGGACTGGTCGGCCAAGCCGGATTGGGATGCGAAGCAGTCGGCGGTGTCGCGGCGAAAGTTCTTTGCTTCCGTCGCCGACACCGACACGCTGATCCTGCCTGTCCATTTTCCGGCGCCGACGGTCGGGCTGATCAAGCCGCTCGGCGCCGCCTTTGATTACCGTTTCAAGCGGGAGTAGGGCGACCGCCTCTCCGTCATGGCCGGGCTTGTCCCGGCCATCCACGACCTTTGCTACTCGGAAACAAGAACGTGGATGCCCGGGACAAGCCCGGGCATGACGAGTTCGTGGAGCGACCGCGCGTCAGACGCTCTAGTAAGTGTAGAACATCCGCTGGATTTCCTTGGTGTCGGTCGTCCTGGTCAGTGCCAGCATCAGCAGAATGCGCGCCTTTTGAGGATTGAGCGTATCCGAGACGACGAAGTCGTGCTCGTCGTCCTTGGCCTCGCCGTTGCGCGCGACGATGCCGTTTCCGACACGGCTGCTGCGCACGATCACGACGCCCTTCTTGCGGGCCTCGTCGAGCGCTGGCTCGACCGCGGGCCGGGCCAGGCTGCCGTCACCGACGCCGGCATGCACGATCCCCTTGGCGCCGGCGGCGACAAATGCGTCGATCGCAACCCGGTTCATGTTGGCGTAGCCGTAGACGATGTCGACTTGCGGCAGGACATCGAGGCTGGAGACGTCGAATTCGGAGTCCGCGGTGTGCCGGCGCGTCGATTGACGATAGAAGTATGGCTTGTTGCCCTGCATGTAGCCGAGAAAGCCGAGTTCCGGCGTGCGGAAGGTGTCCGCCGTCGAGGTGTTGTTCTTGGTGACGTCGCGAGCCGCGTTGATCTGATCGTTGAGAGCAACGAGCACGCCCTTGCCGACGGCCTCGTCACTACCCGCGAGGATCACCGCATTAAAGAGGTTGATCGGCCCATCCGCGCTGATCGCCGTCGACGGCCGCATCGCGCCGACGACGACGACAGGTTTCTTGCTCTTGACGACGAGGTCCAGAAAATAGCTGGTTTCCTCGATCGTATCGGTCCCGTGAGTGATCACAATGCCATCGACGTCGTCCTGCGCGAGCAGCGTGTTGACGCGCTTGGCAAGCTTGAGCCAGTAGTCATTGTTCATGTTCTCGCTGGCGATCTGGAAAACCTGCTCGCCTTTGACGTTGGCCACCGTTTTCAGTTCGGGGACGGCGTTCAGGAGGGTCTCGATGCCCACCGTGGCGGCGGTGTAGCCGACCACGGTGGTGCTGCTCGCCCCGCTGCCGGCGATGGTGCCGCCGGTTGCGAGCACCATGACGTTGGGCAGTCCCGGGCCCCGCGCGTTCGCGGCTTCAAGTCCGATGAGCAGTGCGAAGAGCATGCTCATTGCCGCGATGAAGTGATGACGCACTCGAGGTTGCCACATCTTGACGTTCCCTTTCCCAGAAAGCCTTGTCGATGCGCCCCGCTTCGCTCAGCACCGCATGATCGGTCAGTCGAGAGCTCCTGTCTAGCGCGACGCTGCTTTCGGATGATTTGGTCTGGACGCCGGCATTGTAAGCACAAACGCGAATGGCCGGGACAAGCCCGGCCATAACAGTGTTCGTTTGGCGATTGCCCGCTAAAGATGCAGCGAGTTCGCGACGCCTTACGCGCCCATCTCGCACTTCTTCATAAAGCTGTTCTTGGCGGCGCCGGCGAGCGGCTTGCCCTCGGCGCTGACGGCCTTGGGCGCGCAGGCGTCGGCCTTGCACTTCTTCATGAACGAGGTCTTGGCGGCACCAGCCAAGGCCTTGCCGTCCTTGCCGACGGCCTTGCTTTCGCAGGTGTCCTCCGCGAAGGCCGAACCCGCTGCAAACGTGGCAACGATCGCAGCCAGGAAAATCCGCTTCATCATAATTGTCTCCCTAAACCAGAAATGGCGCGCGGATTGGAGCCGGGAATCGTGGCGCAATCAAGCTGGATGAGCGCCTGCCGGCCGGTCTTCCTGGCGATTTTTCGGACGCGGGTGCGACAGGGCCAGCGGCGCCTGCTGCACTGCTCGCTGACCGGGACGGCCGATGCTGCTAGCTTCGGGCGAGTTTAGCCGGAGGGAGCATCGTGATGGAGACCCTGATCGTGAACTTGCCGGATGCCGCTTCTGACCGGCATTCTCACCTGGTTCGACCGCAAGAGATGGAATGGCAGAAGACGCGCTTTCCCGGCTGCGAGGCCAAAACGCTGCTGTTCGATCGCAACAGCGGTCTGATGACGGCCTTGATGCGCTTTGCACCTGGGTCGGTGCTGCCCGATCACGAGCATGTCGGCGTCGAGCAGAGTTATGTCATCGAGGGCGCTCTCGTCGACAACGAGGGGCCGGCCAAGGGGATTGCCTGCAAGGCCGGCGAATTCATCTGGCGCGAGGCGGGCAGCCGGCATGCGGCCTGGTGCCCGGAGGGCGCCCTGATCCTGGCGATCTTCCAGGTGCCGAACAAGTTCTTCGAAGCCGACGGCCGGGTCGTCGATGCCGCCGGTCAGGATTGGGACCAGACTTGGGGGCACACCGACGCGCAACGGGCGGGGAGCGCCTAGCCGATCATACGCCCCGCGCGAGAAGCGCCTTGAAGTCCGCGCGTGCGTGCTGCGCTTCAGCCCGCGCCACCTCGGAGGCGTCGCCGAGGCCGAAATAGCCGTGGATCAGGCCGGGACCTTCATGATGCTTCACCGGCACACCGGCGGCTTCCAGCGCGCGTGCATAGGCTGTGCCCTCGTCGCGGAGGGGATCGAACCAGGCGGTGGTGACGATCGCGGGCGCGACGCCGGCAAGCGAAGTCGCGCGCAGCGGTGAAACGCGCCAGTCGGTCGCGTGCGAGGGATCGGCGAGATAATGGCCGCAAAACCACTCCATTACCGCGCGTGAGAGAAAGTAGCCTTCGGCATTCTCGGCGCGCGAGGGGAAGCGTGCGTTCTCGCGCGCGTCCGCATAACTCCCGAGGACGTCGGTCACGGGGTAGACCAGGAGTTGCGCGGCGAGCTTGATTCCGGCGTCGCGGCAGGCGATCGCGGTGGTGGCTGCGAGATTGCCGCCGGCGCTGTCGCCGGCAACGCCGAAGCGTTTTGCATCGCCGCCAAATTCCGCGACGCGGCCAAACACGTCGCTGACTGCGGCAAAGGCGTCCTCGAACGCGCCGGGAAAGCGTGTTTCGGGCGGGCGCCGATAGTCGACGGAGACGACGACCGCGCCGGTCTCGATCGCAAGGTTGCGTGCTTGCCGGTCGTGGGTCTCGAGGTCGCCCGCGACCCAGCCGCCGCCATGGAAGAACACCACGGTCGGCGCCGGCGTGGTGCCGACCCGGTAGACACGTGCATCGAGCGGGCCGGCGCCGCCTTTCACCTTGATATCCGCGACGATGTCGACCGGTGGCGGCGGTATGGCCGCGCGCGAGGCAGCCAGTGCGCGCAAGGAATCGCGTGCGCTCTGTGGCGTCATGGTCGTGGCATCGCGCATCGGCAGCAGCGGAATGATCTGGGCGATGACGGGGTCGAGCGGCGCGGCCATGTTGGCTTTCATGGGGATCCTCACAGGGTTCTTGGTCTTGCTTGCGGGTTAGCATAAATATTACGCGCCGCATCGGCAACCGCTCGCATGTGGCGATGCCAGGGAATGAACGGGCAGGGAGGTCTTGAGGTGGAATTCGAAACGCTGGTCCAGTCGCGCCGCAGCGTGCGCGGCTTCAGGAACGAGCCGGTGCCGCGCGCGGTGATCGAGGCGATCATCGACAGCGCCAAACGTGCGCCGTCGTCGATGAACACTCAGCCCTGGCATGTCCACGTGCTCACAGGCGGTCCGCTGGAACAGCTGCGCCGACGCAACATGGAGGAAATGGTTGCCGGCGCCAAGGTCAAGCGCGACATCGTCAGCCACGGCGAGTACCAGGGCGTGCACCGGACGCGGCAGGTCGACGTGGCGAAGAAACTATTCGGCGCGATGGGGATCGCGCGCGACGACAAACCGATGCGGCAGGACTGGGTGCTGCGCGGCTTCCGCCAGTTCGACGCGCCGGTCTCGCTGGTCTTGACCTATGACCGCGTGCTCGATCCCGGCGCGGTCTGCCATTTCGATCTGGGTGCGCTCTGCTACGGCATCGTGCTCGCGGCCTGGGACCGCGGGCTCGGCTCGGTGATCAACGGGCAGGGCATCATGCGCTCCGACATCGTGCGCGAGGTTGCGAACATTCCGGAGGACGAGGTGATCATGACCTGCGTCGCGATGGGCTATCCCGACGACAACTTTGCCGCGAACGCCGTTCGCTCCGATCGCGAGGGTAACGACGATTTCGTGCGCTACGTCGGATTCGCCGAGTAGTGCAGGCAGAGGAGATTATTCTCTCGCCGAATTTTTTTGGTGCGGACCGCTCGGCGGCCTCTTGCAATCTCGATCGTGCAGGAGGAACAATGTGCGGACTGAAAGGTTTGATGCTGGCGCGAGGGAATTGATATGCGGCGGCTGGCTAGCCTGGTTCGACGGTTCTTCGGCCCGCGAGTGCGGCGACCGATCGATGATGATCCAAGTCTACCTTTCACACCCGAAGAGTTCGGCCGGATGATCCGCAGCGGCCGGCACGAGGACATGAAGCTGCTGGCCGAAGGGCTCGCCTGCCGGACCGTTCCGCGCCGCACCAGACATCGCGCCGCGCACTAGGCTGGGGTCGAGACGGATTGCTGCGCTCATCTCGTGAGAGCGACCTGCCTGAACGCGGTCAGCAGCGCCTTCTCCAACTTTCCGCTCATCCCGCATAGGATCTCATAGGCCTCGCCGCGTGGCAGCGTCGGCTTGTAGTGCCGATATTCGATCAGGGCCGCGAAGATGTCCGAGATCGTGAGAATCCGCACGATGTCGCCAATGCTCTCGGCCCCGAGCGCATCCGGGTAGCCGCTGCCGTCGAGATATTCGTGATGATGCCGCACGGCATCGAGGATCTCCGGCGAGATATCGTCGTGGTCTTTCAGAAAATCGTAGCCCGCTGCCGGGTGAGTCTCGATCATGGCACGTTCCTCCGGATCGAGACGGCCGGGCTTGTCGAGGATGGCAAGCGGGATCCGGGCCTTGCCGATGTCGTGGAACATGGCCGCCGTGTATAGCCGCTCCAGATCTGACCTGCCGACGCCGAGGCTCAGGCCGAAATCGATGGCGACGCCGGTGACGAGGAGGCAATGCTGATAGGTCCCCTCGTGATGGCGCCGCACCGTCGTGAGCCATTCCGACAGGCCATGCTGGCTGATGCGATCGGCGATCTGGCGGCCGGCTTCTCTGGCGCCGTTGACGTCGACCGGCTGGCCCGATGTCACCGAGGTGAACATCGACGCGATGGCGGTCGCCGCGGTCTCGACTGCATTGTCCGACTGCGCCGCGTGACCTGAGGATGCAGACGCCTCTTCGGCGGGATCAACCAGCGCCGCCAGCAGCTTGATCTTGTCGATCGTCCCGGGAAGGACGAGCGTGGCCCCGAGCGCGTAAGCCTGCGAGATACTCATGTGAGAGGCGTGCTCGACCAGGAAGATGCGCTTCGTTGCCTTCGCGAGCTTTACGGCTCGTTTCTTGATGGCCGCGATGGTGTGGACGTCACGCAATTCCGCACGGATGACGATCGCGAACGGCACCTGGGACAGCTTGGCTTCCGCGTCGAGCCGTTCGCCAGCGACGGCAAACCGTTGCTCGAGAATCGAACAGACGCTCGATAATTTGTCCGAGGAATCAGCCAGCACATGCACGAACGGGCGTGCCGCTTCCTTCTCTCGGATGCCGCCGTCGCCTTTGACGGGGCGGGATATAGTTCGCGCGTTCTGCACGGTTGACCTGAATCATGTTGGAGTTAATTAGGGCTGATGAATCCTTGGGCCTATTTGCTCTGAGCGGCAGCCTGCACAGCGGCTGCCGGTTTCTTCTTGCCGTCTGCGGTGACGAAGTGCACGCCGGCGGTGGTGCCGTCGATCCAGACCAGTTCGCAGCGCCGGTAGGCGAGCCCCGTCGACGATAGCAGCAGGAAGAATTCCTTGGCCTGGAGCACGTCGAGCGTGCCCTCGACCTCGATCTTTGCACCGCTTTGCGATATGTCGAGCAAAACGCAACTGCGCCGCCAAGTGCCGTCCGAGCCCATCAGATTGACGGGCTGCTTGTGATCCATTTTCACGCGCTGCGCTTTGCGACCGTCGAACTTCATCGGCTAACCCCCATCTTCGCGCCGCGATTTGCCGGATCGCTCGTGTTGGCGGTTGCCGCTATTTGCCCCCATCGCACTGTCCATTGGCTGGTGGACAGAAGCAGCGTCTCGAAGATCCGTTGCGCGCGCTCGCGTTCAGAATAGGAGAGCCTTTTTCCGCTGCGGTTGCTCAGGATGGTAAGGGTGGTCTGCCAGTTCAGCCGCGACGCCCGGCACGCCATGACCAGCCCCTCGCAATCGTCATCGCTCACGACATGCTCGATGATTTCGAGCGGCGCCCCTGAAAGCACCGACAGTGCCGTGAACAGATTGGCCGTCTCGCCACGGATCGCAAAACGGTTCACCGTGGAATCGTTGAGTTTGCCGATGCGGTTGAGGGCGACGATCTCCGGCCTCGCGCTTGCATACTCGGCCCGGCAAGGCCGCTTTGGCGGAGCCGGCTCCGCTTCCGGCACCGACGCCGCGGCGGACGGGGCCGGTGCCTTCCGGGCTGGTGGGACGGAGAGCAGCTTGCGCACGACCAGATCGGGCGTGCCGGGCCGGAGCACCAGCGCCTTTGCGATCTCGCTGTCGTGGTCGGCCCTGGCAATCAGTGCTGCATAGGCTGCGTCGGAGAATTGCGTTCCCGGGTTCTTGATCAGGTCAAGGGAGATCGGGCCGCCGTACTTGATCAGCGCCTCGGTCACGGCCGGGGCGATGTCGTTGCGGGCGGCGATCGCGCGTCGATGCCACTCGCCACGGGAGTCAATGACAGCCTCGAGATCGGCTGCGGAAAGTGCGCGCGACTTGAGCAACACAGGACATGCCACCTCGGGATCGTCGTGTGAAGCGAGACGCCACAATGTTTCGGGAGGTGCAATGTCAAGCTCGGCGAGCGCCGTGCTGAGCTGAACCAGTGCGCTGGTCTCGACCCGTTCCGTCAAGCGTAGCAGAACACCGTCGGCCACGTTGCTGAGCATTGCCTGGCACTGGCCGCGGCTGCCAATGAGCAACTGCACCATGCCGGAGAGAATGCGTGCGCAACGGTGCGGTGGGCAGGTTGCGACCGTCTCTTCCAATTCAGCAAGAATATCAGCAGGCGAATTTGCCATCATGGCAGGGGCCTGACCTAAAATTAATTTGGACTATCGAACTGCGCCTATTCCGCTCGACAGACGTTAATTTGAAATTTGGATTTTGCTCGTCTAGGTATATATGCACCGCTGGCTACACGGGAAACGCTATCGAAAATTGGCGAGATTTGATGCGCCGGCTTGTCCTTGGACTTCGACCCTCGCCAACTGGTCAACATAGTTCGAAGTGATTCTTTCAGATTTAAGGGACACCGGAACGGGGAAGTTGGGCCGGCATCGTCGCCGGAAGCGCGTGTGTTGCGACGCGAAGTTTCACATTTGCCATGAACAGAACTGATGATGCGCCGACGCTGGCGCCGAAGGTATTTCGTTTCACCGACGTCGATGAATTTCGAAGTGCCATACGAGGCCTGAACTTCGAGTTCACGCCTTTCGTACGGAGGATTTCGGCCGAGCAGACCATTCTGTCGCTGCCCGGCTGCGACGTGAATCTGACGCGGGCATTTCCGCGGGTCGTCGACGCACAGCTCGTCGAGAATTGTACCGCGATCGGATTCACGATGGACGATTTGGACGTGCCGGTGCGATTCAACGGCTCGCAGCGCACACGACCCGTCATCGTCATCGGCAGCGGCGGCGCGGCTTACACCACCATCGAGGAGGTGCAGCGGCAAATCGCGTCGGTGGTGTTCAGGCCGGAAGTGACGGATCGCGGCTGGCCACAAGCAGCCCTCTGCTTCAACATCTTCGAAACGACCGCCGCGGGCTTGAACCGGCTCCGCGGTGTGGTTCGGGAGGTGCTGGCAGCCGCTTCGGAGCCGGTCGATGCGCCCGAGGTGCCGCTGAAGGCTGCCGCCATGAGGGAGACCCTGCTCGGCGCCGTGGACGCAATTTTCGAAAGCATCGTTCCTGCGCGATGGACCCTGCGCCCCAATGACGAGCGGAAATTCAAGGTCTTTCAGGACATCCGCGCGCTACTTTCCGAGGACCTCTCGCAGCCCATCTACAGCGACGAGATCGCGCGCACGCTCGGCTTGTCCGTTCGCACCATGCACGACGTCGTCCGCCGCTATCGCGGCATGAGCCTGCACCGCTATCTACGCCTGCGGCGGCTGTGGCTGGTGCGCCAGCGGCTGCTCGCCGGTGCCGACAGCGTCAAGGCCGTCGCGCTGGCGTTCGGCTTCTGGCATCTCGGCGACTTCTCCAGAAGCTATCGTGACCAGTTCGGCGAGACACCGTCGCAAACGCTTGAATGCGGACGGCGCAACTAGGGCGTCAAAACGTTGCGGCCGGTCTGATGATCCGTGCTATACTACCGGCCATGAGCAATCGCATCCTCGTCCTCTACGGTTCCTACCGTTCCGACCGCATGGGCATCCGCCTTGCGAATTTCGTCATCGATCGCCTGCGCGCCCGCGGCGACGACGTCGTGTTCATCGACGCCAAGGCGATCGGCCTGCCGATGCTCGATCGCATGTACAAGGAATATCCCAAGGGCTCCGCACCCGAGGCGCTGGAGAAGCTGGCCGGAGAGATCCGCGGCGCCGATGGTTTCGTCTTCGTCACCGGCGAATACAATTGGGGCATCCAGCCGGGCCTGAAGAATCTCACCGACCACTTCCTCGAGGAGTGGTTCTGGCGTCCCGCCGCGATCGTGAGCTACTCGGCCGGCCGCCTGTCCGGCGCGCGTGCCTCGACTGCCTGGCATGGCACGTTGTCAGAGATGGGCATGGTGGTGGTGTCGAGCACCATCGGCGTCGGCCCGATCGCTCAGACGCTGTCTGAGGCGGGCGAACCGATCGGCGAGGGCGGCAAGGCGCTCGAACGTTCGTTCCCGCGCTTCGCCGACGATCTCGCCTGGTGGATCGAGGCGGCCAAGGCGCAGCGGGCGCGCAAGGCGCCGCCTTATTGACGGTCCCGTGGCCCGGATGGAGCGCAGCGCAATCCGGGGCCGCCGGTGTTTGCGGCACGATTCCCGGATTACGCTTCGCTCCATTCGGGCTACGAATGTGGAGTGCTAGGCCGACCTGACCTCACCGAGGAAGCGATCGAACTGTCCGGCGAGGTCGCGTGACTGCGACGAGAGCTGTTCGGCTGCGCCCAGCACCTCCCGCGCGGCCGTACCGGTGTGGTCGGCGGCGCGCTGCACGCCTGAAATGTTGGTGTTGACCTCCTGGGTGCCGCGCGCGGCCTCCTGGACGCTGCGGGCGATCTCCTTGGTCGCTGAGCCCTGTTCCTCGATCGCGGCCGCGATCGCGGTGCCGATCTGGTCGATCTCGCCGATCACGTCGGCGACGTTGCGGATCGCGGTCACGGTCTCGTCGCTCGCGGCCTGGATCGCCGAAATCTGTTCGGAAATTTCGGTGGTCGCCTTGGCGGTCTGGCCCGCCAGCGATTTCACCTCGGCAGCAACCACGGCAAAGCCGCGGCCGGCGTCGCCGGCGCGGGCGGCCTCGATGGTCGCGTTCAGCGCCAGCAAATTGGTCTGCTCGGCGATGCTCTGGATCAGCGTGACGACGTCACCGATCTTCTGCGCGCCCTCGGCCAGCGCACGGGCGGTGTCGCCGGTGCGGCGGGCGTTGTCGACGGCGCGGGCCGCGATCTCGGTGGACTGGGCCACTTGACGGCCGATCTCCGAGATCGAGGAGGTCAGCTCTTCGGTGGCGCTTGCGACGGTCTGCACGTTGCTCGATGTCTGCTGTGAGGCGGCGGCGACGACCGCGGCCTGGCTATTGGTCTGGGCCGCCGTCGAGGTCATCGACTGCGCCGTGCTCTCCATGGTGGAGGAGGCTTTCGACAGTCCGCCGACGAGCTCGGTGACCTTGGCTTCGAACGCGCGGGTGATCCCGTCGAGCGCCTGTGCGCGGCGCATCTTGCCGTCGTTCTCGGCCTGCTTCTCCGCCGCGAGGCTGTCGGCCCGGATCATGTTGTCCTTGAACACCCGGACAGCCGCGGCCATCGCGCCGATTTCGTCGGAACGCTCGGCGCCGGGAATCTCTTCCGCGACCTCGCCGTCGGCAAGCCGCGACATCCGCGTCGTCAGGTTGACGATCGGGGCGCAGACGCGGCGGCGGACCGTGACGATGAGGCCGGCGCTGGCGATCAGCACGGCGAGGAGGCCCGCGAGTGCGATGGTGAAGCTGGTGTGGGCGGCGGTGGAGGCGCCAGCGAGAATCTGCTCGGCGTTGTCGTAGAAGGCGTCGCGGACATCGATGATGGTGCTGAGGCCGCGCTGCGTGGCGGTGTAATAGGTGTCCATGTCGTGTTCGTACTTGCCGCTGACCGCACCCTCCTTCACCAGCTTGAGCTCGCGGCCGAACTCCTCGATGTAGATCGCGTTGAATTTTTCCAGCGCGGCGGCGACGTTCGCCGGGGTTGCGGGATTGCCACGCAACTCCAGCAGCGACATCACGATCTGATCGTTGCGGCCCTGCGAGCGGCTGATCTCGGCCTTCTCGGTGTCGGTCGCCGGCTTCTTGCCCCCGACGAGATTCTTGTGCAGGCTCGAATTGAAGCCGCCGACGTCGCGCAGCGTCATCGCGATGTTGGCGTAGCTGGCCTGCCGGTAGGCGTCGCCGTTGAGGATCGCCATGCGGCGAACCTGCTCGTTGAGCAGCGCGGTCACGCCGGCGTTGAGCACGGCGTTGTCGGCGACGATCTTCTTGGCCGCGTCCTTGCGCGCCTCCGGCGGGCCCGACATCGCCTTGTCGATGGCCTCGCGCAGCGACGTGAATTTCGAATTGATGGCGTCGATGTTGCCGCCGGTGGTGTTGCCGTCGTCGAACGGGCCGGGCAGGTCCTTGCGCAGCGCGTTCATCCTGTCACGGGCGGCATCGGTCTGCTTGCGCAGCTTGCCCTGCTCAGCAAGCAGCGCCGGGTCGACGGCGGGAGGGCCATAGAGGATGTTGGTGGAAAAGCCGCGCTCGGGATTGAGGTAGCGCGGGATGTCGCTGACGGCGCGAACGATCGCCAGCCGCCCCTGGGCTTCGGTGATCCGCTCCATCGTGTGGTATTTCGTCACGGCGACGTAGACGGCGAGGCCGCCGCCCACGGTCGAGAGCGAGACGATAGCGGTGGTCAGGAGCGTACCGATTTTCATGATTCTGTCCGGCAACTGGCGCGGGAAATTATTCGCACGGACAATAGGCAGGCGATGTTAATCCCGGGTTTACGCTGGCGGCCGCGTTCACTTGGGCTGTCGGTCAAGGGCCGCGAGGATATCGAGCGTTGCCTGATCACGCCCGCCCGAAAAATACCGGGCGAGCGCCTCGTCGAAAACGGGCTCATCGGACACCGCGTCGAACAGCGTCATCGACGAGCGGAATTTGACGTCATCGGGCGCGCCGAGGATGGCGTTGATGGACCGGCCTTCGACGGCAAGCACGAGCTTCGTGCATTCGATCAGGCGCGGACCGAGGAGGGGGTGGGCGAGATAGGCCTTGGCCTCGGCCCGGGAGGCGATGGCGTAGCGCTGCGACATGGCGCTGAAGCCAAGGCCGGCGACCTGCGGGAAAACGAACCACATCCAATGGCTCTGTTTTCGGCCCCGGGTCAGCTCCCCCTGGATGTCCCGATAGACCGGGTCCTGGGCCCGGACAAAGCGTTTGAGATCGAAAGGATCGGTCATAAGATACCTTGGAATGGCCTGCCGGAGCCTTGCCAGACCCCTGCCGGCCCCGATTATGCCTAACTTTTGGCTCCCAATGTGGTAGCTGGTATAGAATCTCCGGGTGGGGGTGGGTCCCCCCGGGGGTCGATTTTGGGGAGCTGATGGTTTCCGACCGGGCACAAGCCGAGAGGCTATTGTCGCGCCGCCGTATTGGGCGAGCCGAGACGATATTGCTGTCTCTGGCCGCCGTCGCGCTGGCACTGGGCGCCGCCGCCTGGGTCGCGGATATCGGCGGTTCGGCCTCGCTGGTCAGCGCCGCGCTGCCGCCGGCCAATGCGCCTTCATTCGATGATCGTTTCGCTTCGGCGTCTAGCAACCCGTCCGCCCGCGAGCTCGGCCTGCGGACGCTGGAGCGCTCCGCGTTAAATGCGGTCCAGCTCAAATTGCGGGACGCCAAGGCGATGCTAGCCCAGAAGCTCCAGGGCGACGATTGGCGATCCAGCCTGACCGACGACGACCGGCACATGTCCGAGGAGACGAGACTCTCGCAGCGCGCCGACGCCATCCCGATGCCGCGCTCGCGCCCGCCCCAGGCCGACATCTCTGCCCAGATCGCCTCAAGCCAGGCTTATGCCGAGACCAATCCGCGGGTCGACAACCGCAACTTCTTCGAAAAATTCACCGACAAGATCAGGCTGGCCTCGCTCACGCCCGACAGCGGCCTGTTCGGCAAGGCGCCGGATCTCGCCGCGCTCGGGTACGATTCGCGGACGGCGGTCTACGACATCTCGGCCAAGGCGCTTTACCTGCCGAGCGGCCTCGCGCTGGAAGCGCATTCCGGCATGGGCGCGCTGATGGACGACCCGGAGCACGTCGACCAGCGGATGGTTGGCGCGACCCCGCCCGCGATCTACGACCTGAAGCCGCGCGAAAAACTGTTTCATGGCGTCCGCGCACTGCGCTTGACGCCCACCGAGGGCACCAGCGCGCTCGGCCGCGTCGGCCTGCTCACCCACAATTACATGCTCGGGCCTCGTGGCGACTCCAACGGCTGCGTGTCGATCAAGGACTATGATCGGTTCATGAAGGCCTATGACAACGGTGAGTTCAACCGTCTGGTCGTGGTGCCGCGGCTGACCCCATCGGCGACCGCCTCGCAGCGCGCGAGCACCGAGTCCTGATATCTGCTCCTGATATTTGCCTGCCACGGCGGGGCTGCCGTTTTCCCTTCGTTAAGCCGTCATCGTCCAGAAGCAGCCCATGAGTGATCCGCAAAGTGAGTGATCCGCAAAGTTCCGAGACCCCGCTGCGCACGACGTTCAAGATCAAGCTGAACGGCGACACGCTGGCGATCGCGACCGTCGGCCAAGCCTATCAATTCCTCACCAATTTCAAATCGGTCGAGTGGATGGAATTCCGCTCGCTGCATGAAGACGCGGTTGCCGCGCTCGAAGGCGCCGCCGAGAACGCCATGCTCGTGGTGCAGGCGACCAACGCCGTGCGCGCGCTGTTCGTGAGCGCAAAGCTGCTCTGAGCGTGACGCGGCGGATATTTGGGGAGATTCCCGGATTGCGCTGCGCTCCATCCGGGCTACCGCTCACAGCCTGAAGTCCGCTATAGGAATAGGCAACGGCCCGCGAGATCGCGCTCAAGCCGATAGATTGAAACAGAGTTCAGGGAGAGATCCATCATGAAACGCCGTACGTTCCTCAAGGGCGGCGCGGTCGCCGGCGCGACGACGCTGGTTGCTGCACCTGCGATCGCGCAGAGCGCGCCGGAGATCAAATGGCGCCTGACGTCGAGCTTCCCGAAATCGCTCGACACCATCTACGGCACCGCTCAGACTTTCGCGAAATATGTTGCCGAGGCCACCGACAACAAATTCCAGATCCAGACCTTTGCGGCCGGCGAGCTCGTCCCCGGCCTGCAGGCGCTCGATGCCGTCAGCACAGCCTCTGTCGACATGGCGCAGACTCCGCTCTATTTCTACATCGGCAAGGAGCCGGCGCTGGCCTATGCGACGGGCGCGCCGTTCGGCATGAACCATCGCCATCAGGAGTCCTGGTGGCATTTCGGCGGCGGCGCCGACCTCACCAACGAGGCGCTGAAGCCGTTCAAGGCGCATGCCATCCTCTGCGGCAATTCCGGCACCCAGATGGGCGGCTGGTTCCGCAAGGAGATCAAGACCGTCGACGATCTCAAGGGCCTGAAATTCCGCATCGCCGGCATGGGCGGTCATGTGCTGGCGCGCCTCGGCGTGGTCCCACAGCAGATCGCGGGCGGCGACATCTATCCGGCGCTGGAAAAGGGCACGATCGACGCGGTCGAATTCGTCGGCCCCTATGACGACGAAAAGCTCGGGTTCCAGAAGGTCGCCAAATACTACTACTTCCCGGGCTGGTGGGAAGGCGGCGCCATGCTGCACATGATCGTCAACGACGAGAAGTGGGCGTCGCTGCCCAAGCAGTACCAGGCGATCGTCAACCAGGCCGCGTCGGCGGCGGGCGCCTGGATGCTCGAGAAATACGACAGCGTGAATCCGGCGGCGTTGAAGCGGCTGATCGCCAATGGCGCGGAGCTGAAGGCGTTTCCGCAACCCGTGCTGGAGGCTTGCTACGCCGCGACCCAGGAGCATCTCAACGAGCTCGCCACCAAGAGCGACCTGTTCAAGCGCACCAAGGAAAGCCACGACGCCTATATGAAGGAGCTGCTGTTCTACACGCAGATCGCGGAGAATTTTTACGACAATTACCTGCTCGGCAAGATGCGCAACAAGGCTTGATCACAAGAGGGCGCGGTGCTCACGCCGCGCCCGGCTTTCGTAGCCCGGATGGAGCGCAAACGTAATCCGGGGTCTCGCACGTCAAGGGCAGCGCCCCGGATTGCGCTGCGCTCCATCAGGGCTACGGATTCATCAGGCGGCTTATGCCGCGCCCAGACCCAGCTTCTCGTAAATCCGCCGTGCATAGGCGCCGAACGCGTCCGTCGTCTTCAGCGGCAGAGCCCGCGGGAAGGGCAGGTCGATCGGGAAATAATCGGCCATCTTCGCCGGGCCCGCGGTCAGCACGGCGCAGTGCGAGGAGAGGAACACGGCCTCCTGGATCGAGTGCGTGATGAAGATGATGGTCTTGCCGCTTTCGCGCCAGATCCGCAGCATCTCCAGATTCATCTGCTCGCGCGTCAAGGCGTCGAGCGCACCGAACGGCTCGTCCATCAGGATCAGTTTCGGGTCGTGAATGAAGGCGCGCGCGATCGCGGTGCGCTGCTGCATGCCGCCGGACAGCTCTCGCGGATATTTCTGCTCGTAGCCGGCAAGTCCCACCAGATTGAGCAGATCGCGCGCCCGCTCGCGCGCGGCCTTCATCGGCAGCCCGACGATCTCCGCCGGCAGCAGCACGTTGTCCAGGATCGTCCGCCATTTCAGCAGCAGCGCCTGCTGGAACACCATGCCGATGTCGCGGGTCGGATCGAACGGGCTTTTGGCATTGCCGATCTTCACGGTGCCGCCGTCGGCGCCATGCAGCCCGGCCAGAATCTTGATCACCGTGGTCTTGCCGCAGCCGGAAGGCCCGACCAGCGAGACCAGCTCACCCTCCTGCACGTCCATCGTGACGTCGGACACCGCCAGGAATTCGGCACCGCCGCTGCGATAGACCTTGCGGACGCCTTGCAGGCTGATGAAGGGGTTTGAGCTCATGCCAGCCATTTATCCAAGTTTGCGGCCACGAACGCGTCGTCGCTGAGGTCGGAATGCTCGCGGTACACGCGCTCGATCTCGTCCTTCTGGCCGGGGCTGAGGCCCTCGTTCGGATCGAGGCACCACAGGCCCTGCATCAGGCCCTGCCGTCGCAGCACCTCATGGCAGCCGGCGATGCAGCCGTGAAAATCGTTGGCGACGTCGAAGAATGCGCTGTTGCAATCGGTGACGCGGGCATCGAGCGCGAGCAAATCGGCCGGCACACTGTCCTTGTGCCGCGCCGCCTTGCAGCGCTCGAATTGGTTGATCGCGCTCGCCGTCCACACCGACCAATGGCCGAGCAGGCCGCCCTTGAAATAAGTGCGCGTGGTGATTCCGTTGTCGCGGAGGTCGAACGGCAGCATCAAATCGAGCAGGATGTGGTCGTCATTGCCGGTATAGAGCGCAACGCGGTCGAGCGCGCCGGCGGCCGCGACGCCGCGCAGAACATCAAGAGTGCGGTAGCGGTTGAACGGCGCGATCTTGATCGCGATGACATTGTCGATCGAGGCAAAGCGTTGCCAGAACCGGCTCGACAGGACGACGCCGCCGACGGCCGGTTGAAGATAGAAGCCGACCAGCGGAATCTCGGCTGCGACCGCTGCGCAATGCGCGATGATCTCGTCTTCGGACGCGCCCTTCATCGCGGCGAGGCTGAGGAGCCCCGCGTGATAGCCGATGTCGCGCGCGGTGCGGGCTTCCGTGACCGCCTGCCTGGTCGGACCGGCGAGGCCCGCGACCAGCGCCAGCGGACGCTTGGTCCAGTTCGCCGCCGTCTCGGCGGCGAGCTCGAGCACGGGACGATAGAGGCCGACGTCTCGGATCGCAAACTGCGTGGTGTGCACGCCGACCGCGAGGCCGCCGGAGCCGGCGTCGATGTAATAGCGCGTCAGCGCGCGCTGATGCTTTTTGTCGAGCTGGCGTTCGGCGGTGAGCGCGAGGGGATGTGCCGGCAGCACGGTGCCGTCGGCGATCAGCTTGCGGATCTCGCTGTTGATCTGACTGTGGTGCATGATGTCCTATCCGAATTCAGGGCCGGCGACGGCGAATGGCATGTCCTCACCCGTGGCTTTGGCGGGGCCGAACCGCATGCGCTGAAAGGGCCGTTCGATGCTCCAGCCCGATGCGGTCAATCCGTCAGGGAACGCGGCCTGCGACGCGACGGCGTCGAGCAGCAGCGGCCCGGTCTCCGATCGCGCGATGGCATCGACCAGGGTCAGCGCGGCTGCCGCGTCGTCGGCCAACAGCGGGCCGATGTGGCGGGCGGTGCGTCCGTCGCGCACCAGCGCGATGGCGCCGTTCGCGGAGACGATGCGTGAGCCGGGACGCTGCGCGAAGTTGGAGAGCAGGGCGGTTCGATCGAGGCCCGTGGCGCGCCGGTCACGCGCGCAGAGCGCGTCGAGCGTCGCGGATGAAGGGGCCTGCCCGGACGCGGAAGGTGATTTCACCAGCCTGAGGCGGCGCAATTGCAGGGTCGGCGTGAACCCGAGCGGCCCATAGACGGCAGCACCGTCGGGTGTTGCGTCGAGCCAGCTCGTCAGGCCGTTCCTGCGGGCGGTTTCCAGGCAGGCATCGACGAGGCGCGTTGCAAGGCCGCGGCGGCGATGGGTGCCTGATACCAGCACCATGCTGATCCAGGCGTTTTTGCTGGAGTAGGGCAGCAGGGCCGCGGTTGCCACCAGCCGTCTGCCGTCGCGAATGCCGAACACGATTCCATCGCGCAGGAAGATGCGCCAGTCCTCCTCGGTCTGGTTCCAGTGTGCTTCCGTCGACAGCATGAGCCCGGCGATCGCATCGTCGACGCCGAGCTTGATGATGGCCGGAGCGTCAGTAGCGTCCATCGCGCACCTCGTATTTGGTGGGCTTGCCGAGGCTCGGCATGGCGCGGGACACCCAATCCGCGGTCCAGGCGATCAGCTGCTCGGTGTCGACGACCGGCAGGCCGAACAGCTCGACGGCCTTGGACGTGTCGGTCAGCCACGCCGTCGGCTCTTCGTTTCCCGTCAGCACCGGCGCACGGCCGAACCTCGCGCCGAATCTCGCTGCGAGGTCGCGCACCGCCAAGATCTCGTGGCCGCTGACATTGATCGGCGAAGTCGGCGCCGTGCAATGCGCGAGACAGCGCAGCGCCTGGGACGAGGCATCGCCCTGCCAGATGAAATTGACATGGCCGATGCTGACGTCGATCGGCGTGCCCGTGAGCACCTTCGATGCGATGTCGTGGAGCACGCCATAGCGCATGTCGATCGCGTAGTTGAGGCGGAACAGCCGCCCGGGCGTTCCGAACTTGCGCGAAAAATACTCGAACATGCGCTCGCGGCCGACACACGACTGGGCGTACTCGCCGGGCGGGTTTGGCGCCATGTCCTCGCGCGAGCCTTTGCCGTCGACGGGGACAAAAGGATAGATGCAGCCGGTCGAGAACGCCACGATCCGCGACGACGGGAAGGCCTGTGCGACCAGCGCCGGCACATGCGCATTCATCGCCCAGGTCAGCGACAGATCGCCCTCCGCGCCGAATTTGCGGCCGGCCATGAAGACGATGTTGGGTGCCTTCGGCAGCGCCTGCATCGCGGTCTCGTCCATCAGGTCGCAATTGATGGTCTCGACGCCGCGCGCGTGCAGCCAGTCCTTGACGCCGGCGTCGCTGAAGCGGGCGACGCCGATGACGCGGCGATCGGGCGCTGCGGCTTTGGCAAGCCCCGCCAGCGTGGGCCCCATCTTGCCGGCGACGCCGAGGATCATGATGTCGCCCTCGACCTTGGCGAGGTCGTCGATCAATGCCTGCGTCGGCCGGCACAGGAGATCGTCGAGCGCAGCGATATCAGGGATGGTCTTCGGCAGCGTCTGGCGGGTGAGCAGCATGGTTGTGGTCCTTGGTCTTGGCTTTGCCGTTCAAGTCGGTGTTGCGTCACCGACCACGAACATGCGTTCGAGGACGAGCACGAAGCCGTAAAGCGCGACGCCGAGCAGCGTCAGCAGCACGACTGCCATCACCATCGCGGGCGTGTCGAGCGACGACTGCACCTGGATCATGAGGTAGCCGAGCCCGCGCTCGGAGGCGATGAACTCGCCGACGATGGCGCCGGCGACCGCGAGGATGGCGCCGACCTTCATGCCGGAGAAGATGTAAGGCAGCGATCCCGGCAGCTGGATCTTGCGGAACAGCGTCCAGCGCGAGCCGCGCAGCGATTTGACGAGGTCGAGCAGATCCGGCTCGACCTCGCGCAAGCCCCGCGCGGTGGTGAGCAGGATCGGGAAGAAGCAGATGCTGAAGGCGATCAGGATGTTTGGCACGATGCCGTAGGAGAACCAGACGATGAGGAGCGGGCCGAGCGCGACCTTCGGGATCATGTTCAGCGTGACGAACAGCGGCAGCAGCACGAGGCTGATCAACGGTGCCCAGCTGAAGATGACGGCCAACGCGACGCCGACGAAGGCGCCGAGCGCAAAGCCGCCGAGGATCTCGATCGCCGTCACCAGCGTATTGGCGCCCCAGGCGTAGCTCGCGGTTCCCAGCGTCTGGATTGTCGCGAGCGGCGAGGGCAGGATGAACTTCGGCACGTGGAAGGCATCGACCAGGACCTGCCAGAGCACGAGCACTGCGAGGTGCACGATCAGGACGATCGCAAAGCTGCGCGTATTGCGGGCGCCGTCTCCTGTCACCGGTTGCTCCCTGTTGCAGCGGCCACCTTGCCGCTGGTCGCCAAGCCTAACCGGCCTCGAACGAAGTTTCAACCAGTTGGTTGATTACGGCCGGAGCGAATGCAGCACGAGATCGGCGACGTGCCGACGGCGGGCGCGGCGCGCGGCCCGGCTCGACAGGTCCTTGCCGAAGATCGCCGACAGCGTCGGCGTGTTCGAGAGATAGAAATAGCTGAGGCCCGCGATGGAGATATAGAGCTGGATCGGGTCGATCCCCTTGCGGAACATGCCGGCGCGGACACCCTCGTGAAGGATGTGGGACACGCTCTTCACCAGCGGCGAATGCATCGCCTCCAGCCGCGTCGAGCCGCGGACGTGGCGGGCACCGCCGCGGTTCTCATCGTTCAGAAGCACGATGAAATCGGGGTTCGCCGCGAGGTAATCGAACGAGGCCTCGATCAGTTTCCGGATCGCCTTTTCCGGCGGCAGGCCTTCGAGATTGAGCTGGCGCTCCTGTTCGCGAATATCGGCGTAAACCCATTCGAGGACAGCAAGATAGAGCGCATCCTTGTCGCCGAAGTAATGGTAGACGAGCTGCTTGTTGACGCCGGCGCGCTCCGCGATCTCGTCGACGCGGGCACCGGCAAAGCCGTGCCGGGCGAACTCCTCGCGCGCCGCGGTGAGCAGCTTCTTGCGGGTGGCGACCGGGTCGCGCCGCTGCGGCACGGTGTCGCCTGAACGTTTTGCGGGCATTTCCAACCAAACAGTTGACAAGTGGAGGGCGGCCTTGTTGCATTGGTATCCTCACAGGGGGAGAGCGACAAGCCGGGTCGCGGGCAATGAGGAGAGATGCAATGAAGCGTTTGCAGGCGGCGGGCTCGGCCCTGGCTGTGGCCCTGATGCTCGGATCACCAGTCGTGCCCGCGACCGCGGGCGAGGCGGTCAATCTGATCCTGAACTGGGCACCGACGGCCGATCACTCGCCCTATTATTACGCCAAGGCGCAAGGCTGGTACGAGAAGGCGGGCATCGATCTGACCATCGAGGTCGGCAAGGGCTCCGGCGTCTCCGCCGCCAAGGTCGGCTCCGGCGGCTCGCCCTTCGGCGTCGCCGATCTCGCCACCATGCTGGTCGCGAAGAGCAAGGGGGCTGACGCCGTTGCCGTGATGAGCGTCTACGCCAACACCGGACAGACCTTCTACTGGCTGAAGAGCTACGGCGTGAACGGGGTGAAGGATTTTGCCGGCCACAAGATCGGCAATCCGCCCGGGGACGCCTCGCGTGTGATGTGGCCGGCCTTCGCCAAGGCTGCAGGGCTTGCGCCCGACTCGGTCGGCTTCGTCAATGTCGGGCCGACGGCGAAGATCGCCGCGCTGAAGAGCCATACCGTCGACATCATCAGCGACTTCTACAATGAGCACGATTTGAAGGTCATCGAGTTCGGAGCCGATCTCGGCTACGTCAATTGGAAAGACATTGGGCTCAATCCTTACGGCAATTCGTTGATCGTTAACGGTGCCTATCTGCAGAAGAACCCGAAGCTGGTCGAGGAGTTCGTGCGGGTCACGCAAAAGGCCTTCGCGACTTGCGTCGCCGACGCCGCGCCCTGCCTGAAGGCGCTGCTCGATCAGGTCTCCGGTCTCGACAAGGAGAACCAGGAGCGCCAGTGGGAGCGCATCAAATTCCTGATGACGGACGAATTCACGACGACGAAGGCGCTCGGCTGGATCGACGGCGAGCGGATGAAGAAGGACTACGAGCTGGTCCAGACCTATCTCGGCATGGAGAAGCCGTTCGACGTCACGACGGCGTTCACGACCAGGATGCTGGATCCCGCCATCAAGATGGACGCGAGCAAGGTGAAGAAGTAGGGGGGCTCTCGTGCCCCGGACGCAGCGCAGCGCCTCTTCGGCGGTGCGCTGCAGAGCCGGGGCCCATATCGCCGAGAGCGCGACCCCAGTGGCATGGGTCCCGGCTCTGCGCAGCAGCGTTGCACGCTGCAGCGCGTCCGGGACACGAGCGGGCCGACCAGCCCACCCCACGTAACCCCACGGAGAAATTAACCGGCCATTAACCATATCGGCGGCATCGTTAACCATTCAATAACAGGGAACGAGTCGGCCGCTATGGAGGCTGCAGTAAAACCTCAACGCCAAATGGTTCGCCTGCGCGGGCGCTCCTATGTGGCCTTCGTGTTCGTGCCGACGGTTCCCATCCAGGACTGGCTGCAGGAGATCGACACCACCATCGCGCGCTCGCCGGGCTTCTTTGCCGGCCGCCCCGTGGTGATCGACCTGTCCTCGGTCGATCTCAGCCAATCCGGCATCGGCCATCTGCTCACCAGCCTTCAGGACCGCAACATCCGCGTGCTCGGGATCGAAGGCGTGGAGGAGGGCCGGCTGACCCCCATGATGCCGCCGCTACTTTCGGGCGGGCGGAGCTGCGTCATCGAACCGAGCGCTCCGAAGAAGCCCGAGGCGAAGGTCGAGACCAAGCCGACCTCCTTGCTGCTCGAAAGCCCGGTGCGGTCGGGCCAGACCGTGATCTTCCCCGAAGGCGACGTCACCATCTTGGGCTCGGTCGGCTCCGGCGCCGAGGTCGTCGCCGGCGGCTCCATTCACATCTACGGCGCGCTGCGCGGCCGCGCCATGGCGGGCGTGAACGGGCACACGAGCGCACGCATCTATTGTCAGAAGATCGAGGCCGAACTGCTTGCAATCGATGGCTTTTACCAGACCGCCGACGATATCGACGCGGCCCTGCGCGGCAAGCCGGCCCAAGCCTGGCTGCAGGGCAACACCATGCGAATTACTGCGCTGAACTGACCAGAAGGAGATTTCAGAGATGGCCAAGGTACTGGTCGTGACGTCAGGCAAGGGGGGCGTCGGCAAGACGACGACGACCGCCGCACTGGGGGCTGCGCTCGCGCAACGCGGCGAAAAGGTCGTGGTCGTCGATTTCGACGTCGGCTTGCGCAACCTCGACCTCGTGATGGGCGCCGAACGCCGCGTGGTGTTCGACCTCATCAACGTGGTGCAGGGCGTCGCAAAGCTGCCGCAGGCGCTGATCAAGGACAAGCGGCTGGAGAACCTCTGGCTGCTGCCGGCCTCGCAAACCCGCGACAAGGACGCGCTGACGGAAGAGGGCGTGGGCAAGGTCATCGACGATCTGCGCAGCCGTTTCGACTGGGTGATCTGCGACAGCCCGGCCGGCATCGAGCGCGGCGCCTCCATGGCGATGCGCTTTGCCGACGAAGCCGTGATCGTCACCAATCCCGAAGTCTCCTCGGTGCGCGATTCCGATCGCATCATCGGCATGCTCGATTCCAAGACGGTGCGGGCCGAGAAGGGCGAGCGGGTCGAGAAGCACATTCTCATCACCCGCTACGATCCCTCGCGCGCAGCCCGCGGCGAGATGCTGACCATCGAGGACATCCTCGAAATTCTTGCAACGCCCTTGCTCGGCATCATCCCGGAGAGCCAGGACGTGCTGCGCGCCTCCAACGTCGGCACGCCCGTGACGCTGTCGAACGCCGAAGGCGCCCCGGCGCGGGCCTATATCGACGCGGCGCGGCGGCTGTGCGGCGACACCGTGCCGATGCAGGTGCCGACCGAGCGCAAGGGCTTCATGGACCGCCTGCTGCGACGGAGGGCCGCATGAGCATGGGTCTGCTTCGGCTTCTCCGCGGCAACAAGGCCTCTGCACCCGTCGCGCGCGAACGGTTGCAGATCCTGCTTGCTCATGAACGCGGACTGCGCGGCCAGCCCGATCTGCTCGGTGTGCTGCGTGAGGAAATTCTCGCGGTGGTCTCCAGGCATGTCACGCTGGACCCGACCAAGGTCATCGTCCGACTCGATCGCGGCGACGAGGTCTCGACCCTCGAGGTCGACATCGAGGTGCCCAACGATTTCGAGCGCAGGCGCGCGGCGGCCGGGTAGGGACCTCGGCCGCGACGCTTCAAATTTGGGGTGGGTGAAAAGGCGGTCCGCTGGGCATAGCGGGCCGCCTTTTGCGCGTCGACGTGAACGCTGCGGAACGAGGTCCGGGGCTCAATCGTTGTGAAAGACCCGCGGCGGCGCGATGCACCGCGGTTTCGTCAAACGGGAGAACGCCCATGATGACCGAGGTCCAGGTCCACACCGTCGCGCGCCAGATGCTGGAACAGCATGGTTTTGCTGCGATCGCGAAGGCCGCCGAACAGGCCAGGGCTTGCGAGGGCCGCGGCGAGGCCGATGACGCCAAAGAGTGGCGTCACATCGCCGACGCGATGAAGATCATCCGCGGTCCGCACCAGAGCTGACACTCCCGCGCGTTCAACGCTCCCCTCGGTCGGTGCCCTGCGGCGACGTGCGATGCTGCGTCTGCGGCTGGGAGCGCTCGCCCGTCTCCTTGCAGGGGAGCGGCTCCCACGAGCCGTCCGGCGCCTGCTGATAGGCGCTGCACGATGACGACGAGGTCGATTTGTCCTCGCCCTTCTGGGCGTCGGAATTCTTCGCCAGCACAGGCGCAGTCAGCATGGTGGCGACGGCAAACGCCACGGCAAGGAGGACATGGTTGATCCGCATGGGGCTCCCTGTTCGAGTTCGAAGAGAGCCGCATGCTGGCGAGAATTGTGACGATTATTGGCCGAAGCGAAAGTTCCGGCGCGACGTGCTTAACGCCGCGCGATCATGCTAGCCGCCCTTGCTGCGGATCAGGCCGGCGAGGTTGGTCTTCTGGGCCTCGCACCAGCTGGGCATGCCGAGGCGGCGTTGGTTGAGGTCGGTCGCCTGGGTGGCCACCGCGACCTCGGCCATCAGATCGTCGTCCTGCTTCTCGCCCATCTTGCCGCCGGTATGCATCCAGGCGATCGCCTTGCGGACCTTCTCGGTGGTGCCTTCGGGCAGCTGCATCTGCTCCGCCTTCTGCACCAGATCCTGGTAGACGATATCGGTGCCCGGACATTCGACCTTGGCGGCGAAGGCCTGCAGGACCAACGTGACATAGGTCGAGCGTGGATGGTCGGCCGCTTGGGCCGGCGCCGCCAGCAGCAACAGGGCCGTCATCAGAAAACCAGTCCGCATCCTTGGTACCTCCCCGAGTTTTCAGGAAGGCTAGCGGCTGGCGCGCCGCTCCGCAATGGGGATGGCGTGCGGCCGCGAAGACGGCCGGCGAGCTAGCGCCGCCAGGCCGGCACGGGATCGAGCGGCGTGCGATAGACCTCTTTGTGGTCGCGGTCGGTGACGCGCACAGCGCAACCCTTGCTTTGCAACTCGGGCTTCACCTGCGACAGCTCGGTGGCCAGTTGGACGGCGCGATCGGAGGCGACCTCGATATCTTCGAGGATGATACCGCCCTGGTTCTTGAACTCTTCACCAACCACGAGATCGAAGGAATAGTAAGGCATCCGAATTCCCCGGTATGACGAATGGAGCTTAGGGTCGACATTCAACACATGACCGATGGTACCACTGAGTCGATGTTTATCGAATGAACGGCGCGCGCAATCTCTGTGCTTATGGCGCAGAAATGATGTGCAACATTCAAGCGTGTTAAGATTTTATTAAATATGTCGGCGTGATCATGAGGCATGGAATTGCAGCAGAACCGGGCTCCGGGAACCGGCAGCTGCAAGAGAAGGCCGCCGGCATAGATCCCGACGGCCTTTTCTCTTGAAGGAAAACGATCGAAGCATCGCTTCCCGTAGTCATCCGGAGTCAACGCATCACATCGACTCGGACAGCATCGCTGGCGCGACGCTTTCGTGTCGTCGCGCGACGATGGTTCAGCGCAGCGGCATTGGTGGGCGCACGACAGGTCCGTCGTCGTCGGCAACGGCTTGGGTCGTCGTCACGGGGGCTGCTGGCGGTGGGACCGCCGCGGCCTGCGGCGGCGGGGGCGAATAAGCTGGCATGTAGGTGTGCGACACGACCGGCTTCGGTTTGCGAACCGGCGGGGCCGCGGGCCGCGGCGGTAGCGCGGACATTTGCGCGCGCGGATCGACGCGCGGCTTCGCATCGGCCACCGGCTTCGGCGCGGGCGGCTTCGTCATCTCGCGTGCCATCTGCTCCTGGCTTGCCTTCAACTCGGCGATGTTGGCCTTGAGCTGCTCGATCTGTTGCGCCATCGCGGCGAGATCGCGCGTCATCGACTGCACCGATTGTACAGGATCGGATTGTGTTGCCGTGGGCACCGCTGCTGCAACCTGAGTGGCAGGCGGAGCCGCAGCTTGATCGACCGCTTGATCTGTTGCGGCCTGGTCCGTTGCGGCCTGGTCCGCAGGCGGCGCGGCCTGTGCGGCGGCGACCGGTGCCGTCTGCGAGGTCGAAGGCAGCAGCGACGCCAATGCCGGCGTCCATTCGGCGAGCATCTGTCTTGCGGTGTCGCCATGTTGTTCCCACGCGATAGTGGCGGCCGCGCTTCCGCCCGCAAACAGCATCGTGACGAACGCGCCGCGCAGCCATTTGCCAGCCGAGGAGCGCTTCTGCCGGCTGAGGCCATCACCGGCCGCGACACGCACGACGGTGTCGGCCGAGGGCGCTGCCGGCTGCGGCTCCGCAAGGGGACTGAACTTCGGCTCCGGATCCATTCTGGGCTTCAGCGCGAACGCCGGATCTATCTTGGCTTCCCGACGGGTCGTGATCTCAGGCGCGAGCGCGGGCGCAACGCTGAGAGGGCGCGAGGCCAGCACAATGTCAGGCGAAATCTGCACGGCATCGTGCGGGTCGTTGTTGGTGACCGTGTCCTTCACGATCTCATCGACGATTTGCCGAGAGTTCAGCGTCGCGAGCATCGCAGCTCCTTTGAAGCCTGGGTGTTTTGAAGCCCAAGTGTTGAGTAGTTGAAGCGTTGGCCGTCCGCATTCGCGCGAGCAGATCCGTGAGGTGAGCCCATCCAATTCCCCGAGGCCCAAGCACATGACGCACGAGTCCAGCCGGGTTTGACCAAAGCAAGGCGAGGGGATGGAGACTGTGCGACGCTCTTGCGCCGTTTGTGGTGATGGAACCCGCCTCAGAAAACACGCGCAATTGTTCCGCCATGCCTTGTTTTCAGCACGATTTTGGCAGCATCTGGGGTCGCTGGGGGTGCTGCTATCGCTATCGGGGCCGGCGGTGCCAAGATCCTTATTCGTTCTATTCGTCCTTGCCATGCTTCCGTTGGGCGGCTGCATGCAGACGACGCTTTCGCCATCGACGGACGCAAGCATGACGCCGCGCGACCGGCAGTTGCTGGCGCATACGCCATACGCGCAGGCGAACGTGCCCGAGCAATATCTTCGTCACATCGTCGATTATCCGCGCAAGGAGCAGCCGGGCACGATCCTGGTCGATACCGATGCGCGCTACCTCTATTTCGTGCTGCCCGACGGCAAGGCGATCCGCTACGGCGTCGCGGTCGGCGAGGAAGCCATGGCGTTCTCCGGAGTCGCGCGGGTCGGTCGTCTGGCGGAATGGCCGGACTGGGTTCCGACGGCGGACATCCAGGCGCGGCTCGGGCCCTATCCGGCGCGCGTGCCCGGCGGCCCCGCCAATCCCCTAGGTGCGCGGGGCATCTATCTCTATGCCGGCAACAAGGACACGCTCTACCGTATCCACGGCACCAACCAGCCGGAATATATTGGGCAAGCGATCTCGTCGGGATGCATCCGGATGCGCAACGAGGACGTGATCGATCTCTATGACCGGGTGAAGCTCAATTCAACGGTCGTGGTGCTGCCGCCCGGACAGAACGCGCAGGTCGAGGCGCGGCCCAGCTGGCGCGGGTGAGGTCGCCCTAGTTCTCGGGACGGGCAATGCGCCATTGCAGCGTCGTGGCATTGCCATTGGCCTCGCCCGGCGCCTTGTCGGCCGGCGAGGTGTAGAGCGGACGATAGCGATATGCCCACATCTTGCTGCCGTCGTTGCGGTTGATCACGGTGAAGTCGCCGATCGCCTTGGCATCGGCCGTTGCGGATAGCGGAACCCAGCTCTCGACGCATTTGCCGTTGCAGTTCGACGTCTTGCCGGTGGTATCGCGCTCGTAATAATAGAGCGTCATTCCGTTGAGGTCGACGAGCGTCGGACCCTGCTTCGTCAGGATCACCTTCGCCGGTGAGGTCGCGGGCTTCGGCGGAGGAGGGGCATCGCCGCCGCCATGGCCGTTCGCGAGCGCCGGAGCGGTCGAGAGCGCGATCGCCGCCGCCGCAATGAGAAACCTGAACATCCGAAACTCCAGACCGGCAAAGTTAATCGCGCGTTAAACGCCGAATGCGGCCGACCGTAACAGGCGAAGGTTAGTTCCTGGTTTCGCGGATCTGCGACGATTACTGGTAGAATTACGGGGCTTTTTGTCTTGGCGCGTTTTCTTGACGCGAACCGGCGTCCACTTCGCTCGAAAACGCTCTATGCCTGCACCTCGCGCAGCGGGGCGCGGCTGAGCTCGTTGCCGGCGGCGATGGCCTTGTGCAGGAGGCGCATCAGATCCTCACCTTCCTTCGCGCTGAGGCCGCGCAGCATGATGCGCTGCGCGGATTCGACGGCGGGCGTGATCTTGCGCAGCGTGCGGCGGCCTTCGTCGGTGATCTCAAGCTCGCGGGCACGACGGTCGCGGCTCGAGGCGCGGCGCTCCGCGAGCCCCTTCTGCACGAGACGGTCGATTACGCCGGTGATGGTGGTGCGGTCGTAGGCGATCAATCCTGCGAGCGTCACCTGGTCTAGGCCCGGATTGGCCTTGATGGTCGCGAGCGCGGCGTATTGCACCGGCGTGAGGTCGAAGCCGGCATCCCCGACCTCGGCCAGAAACACCGCGACCGCGATCTGCTGGAATCGGCGCGCCAGATGTCCGGGCATGTCGTTGTTGTCTTTCACCGAATTTCTCCGTTGGCGCAGGACGGCCGGGATCGTTGACAAGTATACTGATAGTCAGCATACTGAGCAATATCCAAACAGAACGTTTCCGGGAGAGGTGCTCATGCAATTCCATCTTAATGGATTTCAGCCGGGCGACCCTGAGATCGCCGATCCCGCCGCGCGCATTCAGGCGTCGGGCGCAACGGGCGCCGTGCCTGACGAGGTCGACGTCCTCATCGTCGGTTGTGGCCCTGCGGGCCTGACGCTCGCGGCCCAGCTTGCGCAGTTTGCCGACATCAAGACCTGCATCGTCGAGCAGAAGCCGGGCCGCTTGCTGGTCGGGCAGGCCGACGGCATTGCCTGCCGCACCATGGAGATGTTCCACGCCTTCGGATTCAGCGAGCGCGTCCTGAAGGAAGCTTGTTGGGTGAACGAGACGACGTTCTGGAAGCCGGACGAGCGGGTGCCGGAACATATCGTCCGCAGCGGCCGGGTGCAGGATGTCGAGGACGGTTTGTCGGAATTCCCGCATGTCATCCTCAACCAGGCGCGCGTCCATGACGGCTTTCTCGACGTCATGCGCAGGGCGCCGGCCAGGCTCGAGCCCCATTACAGCCGGCGCCTGCTCGACCTTCAGGTCGATCCGGCCGCGGGTCCCGCCAACCATGCCGTGACGGCCCGGCTCGAACGGGTCGATGCCGGGAACGAGGGCAAGGTCGAGACGATCAAGGCGCGTTATGTCGTCGGCTGCGACGGCGCCCGCAGCATGGTGCGCAAATCGATCAGCCGCGAGCTACTCGGCGATTCCGCCAATCATGCCTGGGGCGTGATGGACGTGCTGGCGGTGACCGATTTTCCCGACATCCGCTTCAAGGCCCTGATCCAGTCGGCAAAGGACGGCAGCCTGCTGATAATTCCGCGCGAGGGCGGCTACATGGTCCGCCTCTATGTCGAGCTCGCCAAGCTCGACATCGGCGAGCGCGTCGCCAATCGCAACATCACCGCCGATGACGTGATCGCGAAGGCGCAGCGGATCCTGAAGCCGTATACGCTCGATGTGAAGGAGATCGCGTGGTGGTCGGTCTACGAGATCGGCCAGCGACTGACCGACAAGTTCGACGACGTGCCGGAGACCGAGATCGCTACGCGTCTGCCCCGGATCTTCATCGCTGGCGATGCCTGCCACACCCACAGCCCGAAGGCGGGGCAGGGCATGAACGTCTCGATGCAGGACGCCTTCAATCTCGGCTGGAAGCTCGCTGCCGTTTTGCGGAAGCAGTCTGCGCCGAGCCTGCTGCATTCCTATTCGGCCGAGCGCCAGGCAGTTGCGAAAGAGCTGATCGATTTCGATCGCGAATGGGCGGGGATTCTTGCATCCGCCGCCAAGGTCGGCGGCGCCGATGCCGCCAGGACGCAGGACTATTTCGTGAGGCACGGTCGCTACACCGCGGGCACGGCGACGCATTACCGCCCGTCGGTTCTGACCGGAGCGACGTCCCACCAGCAGCTCGCGACAGGCTTGGTCATCGGCACGCGCTTTCATTCCGCGCCGGTGATCCGGCTTGCGGATGCCAAGCCGGTGCATCTCGGTCATGCTGCGCCGGCGGATGGCCGCTTCCGCATCTACGCTTTCTCCGGCGCTGAGGATCCGGCAGCAGCCGGCTCGGCCATTCGCGCCTTGTGCCGTTTTCTCTCCGAGGCGCGGGAGTCGCCCGTCAGGCGTTTCACGCCCGCGACCGCCGACATCGACAGCGTGATCGATCTGCGGGCGGTCTTCCAGCAGGATCATCGCGAACTCGTCGTCGAGGCGATGCCCGCGCTGCTGCTTCCGCGCAAGGGCCGGTACGGCCTGATCGACTACGAGAAGATGTTCTGTCCGGACCTCAAGAATGGTCAGGACGTTTTCACCATGCGCGGTATCGATCGCAAGGCCGGCTGCATGGTCGTGGTGCGGCCGGATCAGTACGTCGCGACCGTGCTGCCGCTTGATGATTTTGCTGCGCTTGCTGCGTACTTCGACGGCTTCATGCTGCAAGTGAACTGACGGCTGGCAGTGCTCTTGCGCGCTGTGTCGATGAACGGCGAATGAATATTGAACCGCGCGCGGCATCCGTCTCGACCTTTTGACGGATGAGGCCTTCGTACGCGGAACGCCCGTTCTGTCTGCGCGTTCCGACTCCAAAGAGGAGGACTACGCCATGAAATTCCGAAGCGTGTTGTTAGCCGCATTGCTGCTCGCCCCGACGGCCGCAATGGCCGCACCGGGCATGGTCACCGTCTCGACCGGCCTGCGCGCCGGGCCGGGTCCGGGCTTTCCGCTGGTCGATCGCATCCCCGAGGGCGCTCGCGTCGATATCCATGGTTGCCTGCGCGGCAACGCCTGGTGCGACGTGAGCTTCTCCGACGACCGTGGCTGGGTGTCGTCGCAATATCTCGAATATCTCTACCGCCATCACTACGTCTATCTCCCCGACTATGTCGACGAGATCGACGTGCCAATCGTCCCCTTCGTGCTGACCTCGTACTGGTCGAGCTATTATCAGGGGCGGCCCTGGTATCGGCGGCATGCCCACTGGAATAGCTACTGGACTTCGCATCAGCGCGACGCGATGCGGATGACGATCGATCCGCGCGCGGCTCGCATCGGCCGCGCGGCAACGCGCGATGCGGCGG
This sequence comes from Bradyrhizobium sp. MV1.5, assembly GCF_055807615.1. Lineage (NCBI taxonomy): Bacteria > Pseudomonadati > Pseudomonadota > Alphaproteobacteria > Hyphomicrobiales > Nitrobacteraceae > Bradyrhizobium > Bradyrhizobium sp. MV1.5. The sequence goes on along the minus strand of NZ_JBVVPL010000002.1, from coordinate 11,071 downwards.
TCGCACTCGGGCGCAACGGTGCGAATGTCAGGGAAAATGCGAAGGAAAGTGTCAAGGGCGCGGCTGCGGTCTCCGGCCGTGATGCCATAACTTCACGACACGACGCCGCGACGGCCAGGCACCAGACTGCAGTGACGACGGATCGGAGCCGTGCGGGACGAAGCGAGCGCATCGCGCATGAGCGGACCAATCTTCAGGGCCGCAATCCGCGCGATGCACAAGCCCGCATCATGCACGAGCAGGCCGCACACCGCGCGGCTGTGCGTGCGCAGCCGATGGCGCGCCCGCATGAGGCGCCGCGTATATCAGCGGCACCCGCGAGCCGGCCCGCGATGCCGCATGTGGCCCAACCCAATGTGAGCCACGGCTCGCCGATGAACGCTCACGCCCAAATGCCGGCGCCGCGCGCGGCTGCGCCTGCGATGCTTCATGGCGGTGGCGGCGGCGCACCTCACGTCAACGCCGCGCCGCACGGCGGCGGTGCGCCGGCCGGCGGTCCCGGTGGCGGCCACCAAAAGCACTAGAGTTGCCAACGAAAGCCCGGCCTTCACGCCGGGCTTTCTGCTTGGGCGGGAGCGGGTTCCCTGCCCATACAATTTAAGAAGCTTCTTCGCGGGCAGATTTCATCGATCGTAATATGTCTACTCAAAGCTGTAAGCATTCCACTCGGGGCAGCGGGGCACGGGAGGATGACGACGATGAGACAGAACCAGGCGGAGACGCGCCGCCACAATGTCGCGAAGCGGTCGATGACCAAGGAAGCCAAGCAGCTGTCCGGCCTGATTGCCGGATTGCGCGAATCTCTCGAGATGATTCAAAGGGAGCGATCGAGCACCAAACTCTCCGGCGCCGAGATGGGCCTTCTCGACGAACGCCGCAACAATTTGTTGCTGACCATTGCAGCCCTCGATGACCGCCTCTCGGCGGTGCAAGGACTGATCGATCTAGGCCGTCCCCACATCATTCGCGTCCACTGATCGGAGCGCAGACCTGATGCCATCGGCTTCGTCGCGGCGGCGACGGAACCAGGCTCAGCTGTCGGCTCTGGTGGCATAGGGATTGGCTTAGCACTGGGCGGACTGCCCGGAGGCGGTGGCGGCGCACTGCGCGACTGTCGCAAAACTGCAATCGATGCAGCGGCCGTCGATGGTGTAGATCTCGATGCAGACGGGATGGCGCGGATCGTAGGTCTGCGCCGCTGTGGGCGCCGCGCCGAGCAGGCCCGCACCAGGCCAGCCCACGACAAGCAGGCGCACTATCAAGCTCCTTTCGCGATCGGAACCAGGCACAATACTGCTGCGGATGGCACCAAATTGCCACGCTCCCGGCGAATTGCCGCCAAAGCCCGCTGCCACGACGAGAGCGGGTGCAGGGCAACGCTAGGGGATGTGCATTGGCCTACAAGATGATCGCAGAACGCGACAATGAGAAGTGCAGTTTTGCCCGCGAGAGCCGTTTGCTCATCGTGGCGAAGGCAAAGGTTTGGGCAAGTGAGGGGTGGAAGGTCGTCATCACCGACCAGGACGGCAAGGCCTATGCGCCGCCCGACTTCGATCAACTATTGGCGGCCTGACCGCAAGACGGGGTAGGGGACGACATTGATTTCGCTATTTCGACCGGGGCGCGGCGTGATCGCGCCCCTTATGACTCTTCAAACGACGACTCTTGCAGCCGCGGCCGTCCTGACGGCGACATTTGCCGTCGCGCAAAATCTCGATGCCGGCAAGTCGCCGCAAAAGCTCTTCGCCGATGGGTGCGCGACCTGCCATCGCAGCCCGCGCGGCCTTGCCAAAGGGCGCTTTAACCTGACGCTGTCCTGGTTCCTGAAGGACCATTACGCAACCAGTTCGGACACAGCCAAGGCGCTTGCCGCCTATCTGGAATCGGTCGATACGGCGCCGCCGCGAGCTGCGGCCAAGCCTGGGCCGAAGCGATCCGGGCCGCGTGCTCCCAAGCCGTCGCAAAGCCAGTAGGCGTGAGCCAGCGGCCCGAGAGGGCGTCGCGAAGCCGAAGGCCTTGCCGGCATCAATGCACCGTCGCCTGCGAGAACAGGTTGATGACCACGACTCCGGACACGATCAGCGCGATGCCGACGAAGGCCGCAGCGTCGAGCATCTGGCGAAACAGCACGAAAGAGACGGTTGCCGTCAGGATGATGCCGACCCCGCCCCAGATCGCATAGGCGATGCTCAATGGGATGACCCGGATCGCGACCGACAGCGCATAGAACGAGGCGACATAGAACAGCACCATCGCCAGTGTCGGCCACAGCCGCGTGAACTGCACGGATTGCTGGAGGAAGGCGGACGCCGTGACCTCCAGGACGATCGCGAGGGCAAGCGCTGCGTGGGCATTGAACGCGGAAGTCATCACGGGCTCGGGCGTGTTGTGCAAAGAAAGATACCGCGCGGTACGGGGAATATGACGTTTGCCCGGGTCCAGCTATCACGTGTCAGTGACGAGCCTGCGACACGGCGGAGCGCAGCACGAAACCGCCGCGCGATGGTTCGCGCGGCGGCTCATTGGTGTCGCGCCGGTTCGATGGGGCGTTAGTTGATCCGCACGGAGAGTTCGACGTCCTCGGCAAAGGCCGTGGACATGTAGCCGCTTCCGGGCCTGCGCATGCGAGCCAGATAGTCGGGGCTGTCGTCGGCGTTGTCGGCGACGATGATCGCGCCCGGTCGGAGATGGCCTTCGACCAGATCCAGGATATCGGGGTAGAGCGCCTTGGCACCGTCGAGCAGCACGAGATCGATCGTGTCGGGCAGGTCGACTTGAAGCATCTTCAGCGCGTCGCCTTCGCGGATTTCGACGAGGTCCAGCAGCCCGCCGGCCGCGAGGTTCTCGCGCGCCCGCGCCGCCTTGGACGGTTCGAATTCGGTGGTGATGAGGCGACCGCCGCCATTGTCGCGCAAGCCCGCGGCAAGGTGCAGCGTCGAGATGCCGAACGAGGTGCCGAACTCGACGATCGCTTTGGCGCGGGAGCTGCGTGCGAGCATGTAAAGCAGGTGACCAGTCTCGCGGGAGACCGCGAGCGGCGCGTCCTTCAGCCGCCCGTAGAGGTCGCGGTAAGCGGTCTTGCTCCGCATCATCCGTGTGCGGTCGGCGTCGGTCACATCGGCGAACGCGGCTCGCATCGCGCCGCGCGCCGCTTCGTCCTGGTCGAACAGACGATCGAGCAGTGGTGCAAGTGATATGATGGTCGAGGTGGTCATGTGTAGTCTCCAGTGGTCGCCGTGAGGCGAGTGCTTGCGTGAGAGTTGAAATACGACTAATTCGTCGCATTCACTATTCGCATTGCCCGAGGGCGCCATGGCCGATCGCCGAAGCCGTTCAGTTTCCTCACGAAAACAGCCGCAGCAGGCCCGTTCGAACGAGCTGGTGGCGGCCATTCTGGACGCGGCTGTTCAGGTCCTGGCCAAGGAGGGGGCGCAGCGTTTCACGACGGCGCGGGTGGCCGAGCGGGCCGGGGTGAGCGTCGGGTCGCTCTATCAATATTTTCCGAACAAGGCGGCGATCCTGTTCCGCCTCCAGAGCGACGAGTGGCGGCGCACGAGCGAGCTTCTGCGCGGCATCCTGGCGCACCGGGCGAAACCGCCGCTGGTGCGGCTGCGCGCGCTGGTCCACGCCTTCATTCGTTCCGAGTGCGAGGAGGCTGCGATCCGTGGCGCGCTCGATGACGCCGCACCACTTTATCGCGACGCGCCCGAGGCGCAGGACGCACGGTCAGCCGGCGAGGGCATCGTCGCAGCCTTCATGCGGGAGGCGCTGCCCAAGGCGCCGGATGCGACGCGGGAGCTTGCCGGCGAGTTGATCAAGACGACGCTGAGCGAGGTCGGCAAGCGGTTCTCGGAAACACCGCGCAGCGAGGCCGAGATCGCGCGCTATTCCGACGGAATGGCTGACATGTTTTGCGCCTATCTCGGCGAGCTGGCGCGTCGCTGAGATCATTCCTGACATCTGCGTTTGCGGCCCAATATCGTTTCGGGTTTCGCCCGATGATGGGTTAGCCTCGCATCGTCTTCGTCGAGCTTGAGTGCCGCGCCATGCATGTCCTTCGTTCCCAGTTCCAGATCGAGGAGCAGCGTGCGCTGGAATTCGCAGCCCAGCGCGGCTTCGGCATGATCGTGGCGGCGGATGAGCGCGGGCCGCGCGCCTCGCACGTGCCGTTCGTGCTGGAGCAACGCGAGGGGCGTGCGATCGTCCAGATCCATCTCACCGCCAGGAATCCGCTTGTCCCGCTAGCGGATGGCGCGCGGCGCTTCCTGCTGATCGTTGTTGGCGACGACGCCTACATCTCCAACGACTGGTATTCTTCGCGCGACAACGTCTCGACCTGGCTTTACGAGGCCGTGCACATGTCGGGCGTAGCGCATCTGCGCGGGCTCGACGAGAACCGCGGGCACGGCGATGCACTACTCGCGGTCTCGGAAGCGCGGCTGCCGAAGGCGCCCTGGGACCTGGCGCAGATGGAGCCGGACAAGCGCGAGAGCATGCTGGCCGCGATCCGCGTCATCGATCTCGTGGTGGATACCGTCGAGGGGCAGGCCAAGCTCAACCAGCACAAGAGCGATGTAGATCATGTCGCGGTCGTGGACCGGCTGGCGCGGTCGGAGGAGACCGGGCATAGGCGGCTGGCGCGGAAGATGCAGGCGCTGCGGCCCGGGCTTGGATACGAGTTTTCGTGACCCGCGCGACCCTTGTCTCGCTCGACGTTTACTCCTACGAACCTCGTCATGCTCGTCATCTCCATTCAGAGCCAGGTGGTCCACGGTCATGTCGGCAACAGCGCCGCCGCCTATGCCATGCAGGCGGAAGGCGTGAATGTCGCGGCGGTGCCGACAACGCTGCTGTCGAACCATCCGCGTTATCCGAGCGTGCGCGGGCGGGTGCTCGAGACAGAGCTCGTTGCAGATCTGCTGAGAGGCGTCGAGGAGCGCGATCTCGTCGACGAGGCCGCGGTCCTCGTTACCGGCTATCTCGGTTCGCCCGGCAATGCAGCTGTCATTGCCGATTTCGTCGAGCGGGCGCTGACCCGCAATTCAAAGCTGGTCTACCTCTGCGATCCCGTGATCGGCGATGACGGCCGGGTCTATGTCGCTGATGGCATCCTGGACGTGGTGCGGCACCGGCTGCTGCCGGCCGCCAATCTGACCACGCCGAACCAGTTCGAGCTCGGGCTGCTCGCAGGCTTCGACATCTCGGATGCGCAGGGTCTGCGCGCGGCGTGCGCGGTGCTGGCCGGGACCGGCCGCATCGACGTGGTCGCCACCGGTTGCACGCTCACTGATACGGCGGAAGGGCAGGTGGAAACGATTCTGTGCGCCGACGGTCAGTTGTCGCGCTTTGCGACGCCGCGCCTGCCGATCCGCCCCTCAGGCACCGGCGATCTTCTCACCGGCCTGATCGCGGCGCATCTGGCCAGGGGCACAGCGACCGAGGCGGCGGTGCGGCTCGCAGTCGAAACCATCTTTGCAGTGCTGGTGCGGACGCAGGAGGCCGGCACCGCGGAGATGCGGCTCGTGCCGCTGCCGACGCCGGGACGATAAGCCGTCAAACTCAGGTCGCGCGCTTCGCGGCCGATTGCGCTGATTTCTGCGGCTTCGCGGGGACCTTCTGCTCGCGCGTCGCCTGTGCCTTCGCCTTTGGCAGCTTCGCGCTTGCCACGGCCCGCGCCTTCCTCGGCTTGACGTTGGCTTCCTTGCGGTCCGACGTGCCTCGGCGCGAGACGTATTCCGTACCGTCGACGGGGCCGACATGCGGGGGATCGCGGCCGAGATAGGGTCGGCCGATGCCGAGCGCCTTGCCATTGGCATCGACCCACTTCCACAGCACCTCGGTCGAGACCCAGCGCTGCGCGCGGTTGTCGCCCTTGGTGCTGACGATGTCGGCCGCCATACCGTGCCCGTAGCCGCCGCGCGTGCTGCCGCCGTGATAGGAGCGGTCGGAGGCGGCCTTCAGGCCGCTCGCGATCGACTGGCGATAGTCGTCGCGGAACGCGCTGGTGATACCAGGCGAAAGTCCGGCGGCCTCGGCCGCGAGCAGCGTGCGAAACAGCTTTTTCTTGAAACTCTTGTCCATGCCGCCGATGACGTAGTCCATCATCGACATGCCGGCGCGGTCGGCCGCCTTCGGATCCTTCCAGCCAAAGTCCTCGTCGACCAGTTTCGTGAAGCTGCGCATCACGGTCACCATCTTGCCCTTGCGCTTGACGGTGACGGCGCGGCGATCCTCGACCTTGATCGAGTCTTCCTTGGGCGTGCGCTCGTAGAGCGCCCAGAGATAACGGTCGATGCAGGCTTCCATCACGTAGCATTCGTCGAGGACCGCGGTCGTGTCCGCAGACGGCGAGGCCTTGCTCGCCGCGGGCACGGGGCCGGTCGCGATCGTCGCCGGCGACAGTGCGTCCGTCGTCACGGTCTCGGTGGGATCGGCGGATGCGAGCTTTATCACGGGCTCCGACGCCGGAGCCGGAGCAACCTCACTGGCGACTGGTATCGGGTCAGGCGAAATCTGCGGTGCGAGCGGCGCTTCGGTCGGCAAGATCAGCACCGGGTCGGCCGAGGCGAGCTGGATGGCCGGAGCTGGCGCCTCGGGCGCCGCCGCTTCGGCGGTGACCAATCCTGGTGTCGCAGCCACGGCGGCCGCGATATCCGCGGTCAGGGCGACGCCGTCCTCGATGGCCGCAGCGTGCGGGATGTCGGCGAGGTCGAGCCGGCTGAGATCCTTCGCGCGCGAGACGGCAGAAGCATTGGCGCCGCTGTTCTCAATGAGGGCAGGGGCATAGGCGGACAAAGAGAGCGCCAGCCAGCCGGCGAGAACCGCCGAGGGGCAGGAGACCGCCACCAGAAGAGACCGCCGATCATTCATGATCCCTGCCTCCAAACGGTTCTGTTGAACCTCGTCTTCTCCGAACAGTCTGACCAGTCTTGCACAAAAAGGCACGCTAGGCGTCGATTGTTCGGAGGACGGTGTGGCGGCGCAATGGCGCAATTCGGCGAAAGCGGGCTTTTCGAGCGGGTGTTGCGCTGGGGCAACGCGGGTTCCATTCGGTTCCAAGGGTGCCGCAGCTGAAAGAGCCTGCAAATGCAGCCTTCATTGTCGTCAACTTGAGGCGGTTGAGTTTACTCAATCTTGGATTGTGGTCGTGCAAGTCTCCCGCGCCGGCGATTTTCGGCAGAGTTGGGAAGGACACGCGCATGAAAATGAAATGCAAATGGGCTGAATTCGCCGCTGATGAATCCGGTGCCACCGCGATCGAATACGGCCTGATCGCAGCCGGCATCGCGCTCGCGATCATCGAGATCATCTACGCCCTCGGCACCAACCTCGTCGCAAAGCTGCAATCGCTGGCGACAGCGCTGAAATGAGCTGTGTGGTGCGGCGCCCGGCGCTTCGCTACCTTGGGCCGGCTGGAGCGTTAGGCGCCCATGACGCATTCCTCGCTTCGTCCTATGGATGCCTTCGACCCCAACGAGCCCGCCATTCTGCACGACCAACTCTCCGATACGATCATCACCTGGACCGCTGAGCAGGCCGACGATTTCAGGCGTGCCAGCCGGCCGGGCGAGGGCGGAACCGTGATCTGGAGGGCCTACGTCTTCGACGGCTGGGGCCATGTGCTCGGCGGCTGATCGCCACTCATAAAAGCGTCATGTCGCAGCCGGCGGTGATTCGGCCAAAGCCTTGTGCGCATTAAACATATTGCCATGCGCCGGGCGCGTTGTTGCAATGCAGCAACGCATGTCGCATTGCAGCAAAATGCGCTTAGATGTGCTCCGAACCTTCCATCAGGAGCATCACCCATGAACAAGAAGACTCTGTCGATCGCCGCGGCCATCCTGACGATCGCGGGCAGCACCGCGGCTTTCGCCGCCGAGCTGCCGACTTATGAGGCCAACGGCTTTCCGGTTTCCCCGATGCAGGTGCGCGTGCTCGGTGCCGCGCATGTCGAGCAGCAGGCCCCGGCGCCCACCACGATCGCTTCGGTCCACCAGGTCCGCGTTCTGTCGCCGCGCAAGGTGAAGACGGCTGATGTCACGACGGGCAGCGCCCGCTGATCTGGGGACGCTACAAGCCAACGTCAAGCCAACGTCAAGTCAACGTCATGCAGGCTCGCTTTCTGCGAGCCTGCCAAGACCGCGTTCCCCTTCGGGAGCGCGGTTTTTTTCGCAGCGAGTCATGATCACGTGCCGGTTGTGTACGGCCGTTCAAAGCGAGTGTGATCTCTTTAATAGTTGCTTTGCAGATCGCGGCGCTTGATGCGGGCGCCGCTTATTGAGCAGCCAAGAATCATTTTCATAATGGAGTAGTCATGCCCATTGCACAGAAAGCCGTTGTTGCAAGCGTCTCGCCGCGCGCGTTCATTCTCAAGCATCTCGCCTTGTTCGCAGCTGCCGCGCTGTTCGTGTTCGTGCTCAGCCTGACCTATGGGCTCGATCTCAGCCCTGGATTTTTCTAGCCAGATCTGCAAACGCGTGGGTTGAGCCTCGTCGCGCGCTGACATAAGGCTTGCTGATGGATCAGCGGACGAGCGGCGCCGACGCTCTCACTCAAAAGAACGATGCGGCGTCGGCGCTTGTCGGCGTGCTCTGTGGCCTCGCCGCGGCGCTGTTCTGGGCGCTCGGCTTTGCCGGCACGCGGCACGGGCTCAAGGTCGGCTTCACGCCGGTCGATTTGCTGGTGCATCGCTATGTCTGGTCCGGCATCGCGTTCCTGCCGCTGGTGATACGCGGCGGAATCTCCGACCTCTGCGGCATCGGCTGGGGCAGGGGCCTTGCGCTGATGGTGCTCGGCGGCCCGGTGATGTCGCTGATCTCCTACACTGGATTTCTGTTCGTGCCGCTCGGTCATGGCAGCGTGATTCAGCCCTCCTGCGCGACGCTCGGCGGCCTGCTGCTCGCGGCCTTGTTCCTGAAAGAGCATGTCTCCGCGTCGCGCATCGCCGGCGCCTTGGTCATCGTCGGCGGGCTCGGCGTGATCGGCGCGGAATCGATCGGCCATATCGGCGTCGACGGCGTGCTCGGCGATCTGACCTTCGTGCTGACCGGATTGATGTTCGCAGGCTTCGGCGCGCTGGTGCGCCACTGGCGTGTTTCCGCCGTGTCGGCCGCGCTCGTCATCAACGTGCTGTCGCTGCTGCTGCTGCCGATCTACCTCATGACCGGCGGACTGGCGCGGATCGCGGCGATCGGCATCGGTGAGAACGCCATCCAGGCGCTGGCGCAGGGCGTGCTTGCGGGCCCGGCTGCGCTTTATCTGTTCGCCGTCTCTGTCCAGCGCCTCGGCGTCGCCCGCGCAGCCGTCGTCCCCGCCTGCGTGCCGGCGCTGACGGTGCTCACCGGCTGGCTCCTGCTCGGCGAGCCGCCGACACTATTGCAGACGGCGGGATTGGTGACGGTGCTGTGCGGATTCTATCTGGCGCAGCGGCAGCGATAGATCGCAAGCCTCAAAACGGCGCTTACCATTCGATGGCGGTGAACTTGACGCCGCGGCCGGTCAGCTCCCGCCCGAGCCGCTCGGCGCGTTCGCTGGCGGATTTTCCGAGCAGTCGATACCTGCCTCCGAGCGCCTTGTCGGCGGCAACCTGATGCCGGATGTTTTCGTACAATCGCAAGACGGCCTGATCGCTCAGATTGTCGAACATGTCATCGGTCGGGTTTGACCAGGTCGCGTCCCCTGTTGGCGGTCCTCGCAGAGCGGCCTCCCAAAAATCGTTCGTGCGGATGTTGACTGATGGGTACCGCTCTGGCGCAGCAGCGTATGTCCACTTTTGAACAGTGGGACATGCGGCTTGGCCTCGGCTTACGCCTTCCTCACGAACTCCGATTTCAAATTCATCGCGCCGATGCCGTCGATCTTGCAGGCGATGTTGTGGCCGTCGGTGGCGTCCTGCAGGCGGATGTTGCGGACCTTGGTGCCGCCCTTGACGACGGAGGAGGAGCCCTTGACCTTGAGATCCTTCATCACGATGACGCTGTCGCCATCGGCGAGCGCATTGCCGTTGGCATCGCGCACGCCGGCCTCCTGCGCGGCGTCGGCGGCGGCCTCCGCCGTGCCGCTCCATTCATGGCCGCATTCCGGGCAGACCCAGAGGCCGCGATCCTGATAGGCGTGCTCGGAGTTGCAGGTCGGGCATTTCATCGCGTCGGTCATCGTTTGCCTCGTCGCCCGTCACGGGCGCGCCGCACGCTTTCCGCCGGAAAAAGATGGATTGGGAGCAAATCCTTTACCATGGCTTTCAGTCCTGGTGGAACCCTTGGAAATTTAGGAGTTCGGGAAAAACTCTGCGGTATCGAGGTCCGGAATTTGCGGCTGCAACGTAGCCGCGGGAGGAACGTCCCGTCATGAGCGAGCATCGCGCCGCAGTCAGGCATCGCACGTTGCGCACCGGCATTGTCGAGTTCGACAACGGCACCGGCAAGATCATCAGCGCGCCCTGCACGATCCGCGATGTCTCCGGCACCGGCGCGCGGCTCGGCCTCAACGCCTCGCTTTGGGTCGCCGAGCAGTTCACGCTGGTCTTCAGCAGCGGACTGCGCAAGCACTGCCGGGTCGCGTGGCGCAAAGGCAGGCTGATCGGCGGCGCGTTCGTGGACGGCTATGCGAGTGCGGACGAGCAGGCCGTGATGATGACCGCGGACGAGCAGTCCCGGCACCGGCTCGGGATCGGTGCGCGCCTCAAGGCTGCACGCGAAAAGCGCGGCTACACGCAAGCCCAGCTCGCCGAGCTCATCGGCGCCACGCCGGCCTTCGTGTCGCTGGCCGAGAACGGCGAGGCGGACATTCCGCTGTATCAGCTCATGCACATCGCCGATCTCCTGATGGTCGGTCTCGACGGGCTCGTCGCGGGGCCGGCGCCCGAGGACGTCGACGCGGCGTAGGTGGCGACCCGCCAAAACAGAAACGTCGAAAACAACCCCATGCACAGTAGAAATCCCGAGGGATTTCAGTGTGTTGGAAATCCGAAAAAGCGGTGACAATGGACCGTAGCCGGGGGGGGGGGGGGGGGGGGGGGGGGGGGGGGGGGGGGGGGGGCGGGGGGGGGGGGGGGGGGGGGGGGGGGGCGGGG
>NZ_JBVVPL010000001.1:423425-430542 GCF_055807615.1 Bradyrhizobium sp. MV1.5 | reverse complement strand
CCCCCGGGGGGCCCCCCCCCCCCCCCGGGGGGCGGGGCCCCCCCCCCCCCCCGCGGCCGCGCCCGCCCCCCCCCCCCCCCCCCGCTACAAGGGGGAGCTCAACCCCTTCGTTCGCACCGGCGTTCCGTCGGCCATGAGTGTCACGCCCTTCCGTTCGACGATCATCCCGTAGGCCTGCGGCTGACGGTGAACGTCGAAATTGAACGTGGTGCGCTTGTAGGAATTGCAGAGATCGAGATCGCAGCGGGCGAGCGCGATCTCGTCGCCCTTGGTCGTGCATCGCGCCATGATTTCGCCGGAGGGCGCGATGATGCAGCTTCCGCCGATGTGGTCGACGCCCTCCTCGACACCCGCTTTGGCGACGCCGACCACAAAGGTGCCGTTCTGATAGGCGCCGGCCTGCATCACCAGCTGATTGTGAAACAGCGAGAGATCGTCATGCTCGGGCGCGGGCGGATTGTGCACCGGCGTGTTGTAGCCGATCATCACCATCTCGACGCCCTGCAGGCCCATCACCCGATAGGTCTCGCTCCAGCGGCGGTCGTTGCAGATCGCCATCCCCATCACGCCGCCAAAGGCCTCGGTCACGCCGAAACTGCTGCCCGGATCGAAATAGCGCTTTTCCAGATGCTGGAATTCGCGCCATGGCTCGTGCTCGGCATGACCGGGCAAATGTACCTTGCGATATCTGGCGACGATGGCGCCGCTTCGATCGACCAGGATGGAGGTGTTGTAGCGCCTGACAAGTCCGGCCTCGACCGTCAGCTCGGCATAGCCAAGGCAAAATCCGATGCCGATCTCGCGCGCGAGATCGAACAGGGCTCTGGTCTCCGGCCCCGGCATCTCGCGCTCGAAGAAGCTGTCGATCTCGGCCTGATCCTCGAAATACCAGCGCGGAAAGAACGTGGTCAGCGCGAGCTCGGGATAGACGATCAGGTCGCAGCCGTCGGCGTGCGCCTGGCGCATCAGGGCCATCAGGCGCGCCACGACCGCGGTTCTGGTCTCGGTCCGCGCCACAGGGCCAAGCTGGCCGGCCGCCACAGTCACAAATCTCGCCACAAATTTTCCCTCGTCCGCTTCCCGTCAGGTCGCGGCAGAGACTATCGTGCGATGCGTCGCGCGCACAGCCTCGCTGTCCGGCACGGTGCCCAACCGAGAGGCAGCCCGACCGTCACGTGGGACGCGCCGAGGATGAATTGCGATTGACCGCATCCAGGTCGCGCGAAAATACCCTCATGGAGCGCCGCTCACCATTCTGCGGCGACGGGCTCGTTGAAGAACTGACTGCGCGCCGCCATGCGCGAGGGCTGGCGGCGACGATGCCGCTCCGCGACGCGCTTGTTCGGTGCGGCCGCCTTGGCCTGCCTGGGCTCCGCGGCCTTGGCGTCCGACGCCTTAACGTCCGAAGCCTTGAGCTCCGCGGCGGGCTGCGCCGCCATCGCAAGTGCCTGGCGCGTACCTTCCGGCGCGGCCGGCGGCGCCGCGTCTGATGTTGACGCCACGGTTTTGGTCAACGGAATCTGTCGCACGTTGGTGTCGAAGACGATCTTCTCCGGCCATGTCTGCGCAGAATGGATCCGGGCGATCGAGAGGTCCGGCCCGGTCCCTGCAGCCGCACTCACGGGGCCGGCCATGTAGTAGTCAGCAAGGTACAGGAGGGCGAGCAGAGCGCTGCCGGTGAAGACGAAATAGCGGATGAGCGGCATGGGTCCCTCGATCGCCTCGTTGTCGAGGCCCTGCAGCAACGGGAAAGAGTGGCAATCGTTCCGGTGCGCCGTCGAGCAATCGCGGGAGACGCTCAGCCGCCCCTGGCATTCCGCTTGCTGCACGGGAGTCAAACCCCTCAGACCCGCAGTGGGTCTGTCTCATCGTGAGGCGATCATGCATCCGACGTCCCGTTTCGAAGCGACCATGCCGACCCAGCTCCACGCATTGATCTCCGATCTGCGCTGGCGCATGCAAATGATCGACGCCGACATTCTGGAGGAAGAGCGGAAGGCTGGAATCTCCGATCCCCAGAACGTGGCCTACCCCATGCTCGCGCAGAACCTGCGGGCCCGCCGCGACAATATCCGGGTGAGCATCGCCATCCTCGAAAGCCGGCTTGAAAAGCAATCGACCGAGTGGCCGCGCGCGGCCTGATGCGCGCGACGGCGGTAGCTCCCGGTCAACGCGAAGGAACTCGCGTTGCCAATCTGCAACGGTTCCCGTCCGTCTGAAGCCGGACAAAACTAATTCCCATTGCGGCCACGAACCCCTCTCACAACGCCGTGAGACGAGCAGGGGAACTACGATGCGTGCGCAACGAGTCTGGGTGGTGAATGGGGCCGCCAGCGTCGAACAATTGCAAACCAGGTTGGACGAGCTGAATAAGCGGCTCGCTCAACTGGAGACCCAGCACCCCGAGAGCTGGAAAGTCGAAGAGCTCAGATCGAGCGCGCTCAGCCTGTCGCGCGAGATCGACGACATCCGCTGCGCCGAGGCGACGGCCGCGCTGAGCGAACTGCTGCGGAAGTAGCCGGCGTTCGCGATTCGCCCGTTGCGCAAGGAACCAACGCCGCCTCCCCGCCATTGCCATGCCGAGCATGGAGCAAAATCATGACCAGGCACCTGACGCGGGCCGATCTCGCGCGCGGCGTGGCCGGCGCGGTATCCACGCTGGTCCTGTGCGCGACGATGGCATTCACCATCGCGCGCCACTTCGCGCGTAAGGGATTTGGCGCTGTAGAGCATTTGGCGCTGGGAGATATTTGCGATGACGTCCGACCCCGAGGAATCGGTCAGGCTGCAAGGCTACGGCGAGATGACCCTGCGTACGGCCGTCACGACGATGATGCTGCTAGCGCCGCGCGAGCGCGCGGACGCCGCCATCTTCCGCGTCCGCGACGGCGTGCGGCTCGCCTCAAGCGAGATCGCCGAGCTTGCCTCCGAATGGGGCATCGAGCCAGCGCCGGAGATCAGATCTCCGAAACTCGTTCCGGAGCAAGATTGGACATATGTCGTTCGCGGCATGGTACGTGAGGCGCCGCTGCCCGCGCTGATGATTGCGTTTATGGTGGGAATGCTGGTGGCGCGGCGGTAGGCCTCTGACCGAGGCTTGCAACGCCGAGTTATCGATATCGGCCAAACGCCGAGCCATGCCGCTCGCACACGCCACCCTGTCCGGCCAAATGGGCCGTGGACCCGCCCTGAAAATCGTTGCAAGAAGACGCTCCCGGGCGCCGGTGGCCGGTCCGCCAAGCCTTGGGGAACGAGCCTTTAGGGAAACGTCGACTTTTGGAAGAATGGTCGGAGTGGCAGGATTCGAACCTGCGACCCCTGCGTCCCGAACGCAGTGCTCTACCGGGCTGAGCCACACTCCGACAAGAGGCCGGCTTATAGCGTCGGGTTTGGCGCACCGCAAGCGGCCGAGCTGAGGAATCTTATCCCTGTGAAAACGGGTCTTGAAACGCTGATTTTACCGGCCGGCGCGGCCGGCGCGGAAGCTGCCGCCCGGACATTGGCCGCCGGCGGGCTGGTCGCGTTCCCGACCGAAACGGTGTACGGGCTCGGGGCGGATGCCGCGAATGCCGGCGCGATCGCCCATCTCTACGCCGCCAAAGGGCGGCCGGCCTTCAATCCGCTGATCGCGCACGTCGCCGACCTCGCGGCGGCGCGGAGGATCGGGCGATTCGACGCCTGCGCCTTGCGCCTCGCGGAGGCGTTCTGGCCGGGGCCGCTGACGCTGGTGGTGCCGAAAACGGAAAACTGCCCGGTGGCCGAGCTCGCCACCGCGGGCCTCGATACGGTCGCGATCCGCATTCCGGCCCATCCGGTGGCGCAGGCAATCCTGCGCGCCTTCGGCGGGGCGGTGGTGGCGCCGTCCGCCAACCTCTCCGGCCACGTCTCGCCGACGCTTGCAGCCCATGTCGAGGGCGACCTTGCGGGGCGGATCGACCTGATCGTGGACGGCGGGCCTGTTACGGTCGGCGTCGAATCGACCATCGTCGGCTGCTTTGCGGCGCCGATGCTGCTGCGGCCGGGCGGGCTGGCACGCGAGCGGATCGAGGCCGTGCTCGGTGCACCGCTGGCGCGACTGCCCGTGGAGACCGACAGCGACGACAGCCAGCCGCTGGCGCCGGGCATGCTGGCCTCGCATTACGCGCCGCGCGCCCATGTGCGGCTCAATGCGCAGGATGTCGCGCCGGGGGAAGCGCTGCTGGCGTTCGGCCCCGCGCGCCTGCCCGGCGTGGAGGCCGCCGCTGCCGTCATGAATTTGTCGCCCACCGGCGATCTCGATCAAGCCGCCGCCAATCTGTTCGGCTATCTTCGCGCCCTCGATGAGAGGCGCCCGCGGGCGATCGCGGTGATGGCGATCCCCGAACAGGATCTGGGAGAAGCGATCAACGACCGGCTGCGCCGGGCGGCTGTGGCGCGATAAGAGCGAAGCAAGAGAAGACAATGAACATCAATCATCCCGGCACCCCACCGCTAGCGCCCGAGTTGATCGAACAATTCCGCAAGATCGTCGGCGATAGGCACGCCATCACCGATGCGGCCGACATCGAGGCCTATGTCACCGAGGAGCGCAATCTGTTCCACGGCCGCTCACCACTGGTGCTGCGCCCGGGCTCGACCGCCGAAGTCGCCGCAATCTGCAAGCTCGCCTCCGAGCACAAAATCGCGCTGGTGCCGCAGGGCGGCAACACCGGGCTGGTCGGCGGCCAGACGCCGCACAATGGCGAGGTGGTGGTGTCGCTGCGGCGGCTCGACAAGATCCGTGAGATCGACACTGCGTCGAACACCATGACCTGCGAGGCCGGCGTCGTGCTGCAGATCGCACAGCAGAAGGCCGGCGAAATGGACCGGCTGTTTCCACTCTCGCTGGGCGCCGAAGGGAGCTGCACCATCGGCGGCAATCTCTCGACCAACGCCGGCGGCACCGCCGCGCTCGCCTATGGCGTCGCGCGCGAGATGGCGCTGGGGCTGGAAGTGGTGCTGGCGGACGGGCGTGTGCTCAACGTGCTGTCGAAGCTGAAGAAAGACAACACCGGCTACAATCTGCACAATCTTTTCATCGGCGCCGAAGGCACGCTCGGCATCATCACGGCGGCGACGCTAAAACTGTTTCCGAAGCCGCGGTCGATCGAGACCGCCTTCGTCGGGCTGAAGTCGCCGGACGCCGCGCTGAAGCTGCTGGCGATCGCGCAAAGCGAGGCCGCCAATGCGCTGACGAGTTTCGAGCTGCTCTCGGAGATGGCGGTCGATTTCTCGATCCGCCACGGCATCGACGTGCGCGATCCGCTCGCGCAAAAGCATGCCTGGTACGTGCTGATGGAATTGTCGTCGCCAGGCGACGACGCCCGCACGCCGCTGGAAACGATTCTCGGCCGCGCCATGGAGGACGAGATCGTCGACGACGCGGTGATCGCGGCCAATCTCACCCAGCGCGCCGGCTTCTGGAAGCTGCGCGACGAGATGTCGTCGGCGCAGAAGCCGGAGGGCGGCTCGATCAAGCACGACATTTCCGTGCCGGTGGCCACCGTGCCCGCCTTCATCGCCGAGGCCAATGAAGCCGTGGTCAAACTGATCCCCGGCGCGCGACCGGTGCCGTTCGGCCATCTCGGCGACGGCAATCTGCACTACAATGTCAGCCAGCCCATCGGCGCCAACACCGCGGACTATTTGGCGCGCTGGCACGAGATGAACGCGGTGGTGTTCGCCATCGTGCTGCGCATGGGCGGCTCGATCTCGGCCGAGCACGGCATCGGCGTGCTCAAGCGCGACGAGCTGCCCGACGTGAAGGACAAGACCGCGATCGAGCTGATGCGACAGCTCAAGGCGATGCTCGATCCGCTTGGAATCATGAACCCGGGCAAAGTGCTGTGAGTGCGCTCACGATCGACGCGATCACCGAGGCCGATGTCGAGCCTGTGGTCGCGCTGTGGCAGCGCTGCGGGTTGACGCGGCCGTGGAACGATCCGCATGCCGACATCGCGCTGGCGCGGCGGCGCGATAACTCCACGATCCTGCTCGGCCGCGAGGCCGGCGCCATCGTCGCCACCGTCATGGTCGGCCATGACGGCCATCGCGGCTGGGTCTATTACGTCGCCGTCGACCCGGAGAGCCAGAAGCGTGGCTACGGCCGCGTCGTCATGGCCGCGGCCGAAGACTGGCTGCGCCGGGCTGGAATTCTGAAGCTCCAGCTGCTGGTCCGGCGCGGGAATGAGCAGGCCAATGCGTTCTACCAGTCTCTGGGTTTCGAGGAATCGACCTCGGTGATGTTCCAGAAGTGGCTCGACGGCCGCACCACAACGCCAAGCAATTGAGATCGAAGCATGACGATTTCCGACCGCGTCCGCATCAAGGACGTCCGCGTGCTCTCGGACGGCTGGACAACCTTGAAGACCACGACGTTCGAGTACCGGCGCGCCAATGGCGAATGGCAGACGCAGCACCGCGAGACCTATGAGCGCGACAACGCCGCGGCCGTGCTGCCGTATAATCTGGCACGCCGTACGGTGATCCTGGTGAAGCAATTCCGCCTGCCGGCGTTCATTCGCGGCTACGACGATCTGCTGATCGAGGCGGCCGCCGGCGTGCTGGACGACGCCTCGCCCGAAATGCGCATCCGCGCCGAGGCCGAGGAGGAAACCGGCTATCGCCTGCACCACGTCCACAAGGTGTTCGAGGCGTTCATGAGCCCCGGCGCCATCACCGAGAAGCTGCATTTCTTCGTCGCCGAATACGAACCGGAGATGCGGGTCAGCGACGGCGGCGGCCTCGAACATGAAGGCGAGGACATCGAGGTGCTGGAGCTCGGCATCGAAGAGGCGCTTTCGATGATCGCGGACGGCCGCATCATCGACGCCAAGGCGATCATGCTGCTGCAATACGCGGCGCTGCATGTGTTCAGGTAGGTCCCGAGCTGCTTTCTTCCTTCTCCCCTTGCGGGAGAAGGTGGCGCGAAGCGCCGGATGAGGGGTACGTTTCCACGAGCTCAGTTGCATGCGGATAGAGACCCCTCACCCGTGGCGGCCGCGGGGGGGGGGCCCCCCCCCCCCCGCCCCCCCCCCGGGGGGGGGAAGAAAAAACCCGAAAAACAAGCAAAAAGAAAAGAAACAGACCCCCCCCCCCG
>NZ_JBVVPL010000001.1:385150-423415 GCF_055807615.1 Bradyrhizobium sp. MV1.5 | reverse complement strand
TGTTTTTGGGGGGGCCCGGGGCGTTTGGGGGGTCCCGTCCCCCGTCGCCCTTTGCCTTGGGGAGAGGTACCCCTCACCCGTCTCGCCGCTGCGCGGCGAGCCACCCTCTCCCGCAAGGGGAGAGGGGAAAAAGCGGACTCGCTCTATCAGCGCTGCAATTCTGACCTGCATCGCCCCGGCCCCCCGTTGAGCTCACCCCCGACTATCTCTAGTCTGTCGCCAACAAGAACCAGGAGACGCGCCCCATGTCCGCTTCGCGCGACGACGAATTCGGCTTTGCGCCCGACTATGACGCCCCCATTCCCTATATGCAGCGCACGCGGGACTATTACGCCGCGATTGGCTACACCACGGCGTATCGCTGGGCCCACTACACCGAGGCGCCGTTCCAGCCGCTGAAGAAGCCGCTGGCGCAATCACGCGTCACCATCATCACGACGGCCGCGCCTTACGATCCCACCAAGGGCGACCAGGGACCGGGCGCGGCGTATAATGGCGGCGCCAAATTCTACCAGGTCTATGACGGCGACACGGCGAAGCAGCACGACCTTCGCATCTCGCATATCGGCTACGACCGCAAGCACACCACGGCCACCGACAACGGCACCTGGTTTCCGCTGCCGCAGCTGTTGAAGGCGAGCGCTGCGGAGCGCATCGGCGAGGTGGCCCCGCGCTTCTTCGGCGCGCCGACCAACCGCAGCCATCGCGTCACCCTCGACACCGATGCACCGGAGATTCTGGCGCGCTGCCTTGCCGACAAGGTCGATGTCGCCGTGCTGGTGCCGAACTGCCCGGTCTGCCACCAGACCACGGCGCTGGTGGCGCGGCATCTCGAGGCGAACGGCATTCCGACCGTAATCATGGGCTGCGCCAAGGACATCATCGAGCACGCCGCCGTGCCGCGCTTCCTGTTCTCGGATTTCCCGCTCGGCAACTCCGCCGGCAAGCCGCACGACATCGCCTCGCAGGCGGAGACGCTCGAGCTGGCGCTCAGACTGCTGGAGACCGCGAGCGGTCCGCAGACCACGATGCAGTCGCCGCTGCGCTGGAGCGAGGACGCCTCCTGGAAGCTCGACTACAACAACGTCGCGCAGCTCTCAGCCGAAGAGCTGGCGCGCCGCCGTGCCGAATTCGACAAGCAGAAGGAGATCGCGCGCGGCAATCGCGCCGCCTGACGTCCTCCGACAACCACAACAAAAAGGGAGAGCGACGTGACGCGACCGTTCGAGGGCGTGAAGATCCTGGACTTCACGCAAGTGCTGGCCGGCCCCTATGCGAGCTACCAGCTCGCGCTGCTGGGCGCCGACGTCATCAAGGTCGAGCGGCGCGAGGGCGAGGACATGCGCCGCACGCCGCTCTCGCGCGAATGGGCCGAGCGCGGCCTCGCGCCGGCGTTCCAGGCCATCAACGGCAACAAGCGCAGCCTGACGCTCGATCTGCAAAAGCCGGATGCGATCGCGATCGTGAAGAAGCTCGCCGCAGAGGTCGACGTGGTCATGGAGAATTTCCGCCCCGGCGTGATGGACAAGCTCGGCATCGGCTATGAGGCGCTGTCCGCGATCAATCCGAAGCTGATCTACTGCGCGGTATCAGGCTTCGGCCAGACCGGTCCGGACCGGCTGCGCCCCGGCTATGACGGCAAGATGCAGGCGCTGTCCGGCATCATGGCGATCACGGGTCATCCCGAAACCGGACCGACCCGCGCCGGCTTTGCCGTGTGTGACGTGCTGTCGGGCGCCACGGCTGCGTTCGGCGTGTCGAGCGCGCTATACCAGCGCGATCGCACCGGCAAGGGCCAGCTCATCGACGTCTCCATGCTGGAGGCGACGATGGCGTTTCTGTCGGGGCAGATCGCGGACTGGTCGGTTGCCGGCCATCGCCAGCAGCTGTCAGGCAACCAAGCCGTCAGCCGCAGGACCACGGCGAATTTGTTTAGATGCGGCGACGGTCACATCCTGCTCGCCGTCAACAACGAGAAGCAATATCGCGCGCTGATGTCGGCGCTCGGCCGTGAGGACACGCTCAGCGATCCGCGCTTTGCCGACTGGTTTGCGCGCAACGAGAACGAGCCGGCGCTGCGCACCATCATCGAACAGGCACTCGCGGCCAGGCCGGCGCGCGAATGGGAGACTATTCTGGAAGATGCCGGCGCGCCCTGCGCCAGCATCTGGAAGGTCGAGGAAGTGATCGACCATCCGCAGATCAAGGCGCGCGGCGCAATCCAGGAACTCGATACCCCCTACGGCCGCCTTCGTTTCGCCGGCAGCGGATTCAAGCTCGCGCATGGCGGCGGCAGGCTGGACCGCATGGCGCCGGAGCTGGGGGCGGATACGGACGCGGTGCTGGGCGAACTGGGATTTGACGCGGCGGAGATCGCGGGGCTGAGGGCGAGGGAGATTGTGTAGGGGCGAAGCCGCCTAAAACAACGACCCCTGCCCGTCATCGGCCGACCCGGCCGCCGCTTTCCGCACCACCTTCTTCCTCGGCGCCTCCGCCTCCATCTCTTCCGCGCTGATCGGCAGGAGCAACTGGTCGTCGTCGTTGACGACGCGGTTGACGCGGGTGGAGACCGGGTGCCAGGTGAATTCGCCGATTGGTGGCGCGGTCATCAGCGGCAACACGGCATCGACGTCATCGCTGCGGCTGTCGAGCCAGCGCTCGAAATCGCGCGGACTGATGGTGACGGGCACGCGATCATGCAGCGTGGCGAGATCCTCGCCTGCGGCCGCCGTGACGATCGCGACCGTGTCGAGTTCCTCGCCGTTCGGCCCGACCCAGGTCTCGAACAATGCGGCAAAGCCGAGCGGCGCGCCGTCGGCGCGATGAATGAAGAAGGGCTGCTTGCGGCCATCCTCCGTCTTCCATTCGTAGTAGCCGTCGGCAGGAATCAGGCCGCGCCGCCGGCGAATCGCGCGTTTGAAGGCGGGCTTCTCCAGCACCGTCTCGGAACGCGCATTAATCAGGAGCGTAAATCCCTTGGGATCCTTCACCCAGCCCGGCAACAGGCCCCAGCGCATCAGGCGAAAATGGCGCGCGCCGTTCTCGGCCAGCACGACCGGAATCGGTTGTGTCGGGGCCACATTGAACCGGGGCGGGAAGTTCGGCTGCTCGATGTAGCCGAACAGTTGCCGCAAAGCCGCGGGGGCCGAAGTTATGACGAAGCGTCCACACATCCTCGAGGGCCTATATAGGGTCCGTTCAGGTCCTTTTAACCCCGAACGTTAACACTGCGGCAGATGAGCTCAACGGTCTCCCAGCCGGCGCGAATGCATGGACAGACGGCGCCCGAGGCCGCGGCCTGGGCCGAGCGGCTGCGCGTGGCCAACATCAACCCGCGGACCGGGCTTGCCACCGACTATCTCAACCATTTCAATGAAGCCGTGATGCTGCTGGAAATGGTGCCGGACATGCCGGAATGCGCGGAAGATTTTCTGACCTGGTCGCCGCTGTCCTATGCCGAGCATTTCACCGCCTCGAATTTCAAGGCCCGGGATCTGGCGATCGAGGCCTATGAAAAGGCCGACCCGAACGTGCGCGCCCAGTTCGACCACCTCACCGACACCATGACCTCGATCCTGACGGCGGTCGGCTCGGCCATGCGCGAGGTCGAGAAGGACACGACCCGCGTTCGCCTCGCCGAGCAGGCCGCCCAGTGGGTCAAGCCGCTGATCGCGGCCTGCGGCGGCATCATCAATGGCGGCGCGGAAGCCGACATCGACACCATCATGGCGAACTAGGCCCGAGCAGGTGAAGTCATGGCTGCGATCGTTCAGCCCTCCCGTCCCCAGATCGCCGTCAGTGCCGCGATTTTTCGAGACGGCAAGGTGCTTCTGACCCGTCGCGCACGCTCGCCAGCAAAGGGGTTCTATTCGCTGCCGGGCGGCCGGGTCGAATTCGGCGAATCGCTGCACCAGGCGCTGGCGCGCGAGATCGACGAGGAGACCGGGCTCGATATCGACATCATTGGGCTCGCGGGCTGGCGCGAAGTGCTGCCGGCCGCGGCCGGCGCCGGCCACTATTTGATCATGTCCTTTGCCGCCCGCTGGGTGGCCCGGGAGCCGGTTCTCAACGACGAGCTCGACGACTACCGCTGGATCGCCCCGCAGGCCCTGGCGAGCCTTGGCGACCTCAAGCTGACCGGCGGGCTGGAAGAGGTCATCCAGTCCGCCCGCGGGCTGATCGGCCCCTGACGGCCCCGCCTTGCGTCCACGGCCCCGAGGAGGCATACACCCGGCCGATGTCGACGCGATTTCTGGCCATTTTTGCCCTGATTCTCGCCTGCGCCTCGGTGCCCACGAGGGCTCAGGACGGGGCAGCGCCGTTTGACGGCGATTTGCAGCGGCTGGCGGAGATCCTCGGCGGGCTGCACTATCTGCGCGGCATCTGCGGGTCCAACGAGGGCAACAAATGGCGCAGCGAGATGCAGGCGCTGATCGATGCCGAAACCCCCGCCGGCGAACGCCGCACCCGCATGATCGCCGGCTTCAACCGCGGCTATAACGGTTTCCAGCAGACCTACCGGAGCTGCACGCCGGCCGCGACGGTGGCGATCCGCCGCTACATCGAGGAAGGCGCGAAGATCTCGCGCGATCTCACGGCGCGTTACGCGAACTGAACTCTCCATTCGTCATTCCGGGGCGCGACAAAGTCGCGAGCCCGGAATCCATTCTTCCACCGTCTCTGCGACCAGATGGATTCCGGGCTCGCGCTTCGCGCGCCCCGGAATGACAGCGGCGGGAACCCTGTCATGGACTTTGTACACAGCCGTTAACCGTTCCTAAAGATGTGGCCTAGCGGGCGTTAACCCGCGTGCTACACCTCTCGCACAGCGCATCGCCGTGGATTGCGCCCCAGCCCTGACGAGTTTCATGAGCCATCCAGTGTCCTACGCCCCCGCACGCGCGCCGCTGCCCGATCACGAGCAGAAACAGGCCGCACTGAGCTATCTCAACGAGGCCTGGGCCGAAGCACGCCATGATGGCGTCGACGGCGACTGCCTGGCGCAGGCGAGCCTGTTCGCGGCCCTTGCCGAGCTCGTCGGCACCTATGGCGAGGACGCGGTGGCGAAGTTCGTCGAAGGCTTTCCCGGCCGAATCCGCAACGGCGAATTCTCGATCGATATCTCCAGACAGTAAGTCTTCCTCCAGGCAGTAAGCCTTGCCGAAAATGACCCCGTCACGCAGGCGGGGCCAGTTTCCGCTGCAAACGAGGATGCGCCCCCAGCCCGCTAAGGCTCGATCTTGAGCGTCGCTTTCATGTTGGGATGAAAGCGGCAGTAATAATCGATCGTGCCCGCCTTCTTCAAAACCAACGTCCCCGATTTTTTCGCCGGCAGGTTGACGTCGAAATCGCCGTTCCTGGCCGTCGCAGTGTGGGCGAAGACGTCCTTGTTGATCCATTCAATGGTGTCGCCGACCTTCGCCGAAGCGTCTTTCGGCGACACTTCGAGATTCTCCATCGTGATCTCTATGGTCGCAGCGTGCGCCGGGACGGCCAACGCCACGAGCAGGACCGCTGTCGCGATCGCGGACAATCGTCCCGGCATCATCGCCTCCCTATTTCAGCTCCGCCGCGACGTGCTCGGCGTGCTGCTGATGGCCCTGAAAGATTTTCAGGCCGGTCTGCAGCAGGCTCTTCAGTTCGGCATTGCTGGCGGACGGAATGAGCTGGGTTTCCAGCGCGCCGTTGACCGTCTTGTGGTAGGCGACCTCGTTCGCGACATAGGCCTTGTCGAACGCCGCACCGCTCAGCTTGTCGAGTTCGGCGAGCTTATCGCTCGCCTGCTTCGACAGCGCCTTGCTGGTGTCGTTGTCTTCAGGCGTGACGTTCAGCTTCTTGACCAGCGCGAGCGCCTGCTTGTTGACGGCCTCGTGGTCGCGCAGCATGTCCTCGGCAAACGCCTTCACGTCCTTGTTCCTGGCCTTCTTCTGCGCCTGCTTGGCTGCGTTGATATCGATCACGCCCGCGGTGTAGGCGATATGGGCGATCTGCGGATCGGTCGGCTTGTCGGCTGCTCTGGCGTCTTGCAGCAGCGCGGGGCTCGACAACAAAATTGCAGCGGCGATCGCCGCGCTCCAACGAACGAACATGGTTTGACACTCCTGTGGTGCCGGACGCTTTGCCGGCGCGTTGCTTCACAGGCGTTGGATGGGACTCTGGCGCGAACGTTCCCGAAAAAACTTCAGCCGCCGATGCCGAGCCGCTTCAGCACTGACACGGTCAGCCGCTCGCAGCGCCACCCGGCGAACGGGAACGCATCCATCACCACCGGACCAATCTCCTTCTCGACGTTCTCGCGCAGCATGGTCCGCGCACGGTGCAGCCGCGTCTTCACGGTCTCGGGCTTGACGCCGAGCAGCTCGGCGGTCTCCTCGATGTTCATGCCTTCCATGACGCGTGCGACGAAGACCATGCGGAAGACATGCGGCAACTCATCGATGGCGCGCTCGACGACGCGCTGGATTTCACGTTGGGCCATGGTCCTTTCCGGATCGCCTGCGGAAGAAACGGGAAATTTGATGATCTGCGCCTCGAGCATCGCTTCGGGCACCGAGCCGAGCTCGACATGCGGCCTGGCGCTTCGCGCCCGGCCAAGCGCCTCGTTGATGGCGATGCGCGACAGCCAGGTCGACAGCCCGGACTCGCCGCGGAAGCCGTCGAGATGGGTGAAGGCGCGGACATAGGTTTCCTGAACGACATCCTCGGCTTCGCTGTCGCTGCGCAGAATTCCGCGCGCCAGACGATAGAGCCTGCGGTTGTTGGCCTGCATGATCTCGCGTAACGCGGCCTCGTCACGGCCCCGCGCCCGCTCGACCAGTTCGGCTTCCAGGGTCCGGATTTCCGATGTTTTGGCGCCGGCGGATAGGCCGGCTGCGGTCCGTGGCATGGCGGTCACCTGCTCGTTTGGCTTCGTCCGGACATTGGATGCCGCCCCAAGGGAAAGGTTCCCAACTTTCTGGCCTCCCCCGGAGGCCTAATCCGTCTCGATCGACAGCGCCGGATCCCTCGCCCACTCGCCCATCGAGGCATCGTATAGCGTCAGCTTGTCGTAACCGAGCTGCGTCAGCAGCAGCAGGTCGATCGTCGCCGAGATGCCGCCACCGCAATAGCAGATCACATTCTTGTCGCGGGTGACGCCTGCCGCGGCGAATTTGGCTTCGGCATCGGCGAGCGTCGTCAGCGTCTTGTCGGAATTAGTGAGCGTTGCCGCGGGAACGTTCACGCTGCCGGGAACACGGCCGGGCCGCCCGTAGCGGCTCGGCTCGAGGCCGCGATGAAACTGCGGACCGAGCGCGTTGACGATAACAGTCGCGGGATCGCCGAGCCGCGCCTTCACTGCATTCTTGTCGACGAAGAAACCTGCGCGCGACGTGGCCTTGAAGGTCGTGGCGGGATAACCCTTCGGCGCGCCTGTTACGATCGGGCGCCCCTCGTCCTTCCATTTGTCGAGGCCGCCATCGAGCACGCGCGCATCGACGCCGAGCGAGCGCAGCATCCACCAGAACCGCGTCGACCACATCATGGTGCCGATGCTGTAGAGCACGACGGACTTGGATGCATCGAGGCCGTGGCGGCCGAAGGCGGCCTCCAACTGGGCCACATCAGGCATCATGAAGAACTGCTGCGCGGCGGCGTCGGAGAACTCGCCTTGCAGGTCGAGAAAATCAGCGCCCGGGATGTGGCCCGCCTCGAACGTCTTGTCGCCGGGCACCGCGCGATAGGGCACATCGCTGCCTGGTGGCACCGGCTCGTTGTAGGTCGTGCAGTCGTAGAGGCGCAGGTTGGGATCGCCGAGCTGGGCTGCGAGTTGCTCGGTGGTGATGAGGGGTGTCGGTTGGATCATTCACTCCTCCCTCAGCGTCGTCCTGGCGAAAGCCAGGACCCATTGCCACAGGATCAAGTTGTGGCGCACAAGCGTAGCCACCCATCTTCGCAACGAAATGCAGCCGGGGGAATGGGTCCTGGCTTTCGCCAGGACGACACCGGGTGTGCGGGACGTTTGTGTTACCTGCAATCCCTACGCCTTCAACGTCTCCAGAAACCGCACCGGCTCACCTTGCGAGGCCGTCACGAGCTCGCCCTGCCACATCACGCGGCGGCCGCGGATGAAGGTGCCTACGGGCCAGCCGGTGACGCGCAACCCGTCATAGGGGGTCCAGCCGGCCTTGGACGCGACCCATTTGTTGGTGATGGTCTCGCTGCGCTTGAGATCGACGACGGTGAAGTCGGCGTCGTAACCGGCGGCGATGCGGCCCTTGCAGGCCATGTTGTAGAGGCGCGCGGGGCCGGCGCTGGTGAGATCGACGAAACGCGCCAGCGACAACCGCCCCGCATTGACGTGGTCGAGCATGAGCGGCACCAGCGTCTGCACGCCGGTCATGCCGGAGGGCGAGGCCGGATAGGTCTTCTGTTTCTCTTCAAGCGTATGCGGGGCGTGGTCCGAGCCGAGCACGTCGATGATGCCCTGCTCGATGCCGCGCCAGATCCCGGCGCGGTGATCGGCGCCGCGCACCGGCGGGTTCATCTGCGCCAGTGTGCCGAGCCGCTCGTAGCATTCAGGCGCAACCAGCGTGAGATGATGCGGCGTCGCCTCGCAGGAGGCGACGTCCTTGTGGTCGCGCAAAAATTCGATCTCTTCCTTGGTCGAGATATGCAGCACATGGATGCGCTTGCCCGTCTCGTGCGCGAGCTTCACCAGCCGCTGCGTCGCCATCAGCGCCGCAGTCTCGTCGCGCCACACCGGGTGCGAGCGCGTGTCGCCCTCGATACGCAGCGATTTCCGGTCGTTGAGGCGATATTCGTCCTCGGCGTGGAATGCGGCGCGGCGGCGGATCACCTGGAAGATACGGCGCAGGCTTTCGTCATCCTCCACCAAGAGCGCGCCGGTCGAGGAGCCGATGAACACCTTGACGCCGGCGCAGCCCGGCGCACGCTCCAGCACCGGCAGGTCCTGCACATTCTCGCGGGTGCCGCCGATGAAGAAGGCGAAGTCGCAATGCATGCGGTGATGAGCGCGCTTCACCTTGTCGGTGAAGGTGGCCTCGGTCACGGTCAATGGCGAGGTGTTCGGCATCTCGAACACGGCGGTGACGCCGCCCATCACGGCGCTGCGCGAGCCGGTCTCGAGGTCTTCCTTCTGCTCCAGCCCGGGCTCGCGGAAATGCACCTGCGTATCCATCACGCCGGGCAGGATGTGCAGGCCCTTGCAGTCGATCACCTCCGCGGCGGAAGCCTGCGACAGCGCGCCGATCTCGGCAATGCGGCCGTTGACGACGCCGATATCGCGGGCTCCCTCGCCGTCCTGGTTGACGACAGTGCCGCCCTTGAGGATCACGTCGAAACGCTGGGTCATGGCTGAAGGCCTCTCTCGTCCCCAAGCGCAGGGCTTGAGGTCTTGTCGTTTTTGCCTTGCGGGCTTACGTTCCGGAGCAACATGTCGCAAGAGATTTTCGTATGAAATCAGCGTTTCTTCCGGACCGGGGCGTGATCAAGGTCGCGGGCGAGGATGCGCGCAACTTCCTCAATGGCCTCGTCACGACCGATGTCGACAAGCTGAAGCCGGGCCTCGGCCGATTCGGCGCGCTGCTGACGCCGCAGGGCAAGATCATCGTGGATTTTCTGATCACGGAAGCGCCTGCCGGTCATGGCGGCGGGTTCCTGATCGATTGCCCGAAGCCGCTTGCCGACGGCCTCGCCACCAAGCTGAAATTCTACAAGCTGCGGGCCAAGGTCACGGTGGAAAACCTGTCCGAGGATCTCGGCGTGCTCGCGGCCTGGGACGGCAAGCCCGCGGCCCAGCCCGATCTCGCCTTCGCCGATCCACGCAATGAAGGCCTCGGCTATCGCATCCTGATCCCTGAAGACCTCAAACAGAAGCTGTCCGATCTGATCGGCGCCGAGCTCGTCGACGCCGCCGCATACGAGGCCCACCGCATCGCGCTCGGCGTGCCGCGCGGCGGGCTCGATTTCACGTACAGCGATGCGTTCCCGCACGAGACCAACATGGACCGCCTTTCCGGCGTCGATTTCGACAAGGGCTGCTATGTCGGCCAGGAGGTCGTCTCGCGCATGCAGCATCGCGGCACTGCGCGCACCCGTAGCGTCAAGGTGCTGCTCGAGGACTCCTCGCCGGAGCCCGGCGTCAGCGTCATGGCCGGCGACAAGCCGGTCGGCACGATGGGCTCGTCGGCGCAGGGCAAGGGTATCGCGCTGGTGCGCATCGATCGCGTCGCCGATGCGCTCGATGCGGGACAGGCGTTGACTGCCGGTGGCCTCGCTGTGAGGCTGGCGGAACCTGACGTCGTCCGCATTCCAGCCAAGCAGCCCATCGCATGAGCCGCGCCCCTCGCCTGCATGCCGACGGAAAGACGCGGTGCCCCTGGCCCGGCGAAGATCCGCTTTACGTCGCCTATCACGACACCGAATGGGGCGTGCCGGAATATGACGACCGCGCGCTCTACGAGAAGCTGATCCTCGACGGTTTCCAGGCCGGCCTGTCCTGGATCACGATCCTGCGCAAGCGCGACAATTTTCGCAAAGCCTTCGACGATTTCCAGCCGGAAAAGATCGCACGCTACAACGAGAAGAAAGTTCACGCGCTGATGAACGATGCCGGTATCGTGCGCAACAAGGCCAAGATCGACGGCGCGATATCGAGCGCGAAATCCTATCTCGATATCATGGAGAAGGGCCCCGGCTTCTCGAAATTGCTGTGGGACTTCATGGACGGAAGGCCCAAGGTCAATCAGTTCAAGACCACCGCGAGCGTGCCGGCCTCGACGCCGCTCTCCATGCAGATCTCCAAGGAGCTGTCCTCGCGCGGCTTCAAGTTCGTCGGCCCGACCATCGTCTATGCCTTCATGGAGGCGACCGGCATGGTCAACGATCATCTCGTCGACTGCCATTGTCACGCGAGCTGCGGCAAGACGCAGCGCAAGCCGCGCCTCAAGTCCAAATGACGGCCAGGAAGTCGTCACGCGATGTGGCGTCCCGCGCCTGGCAGCGCATGCTGTCGGGCCGGCGGCTCGATTTGCTCGATCCCTCCCCGCTCGACATCGAGATCGCCGACGTCGCGCATGGGCTGGCGCGTGTCGCCCGCTGGAACGGCCAGACCATCGGCGCACACATCTTCTCGGTCGCGCAGCATACGCTGCTGGTCGAAACCGTGATGCGGCACGAGAACCCCCGCGTGGATCTGCGCATGCGGCTTGCCGCGCTGCTGCATGACGCGCCCGAATATGTGATCGGCGACATGATCTCGCCATTCAAGGCCGTGCTCGACGGTCATTACAAGGCGGTCGAGAAACGCCTGCTCGGCGCCATCCACATCCGCTTTGGCCTGCCGCCGGTACTGCCGGAGGAGATTACGCTGGCGATCAAGGCCGCCGATCGCGGCGCGGCCTATCTGGAGGCGACGACGCTCGCCGGCTTCAGCGAGAGCGAGGCCAGGCGCCTGTTCGGCAAGGATCCCGGCCTCTCCGACAACGTCCGGCGCGACTATCTCACCCCCTGGACGGCTGCCCGGGCTGAGAAGCAGTTTCTGGAGCGGTTTGGCGCAGTGTTTGCGTGATCGTTGTCGTGGGTTAGAGTCCTGCAGGGCGGGTAAAGGCGCCCTTGCGCCGTGCCCACCCCTTCTTCGCAAATGAGACGAAAGTGGTGGGTGCGCTTCGCTTTGCCCCCACGGCCAACGCTCGCTATAATCTGCGGAAAAAGGTCCGCCATGATCCACGTCTGTTCCCTCGCCGCCCTTCCCGAAACCGTCCGCCTCACCAAGGCCAGCCACGTGCTGACTGTGATGGCCAATGTCGAGCAGGTGGCCCGGCCGGTGTCGGTGCTGCCGGCCAACCATCTCAAGGTGTCGATGGACGACATCACCGAGGAGATGGACGGCTTCGTCGCGTCGTCGGAAACGCATATCGAGCAGGTGCTGAACTTCGTGCGCGGCTGGGACCGCGACGCGCCGCTGGTGGTGCATTGCTATGCGGGCATCAGCCGCTCCACCGCGAGTGCCTTTGCCGCCGTGTGCGCACTCAATCCGAATCGCGACGAGACCGAGATCGCGAAGAAGATCCGGGCGGCTTCCCCGATCGCCTCGCCGAACCGCCGCATCGTCGGGCTTGCCGACCGTGCGCTGGGGCGCAACGGCCGCATGCTGCGCGCACTGGACGAGATGGGACCGGGCGCGATGATGGTCGAGGGTCGCCCCTTCGTGATCGAGCTCGAATGATCGTTGCGCACCACAGCACGGGTGCGCTCCCTCTCCCGCTTGCGGGAGAGGGGTGGGGAGAGGGTATCTCCGCATCGGGACAATCCCCTCGAGGAGAAAGCCCTCACCAGGCGCTGCGCGCCGACCTCTCCCGCAAGCGGGAGAGGTTACAGCGACTCCGCGGCGAGACCGGCCCAATCAATTGGCATTCCTATCCCATCACTCACGCGATCGCCATCGCATGAGCGAAAAGCTGCTGACGCCGATCGAGATCGGCCTGACTGCCGCGATCGTCGCGATCGAGAATCATGAGCCGCTGATCCTCACCGCGCGCGACAGTGACGGGCTGGCCGGCCTGCCGTTCGGCCCGTTCGATGCGCCGAGCCATCGCACCTTCGAGATCGGCCTGCGGGCCTGGGTCGAGGAACAGACGGGCCTGCGGCTCGGCTATGTCGAACAGCTCTACACGTTCGGCGATCGCGGCCGGCATGCCGAGGCCGGCGACACCGGCGCGCACATGGTGTCGATCGGCTATCTCGCACTGACGCGCGCCATCGGCGGCGACCTCGCAGCCACGCGTGCGAGCTTCGCGCCATGGTATCGCTTCCTGCCTTGGGAGGACCGGCGCGAGGGGCCGCCCGCGATCATCGCGGACGACATCATCCCGGCATTGACCGAGTGGGCCGACGAGGAGACGCCGGAGACGACGCGCGCATTGCCGCGCAAGGATCGGGTGCGGTTCTATTTCGGTCTCGACGGGGCGGCCTGGGACGAGGAGCGCGTGCTCGACCGCTACGAGCTCCTGTACGAGGCCGGGCTGGTCGAGGAAGCGCGGCGCGACGGCCGTCCTGCGGCATTAGCGCGCAAGGCACCGTCCGCGCTCGGCACATCCATGCGCTTCGACCACCGCCGGATTCTTGCGACAGCGATCGCGCGACTGCGTGCAAAACTGAAGTATCGTCCTGTGGTCTTTGAACTTTTGCCCGCCGAGTTCACACTTACCGAATTGCAGTATACGGTGGAGGCGATCTCCGGCCGACACCTGCACAAACAAAATTTCCGCCGCCTGGTCGAAATGGAAGCCCTGGTCGAACCGACCGGGGTGATGTCGACACAGACGGGCGGACGTCCGGCGGCGCTCTACCGCTTCCGTCGCGACGTGCTCCAGGAGCGGCCCGCGCCGGGCTTGCGCGTACGCTCCCGGCGCTAACCCGAGATATGTGTGATCGGCCCCTGCCCGCCGATTGCCTGGAGGCTTTATGTCTGACGGCCCGTTTGACGTCTTCGCGCTGATCATTGCGGTCATCGCTTTCATCATCGCGATCAAGGCCTTCAGCCAGGCGGCTGAGCTGCGACGACGGCTGAGTTCGCTCGAAGCGACGTTCCACGCGCAACGGCCCGTGCAGCCGCCGCGGATCCCGGCAGATGTGTGGGCTGAAGCGTCCGCGACGACTTCCGCAGCGCCGCCGCCGCTTGTGCCCCAAGCCGAAGCGCGAGCCGAGGCGCGAGCCGAGGCGCCACCCCCGCTCGTCACGGAGGATGTTTCACCGCCTCCGCTCGCAGCGAGCACCGAGGCCGACGCGCCGCCGCCTCTGCCCGCACCCGCGCCCGGCTTCGAGGAACGGCTCGGCACGCGCTGGGTGGTGTGGATCGGCGGCCTTGCGCTCGCGCTCGGCGGCTTCTTCATGGTGCGTTATTCGATCGAGGCCGGCCTCGTCGGCCCCGGCGTGCGCGTGTTTCTTGGCGGCGTATTCGCGCTGGCGCTGCTGGGCGCCGGCGAATGGTCACGCCGTAAGGAGAGCATCTCCAACATCGCCGCGCTGCCGATCGCCAACATTCCCGCGATCCTCACCGCGGCCGGTACGGCGGTGGCATTTGCGACCATCTACGCGGCTTACGCGCTCTATGGCTTCCTCGTCCCCGCGACCGCCTTCGTGCTGCTCGGCCTCGTCGCGCTCGGCACGCTGGCTGCGGCTCTCTTGCACGGGCCCGCGCTCGCGGGCCTCGGTGTGGTCGGCGCGTTCGTGACGCCGCTCCTCGTCTCCAGCGGCAAGCCGGACTATTGGGCGCTATACATCTATCTCGCCATCGTCACCGCCGCGAGCTTCGGCCTCGCCCGGATCCGGCTGTGGCGCTGGCTTGCGGTCACCACGATCGCCTTCGCCGTGCTCTGGATCTTTCCGGGGCTCGATACCGGCGACTTGCAGGTTGCGCCGCACGCTTTCCATGTGATCGCAGGCTTCGTTCTTGCCGCTCTTCTCGTCGTCTGCGGCTTCATGTTCGGCCCGACGGTCGAGGACGGTGAGATCGAGCCGGTCTCGTCGGGCTCGCTCGGTGCCTATCTGTTCGGCGCGATGCTGATCGTGCTGTCGAGCGCGCATGCGGACCTGGCGCTGATCGCCTTCGCGGTGCTCGTCGGCGCGACGCTGCTCGTCGCCTGGGGCGCGCCGGCGGCCACCGGCGCGCTCGGCGCAGCCGCCGCGACCGTCTTCGTCGTGTTCGCCGAATGGGCGGTGCGCGCCAATCCCGACATGCTGGTGCTGCCGGGCGGCCCCATCGCCGGCATCGCACCGACGGCGATCGATAGCGCGGTGACGCTGCATCTGGTGATGGCGGCGATCTTCGCCGCCGGCTTCGGCGTCGCGGGCTTCCTCGCGCAGGGCCGTTCGAACTCGGCGATCATTCCGGTGGTGTGGTCGGTCGCGGGTGTCGCGACGCCGATCGCGATCCTGGTCGCGCTCTACGCACGCATCGCGCATCTCGACCGCTCGATTCCGTTCGCCATCCTCGCGGTGCTGCTCGCCGCCGCCTTTGGCGCTGCGACCGAAGCGCTTGCGCGCCGCGAGACCCGGCCGGGCGCCATGATCTCCACGGCCTTGTTCGCGACCGGCACGCTCGGTGCGCTGGCGCTGGCGCTGACATTTGCCCTGGAGAAGGGCTGGCTCACGATCGCACTGGCGCTGATGTCGCTCGGCACCGCCTGGATCTCGATGCAGCGGCCGATCCCGTTCCTGCGCTGGCTGGCCGCGATCTTCGCAGGCCTCGTCACCGCTCGGATCGGCTATGATCCGCGCATCGTCGGCGACGCCGTTGGCACCACGCCGATTTTCAACTGGCTGTTATGGGGCTACGGCCTGCCGGCGGCATCGTTCTGGGCGGCGAGCCTGTTCCTGCGCCGCCGCGCCGACGACGCGCCGCTGCGCATGGTCGAGAGCGCCGCGATCCTGTTCACCGCGCTGCTCGCCTTCATGGAGATCCGCCATTTTGCGACCGGCGGTAACATGACGGATACACCGTCGCTGCTCGAATGCGCGCTGCAGGTCTGCGTCATGCTCGCCATGGCGATTGGGCTCGAGCGCCTGAGGCTGCGCAGCCGCAGCGTCGTGCACAATGTCGGCGCGGTCGTGCTCACGGCAATCGGCGGGCTCATCAGCGTGTTCGGCCTCTTGATCCTGGAGAACCCGCTGCTGTGGCGCACCGACATCGGCGGCGCCGTGTTCAACCTGCTGCTGCTCGGCTACGCGCTGCCGGCGGTGCTGCTGCTGCTGCTGTCCTATGCCGTGGCTGGCGAGCGCGGCAAGGCCTACGCCAACACGATTGCGGGCGGCGCGCTCTTGTTCGCGCTGACCTATGTCACGCTGGAGATCCGCCGCTTCTATCACGGCCCGATTCTCTCCGCCGGGGCGACCACGGGCGCCGAGCAATACACCTATTCGATCGGCTGGCTCGGCTTCGGCGTGGTGCTGCTCGGCGTCGGCATTCTCGTCAATTCCGAGCGGGCGCGGTTGGCGTCGGCCGTCGTGATCGCGCTGACGATCCTGAAGGCTTTCGTCATCGACATGTCGACGCTGACGGGCGTCTACCGCGCGCTGTCATTCATGTGCCTCGGCATCGTGCTGGTCGCGATCGGCTGGCTCTACCAGCGCATCCTGTTCCGGCGGCAGGTCGCACCGCCGCCGGCTCCGCAGACGAGCATTTGAGGGTCACGCCGCGCGAACCGATTCCAGGAACTGCGCGACCTCGACCTTGAGCCGGGTGCTGTCGGTCGCCAGCGATTTCGCCGCCGACAGCACCTCGGTCGAAGCCTCACCGGTCTCGATCGCACCGCGCTGCACGTTGGTGATGTTCGACGAGACCTCCTGCGTGCCGACCGAGGCCTGCTGCACGTTGCGCGAAATTTCCTGCGTCGCCGCGCCCTGCTCCTCGACGGCGGCGGCGATGGCCGCAGCCACCTCGGACAGCCGCTCGATGGTGCCGCCGATCTCCTGGATGGCACTGACCGATTCCTGCGTCGCCGCCTGGATGCCGGACACCTGCGCCCCGATCTCACCGGTCGCTTTCGCGGTCTGCTCCGCCAGCGCCTTGACCTCGGAGGCGACGACCGCGAATCCGCGGCCCGCTTCGCCCGCACGCGCGGCCTCGATGGTCGCGTTCAGCGCCAGCAGATTGGTCTGGCCCGCGATGGTGTTGATGAGTTCGACGACGTCGCCGATGCGGGACGCCGCCTGCGACAGCGCGTTGACGCGGTCGTTGGTCCGCGCCGCCTGCTCGACGGCCTCCGCCGCCATCCGCGCCGAATCCTGCACGCGGCGGCTGATCTCGGTGATGGAGGACGACAGCTCCTCCGAAGCGGATGCCACCGCCTGGACGTTGGTCGAGGCTTCCTCGGAGGCGGCTGCAACGACGGTCGCGAGTTCCTGTCCGCGCTGCGCGGTGTTGGTCAGCGTCGAGGCGGAGGCCTCGAGCTCGGTCGAGGCCGAGGACACGGTCCCGACGACCTCGCCGATCATGGCTTCGAATTTGCGGGTGATGGCGTCGACACGGCGGCCGCGTTCGATCTTGGCTTCGGCGTCGCGCGCAGCGGCCTCGTCGGCCGCCTTCTTGGCGATCAGCGCCTCTTTGAAGATCTGCAGCGCATCCGCCATCGAGCCGATCTCGGTCTTCTCGCCGCGATGCGGCACCTCGGCCGAAAGGTCGCCCTCCCCGAGCGACTGCATCGGGCGGATGATCGAGGCAATGCCACGAGAAACGTCGCGCACGAGATAATAGGCCGCGCCGATCGCGATCACGACCGAGAGCACGATGATGCCGACCAGCACGCGGAAGATCATGGCGTAGCTGTCGGCGGCCTGCTTGGTCTCCAACTCGGCGCCGCGGTTGTTCATCTCGATGCCCTTCTGGAGCAGCGGGTCGGCGGCCTGGGCCATCTTCGCGACCTTGGTCTGCAGCAGCTCGTTGGCGTCGGCCGGGAAACGGCCAACGCCCTTGCGCGACAACGCCATCACGTCCTGCACGCCGTTCAGATACTCGGCCCACGCCGTGCTCCATTGCCCATAGAGCGAGCGCTCCTCGGCGGAGGTGATCAGCGGCTCGTAGACCTTGCGGGTCTGGTCGATGCGCGCGCGCAGCGAAGCCAAGCGCTTTTCGGCGGCGTCCTTGCCCTCAACGCTGTCCTGCATCAGATGCAGACGGAGCGCGACGCGCAGCTCGTTGATGTCGGCCCGAAGCGAGCCGAGCGCGCGCACGCTGGGCAGCCAGCTCTCCGCAATCTCGACCGTATGGGAATTGATGTTCTGCATGGTGCCGATCGCCGTCACGCCGACACCGGCGAGCGAAAGGACGAGGACCGACAGCACGGCCAGAAGCTTGAAGACGATGGACAATTTCGACATCACGACAAATCCCGATGTTACCTGGCAAAGCGCAAATCACCTGCGCCGCAAATCGCCATGAAGATGACGAGACGGAGGTCAGTTCAACAATGCTGGCTGGTTCTTATCCCGAGAGATTGCACACATAGTCGCAAGCAGGCGTTAACAGGGACCTACGTAAAATTACGGGACACTTCCGACAGACGCTATTTCTCCTGCAACCATCTGTTGCAGCTCACAGCCACCTCATGCTGCCACGCGCAGCCTGCCCGCTTGCGCCGCAGCATGCGACCGACGCGGCGGCTGTCACGCCGCCCGTACCGATTCCAGGAAGCGCGCGACCTCGCTCTTCAGCCGGTTGCTCTCCTGCGACAGCGATTGCGCTGCCGAATGCACCTGCGCCGAGGCAGCCCCCGTTTCGCCTGCGCCGCGCTGGACGTGGCCGATATTCGCCGAGACTTCCGAGGTGCCATTCGCGGCGTGCTGGATGTTGCGGGAGATCTCCTGTGTGGCAGCGCCCTGCTCCTCGACCGCGGCGGCGATGGTCGACGAGATCTCCGACATCCGCGCGATGGTGTCGCCGATCTCCTTGATCGCCCCAACCGAGTCTTGCGTTGCGGTCTGGATCGCACCGATGTGCTGGCTGATCTCTCCGGTCGCTTTCGCAGTCTGCTCGGCGAGCGCCTTCACTTCGGTCGCGACCACGGCAAAACCCTTGCCGGCCTCGCCCGCTCGCGCCGCCTCGATCGTGGCGTTGAGCGCCAGCAAATTGGTCTGGCTGGCGATGGTGTTGATCAGCTCGACCACATCGCCAATGCGGGAGGCGGCCTTGGTCAGCTCGGCGACGCGCGCATTGGTACGCTGGGCCTGCTCGACCGCGACATCGGCAACACGCGCCGATTCCTGCACCTGACGGCTGATCTCGGAGATCGAGGAGGTCATTTCCTCGCTCGCGGAAGACACCGACTGCACGTTCGCGGAGGCCTCTTCGGAGGCGGCGGCCACGACGGTGGCAAGCCCGTTGCCGCGCTCGGCGGCTTGCGTCAGCGTGTTCGAGGACGCCTCGAGCTCGGTTGCAGCCGACGAAACAGTATCGATGATCTCGCCGACCGCGCCTTCGAAATTATCGGCGAGCCGATGCATGTCGGCCTTGCGCTGCTGGCGCCCGCGCGCATCGGCTTCGATCTGCTCGGTGCGCAGCCGCTCGGCCTCTGCCATATTGGTCCTGAACACCTCGACGGCACCGGCCATCTCGCCGATCTCGTCCCTGCGCCCGATGCCGGGAACGGAAATCGAGAGCTCGCCACGCGCAAGCCGCGTCATCGCCCCGACCATGCCGGCAAGCGCCTTCGAGATCGAACGCCCCAGAAGGAAGCCGACCGCGGCGAGCACGACGACCGTGACGCCGAAGGCGACGGCCATCCACAGACGCACGGAATCGCGGGTCGCAGCCTCTGCAGTTTCGGCCTTCCTGTAGAGGTCTTCGACTGTGTTGCGCACCTCGATCATGCCTGGTTCTAACCCACGGAAGGTTTTCATCATGCTGGCGTCGAGGGCAGCAGTTTGCTGCGCGGTCTCCACCCAGGCCGCGAACTCGGACTGGTATTTCTGCAGCTTGGCTGTGATGTCGTTCATCACGGCCGTAGGGACTGCGACGACCTCGATCGCCTTGGAGAATTCGGCTGCGGCCTTCTTCATCTCGACGGTGTATTTTTGGTCGCGCCGCAGCATGAAGTCCTTCTCGTGCCGGCGCATCATCAGCATCCAGCTCGTGGACCTGGGATCGTCGATCTCCTTGAGCTTGGCCTCGATGTCGTGCACCGCGGCGCGGAGCGAGCCGGACAGGCCCAGCGTCTCGTTCAGGCCGAGCCGGGTCTCCGCGGCCACCAATTTGCCGAAGTCCGAGGCGTATCGCTTGAAGTCGTCCTGGGCCTGCTTCATCCGGTCGGACAGCGCGCTCATGCCGCCGGCCGCCATCAGCCGCTCGACCTCCTCGAAATCGCGGTTGATCGGCCCGATCAACTCCGCGTGTGCCTTGGCGTAGCTCTCCTTGCGGCGCTGCTGGAAGTTCTTCTCGTTGCGGCGC
Source organism: Bradyrhizobium sp. MV1.5 (assembly GCF_055807615.1). Taxonomy (NCBI): domain Bacteria; kingdom Pseudomonadati; phylum Pseudomonadota; class Alphaproteobacteria; order Hyphomicrobiales; family Nitrobacteraceae; genus Bradyrhizobium; species Bradyrhizobium sp. MV1.5. Next base: position 403,473 of record NZ_JBVVPL010000001.1, on the reverse strand, counting down.
GCCTCCAGCATCTCGATCGAGAGCTGCTTGTCGAGGTCGGCAATCGCACGAGCGCGGTTGGCAACGTTGCGGGAGGTGTCCTGGGAGAGACTGCCGATCTCATAGATCGCGCCAAAGGCCACGAGACCCAACAATCCGAACAGTCCGATCGCCATGACCTTGTGGGTGAGGCGAATGGAAGGGCCACTCATGGGATGTGCTCCAATACGATCGATACGCAATGCAAGGAGGGCGACTCGGCACCCGGAATATTGCGGAGATCATGACTGCATCGGTTTTCCGGAAGGTTAACCCTGCGCGATCTTCCTCGCGGCGTCGCAATATGCACGCGCGCAAACGCCCCGCTTCTACGCGCGGCGGTTGCAGCTCTCTCAGGACATGCGCCCGTCACGCCGCGCGCACGGTGTCGAGGAAATTGCCGACCTCGAGCTTGAGGCGATTGCTGTCGCCCGACAGCGACTGAGCCGCCGCCAGCACCTGCGATGACGCCGAGCCGGTCTCGCCCGCCCCGCGCTGCACATCGGTGATGTTGGCCGAGACCTGGTGGGTGCCTTCCGCCGCATGCTGCACGTTGCGGGAGATTTCCTGTGTCGCCGCACCCTGCTCTTCCACGGCAGCCGCGATGGTGGAGGAAATCTCCGAGAGCTTCTCGATAGTGCCGCTGATGTCCTTGATTGCGCCGACCGAATGCTCGGTCGCGGTCTGGATGCTGGCGATCTGCTGCCCGATCTCGCCGGTGGCCTTCGCGGTCTGTTCGGCGAGTGCCTTGACCTCGGCGGCGACGACCGCAAAGCCGCGACCGGCTTCGCCGGCGCGCGCGGCCTCGATGGTCGCGTTGAGCGCCAGGAGATTGGTCTGACCTGCGATGGTGTTGATCAGCTCGACCACGTCGCCGATCCGCGTCGCCGCCCTGGACAATTCGCTGACACGCTCGGTGGTGACACGCGCCTGGCCGACAGCTTCGTTGGCCACGCGGGCCGATTCCTGCACCTGCCTGCTGATCTCGGTGATAGAGGACGACAGCTCCTCGGTCGCCGACGCCACCGCCTGCACGTTGGTGGACGCCTCCTCGGAGGCTGCAGCAACCATGGTCGTGAGCTGCTGCCCACGCTCCGCGGTCGATGTGAGCGTCGACGCCGAGGCTTCGAGCTCGGTCGCTGCCGAGGACACGGTATCGACGATCTCCCCGATCGCGGCTTCGAAGCCGTCGGCCAGCTTCCGCATCTCCAGCTTGCGCTGCTCGGCTGCCCGCTTCTCGGCCGCAGCGTGATCGCCGCGCATGCGTTCGACTTCGAGGCCGTTTTGCTTGAAGACTTCAACGGTCCGCGCCATCTCGCCGACCTCGTCACCTCGGCGGGTACCTGGCACGACCGTCGTGAAGTCGCCCTTGGCGAGCCCACCCATCGCAACCGAAATGGCTGAAAGCGGGTTGAGAATCCGGCCGAAGGTGATCCAGAAACTGAGGCCAGCGAGCATCACCGAGGCGCAGAGCAACACGACCGTGAAAGCGAAATTACGGGTGCTGACGTCTGCCTGCATCGTGGCTTCGCGGTCAGCGGCCGCGCCAATGGCTTCACCGAGCTTCAGCACCGCATTGATGCCGGCAGTGGCCCGCGTGAAGTACTCGGGTCCCGTGATCTTGTAGTCCCCGGCTTCGCCACCGGCGAGCACAAGCGCCCGCGTTTCACCGTAGGCGCCAAAATAGGATTTCTCGACCTCCGTCATCGCCTCGCCGATCTGCAGGGCGAGGTCCGAGCGCAGCCGCACCGGCAATACCGTGTCCCATGCGAGTTCGACCTTGGCCCGCAGCGCCGAAAGGCGCTCATAGCCCTCCGTCCCGAGCTTCGCGCGCGCACCGACGACACCGGCCAGCAGGGCCCGCTCCCTTCCGGCGTTCTCGGCCATCTGAGCTGTCAGATGTCGCAAGCCGATGAGCTGCGCCAGCCTTGCCACGGGCGGGCTGGTGAGCGTTTCGAGCGTCAGCCGCAAGCGGTTGCTCGCGACGTCGATCACCTCCGTAATTGTTAGCACGAAGCCATCTACGAGGTCAGGCTCGCGTTGGACGCGCGGGCGCGACATTCCCGCATCGGCCTTCTCACGCAAGAGACGCAGCGCCTCGAATTTCGCCGCGGCGTCCGCAATCTGTCTTTGCCCCGCCGTCATTTCGGGAATCGCGCTGATATCGAGGATGGCTTGGCGAAAGGCCTCGTCGGCCGTCGCGCGCGCCTTTGCGATTTCGGCGCGGCGCTCGGCGCTGACGACATCAGGAGACTTCAGCACGGCGTTGGTCAGCCCGCGTTCAATCGCCCAATGTCCTGCGCTGCGCAGCAGCAGTTGGGCAACTGCATTGACCTTCAGGAAAGCCTCGGACTCTCGCCGCTTGAGGACGGCCTCATAGGCGATGAATCCGGCCGAGGCCAACCCCAGCAAGACCAGGGCAGAGATGATGATCGGCAAGATCGTGCCGATCCGGACATGTCCGAGCCGACTCCACGCGCCGGCGGCCCGAGTTCGGGCCTGCTGATGATGAGCAGGGCTCAACATGCTACGTTTCCCCCCAAAGGAAACACGCAGCCAAGTCCTTGCCGGCTGCATGGACGTTGATCGCCCTTGCCGGAGAATCTAGTCCTCGAGTTTCGCGTTCTGGTTAACGGGAGGGTTCGGAGAAATACTGAGATTTCAGCCCAAATAGTTGAAATGGAAGAGGTAATTTCGCGAGCAAGTTGTAAATTTCAGCTTGAGGTCGCCGCTGTTGGTTTTTGCAGCCGACGTTCGTCGAAATCATGCGCGAGACGTTCGCGGCGACGATCAGGATGCAAAAACGCCCCGCCTGAGGAGGCAGGCGTCTTCCCGAACTGTCTGGAACGAGGTTCTTAGGCGGCGCGCACGGTGTCGAGGAATTTCCCGACCTCGAGTTTGAGGCGGTTGCTGTCGCTCGACAGCGACTGTGCCGCTGCCAGCACCTGCGACGATGCCGAGCCGGTTTCGCCCGCGCCGCGCTGCACGTCGGTGATGTTGGACGAGACCTGATGGGTGCCTTCCGCCGCCTGCTGCACGTTGCGGGAAATCTCCTGCGTCGCCGCGCCCTGCTCCTCGACGGCCGCGGCGATCGTGGACGATATCTCGGACAGCTTTTCAATGGTGTTGCTGATGGCGCTGATCGCGCTGACCGAGTCCTGCGTTGCCGCCTGAATGCCGGAAATCTGCTGACCGATCTCGCCGGTCGCCTTCGCGGTCTGCTCCGCGAGCGCCTTCACTTCGGAAGCCACCACGGCAAAGCCGCGACCGGCCTCCCCGGCGCGCGCTGCCTCGATGGTGGCATTGAGCGCCAGCAGGTTGGTCTGGCCGGCGATGGTGTTGATCAGCTCGACCACGTCGCCAATGCGAGCCGCCGCCTTGGACAATTCGCCGACCCGGTCGGTCGTGGTGCGGGCCTGGGTAACCGCCTCGCTCGCGACCCGCGCCGATTCCTGCACTTGGCGGCTGATCTCGGTGATCGAGGACGACAGCTCTTCGGTCGCAGAGGCAACCGACTGCACGTTGGTCGACGCCTCCTCGGAGGCCGCAGCCACCACTATCGTCAGTTCCTGTGCCCGCTCCGCCGTCGAGGTCAGCGTCGAGGCCGAAGCCTCGAGCTCCGTCGCGGCCGAGGAGACGGTATCGACGATCTCGCCGACGGCGCCTTCGAAACTGTCGGCAAGCCTGCGCATATCGGCCTTGCGCTGCTCGGCCGCCATCTGGTCCTGCCGCATCTTGGCTTCCGCTTCCTCGCGCGCCTTCTGCTCCGACACGATCTTGAATTTCTCGACAGCCGCGGCGACGCCGCCAACCTCGTCCTTGCGGCCGAGACCCGGCAGGACAACGGAGTAGTCACCACCAGCGAGCTTGTCCATGGCAACCGTGAGCGCGCGGATCGGCCGCGCGATGGTCAGGAAGGACATCAGCCACGAACCGATGAGGACGAGCACGGCGCACGCGCCGACCACCATGCCGAGACGCTCGCTCGTGGCCATCTCCTGTTGCGCGGCAGCGATTTCTTCCTCGCTTTTATGCTTGGCAAAATCGGCAATCTCGCTGGTCAAATTATCCAGTTGCGTAGCGAGCGGCAGCGTCACCTCACGGACATGGCGCGCGCCTTCCTCGGAAATCTTGGCGGCGCGGGCGGGGTCCGTGGCCGCCACGGCCATGGCCTCGCTGCGAACGGAGGCGTTCTGCTGCGCACCCTTGAGGTAATCGGCGGACGTAGACTTGAGCTTCTCCATCCGCGCGCGATTTTCCGCGGAGTGCGTCAATCTGAGCATGGAATCGACGACGCCGTTCAGCGCTTTCGACCGCTCCAGCAGAAGCTCGCTCGCCTTTTGCAAGTCGCCCTGATTGTTGGCGAGACGCATGTCTCGAACAGCGAGTTGCATGCCGCGTATCCCAAGCTTGGCTTCGGTGGCCTCGCGGACCAATTCCTGCTGCGCAATCGCTGCTTGGTTGGAATGACGCACGGTGTTGTTGCCGATGACCTGGCTCGCGATCATCGCGCCGACCAGAATAACGCCGAACGCCGAAGCGAGCGCGAGCTTGGTACCGATTTGCAGATTCTGGATGAGTTTCGACATGGGCGCGTTTCCCGGGGATTACGCGGCCAAGTCATTGTCGGCCGCCCTCGGCGTTGATCGCCCTTGCCTAAAAACTGAGCTTCAGGTGTGGTTATCCGGTTAACGACCGCCCCCGGACAAATACCGGACTCGCTAGAAATCCCTTGAAAAACGGCACGGTCCGCGCGCTTAACAGGTTAACCACACGCGGCGGTAGGGTGCTCGATTTCTAGCCAGTGCGACCAAGGGCCTTCTGGCTCTCGCCGATCAGGCTGATCCGGAACACCGGCTCCTTGTTCTCGTCTAGCAGCTCCATGCGCCATTCCGCGTTCTGCTTCAGGCTGCGCGAGATGCCGCCGAGCAAATTGGCACAGACTTCGGTCATCTCGGCCCAAGCCGCAGCGCGATCCTCGAACTCATATGGCTGGTCGGCAGCACCGGAATAGCGGCCGGTGCTGATACGGAAGAAGTACAGCGACATCGTTGAACCCTTTGATCGGGCCGCGCCCCCCGGCCGTACGCAAACTGAGACGCGAACAGCTACCAACGCATAAAAGCCGCCGTCCGTATGACTACGGCGCGGCGGCTTCGTGTTTGATGGCAACTCTCAACGACAAAGTGCGCGGAGTGTCACGCGCAGCCAACTCACTGGGTCGAGCGGCGCAGCTCCAGCGGGGCGTCGTCCCTTGCGGGCTCCGATTTGGCTTGCGGCTTTACCGGCTCGAGCCGGCTGCTCTCGACGCGCGGGGTCTCGACACGCGCGGCGACTTCGGTGTTGGTCGCGCCGACCGAACCCGTGTGTTCCGAGGTGCGCAGCGAGCGCGGCCGCGCGACGGCCCGCGCCATCAGCATCTGGTTGCCGCCCTGGTGATGGAAGTCGCAATAGGCGAAACCCATCCCGGACACCGAGCCGCGGAAACTGCGATCGTCGGTCTTTTCAAGGTTGAAACAGGGCTCGAACGGAATACCCTTGATCGAGGCGCAGACGTTCTGGCCGCGGATCTGAAGCGTGTTGCCGGGCAGGCGGAGATGTTTCACCGGACCTGCACCCGAGAACTGCACGGCGCCGGCGGCGCCGAGGTCGTCCATGATGCGGCCCGCGCCGCGGGTGCCGTCAAAGCAGGTGAAAGCAAACACCTTCCCGGCGACGAAGCGGCGCGCCTCATCGGCGTTCATGCTTCCAGCAATGGCCGGCGCAATCGTCGCTACCGCCGTGACCGCCCCCAACACAATACGCGCAAGCATGCTCAACTCCGAACCAACCCCGCAGCGGGCTATGCCTTATCTCTTTACCCGCTGCTTACCATACTAACCATGGCGACATTGAAGCAGCATGGTTGGTAAAGTCTGAACGCTGTTAGACAATTTTTACCACGGTGCGACCGCGTACCTGGCCGGCCAGGATTTTCGCGCCCCATTCCGGCACGTCGGAAAGCGGAATTTCGTGAGTAATTTCAGCTAGTTTCGTCCGATCCAGATCGGACGCCAGGCGTTGCCAGGCGGCTTTCCGCGGCTCGATCGGGCACATCACGGAATCGATGCCGAGAAGGCACACCCCGCGCAAAATGAAAGGTGCGACGGAAGACGGCAGGTCCATGCCGCCGGCCAAGCCGCAGGCGGCGATCGCGCCGCCATACTTCGTCATCGACAGCAGGTTTGCGAGCGTGGTCGAGCCGACGCTATCGACACCACCCGCCCAGCGCTCCTTGGCAATGGGCTTGGCGGCCGCCGACAATTCGTTGCGGTCGATCACCTCAGTCGCGCCGATCTCTTTCAGATAGTCCGCTTCGGACGCACGGCCCGTGGACGCGATGACGTGATATCCGAGCTTCGAGAGCACGGCGGTCGCAACCGAGCCGACGCCGCCCGCCGCGCCCGTCACCACGACCGGACCGCTGTTTGGCGACAGTCCGTGCTTCTCCAGCGCCAGCACGGACAGCATCGCAGTGAAGCCGGCGGTGCCGATCGCCATGGCGTCGCGCGCCGACAGGCCCTGTGGAAGAGCGACCAGCCAGTCGCCTTTCACCCGCGCCTTCTCGGCATAGGCGCCGAGATGGGTTTCGCCCATGCCCCAGCCGGTGCAGACGACCTTGTCGCCCGCCTTCCATTGCGGATGCGAGGACTGCTCGACCGTACCGGCGAAATCGATGCCGGCAATCATCGGGAAGCGGCGCACCACCGGCGCCTTGCCGGTGAGCGCAAGGCCGTCCTTGTAGTTCAACGTCGACCATTCCACGCGGACGGTGACGTCGCCCTCCATCAGCTCGGCTTCGTCGAACTGCGTGAGCTGCGCGGTGGTGCCCTTGTCCGCCTTGTCGATCCGGATCGCCTTGAACGTCGCCACAGCAAACTCCCTGACTTGTTTCAGGGGATGTTTAGCCGATCAGGCCGGCTGCGCAACCGCCCGCTGGACCGGTTTCTCCACGATCGGAAGATTGATCAGCGCCGAGAGCACGCCGAACAGGATCGAGAGCCACCAGATCGGCGTGTAGGAACCGAACCGCTCGAACACGATGCCGCCGAGCCAGACGCCGAGGAAGCCGCCGACCTGATGGCTGACGAAGGCGAAGCCATAGAGGGTGGCGAACCAGCGCGTGCCGAACATGATGGCGACCAGCGCCGAGGTCGGCGGCACGGTCGACAGCCAGGTCAGGCCGGAGACCGCTCCAAACGCAATCGCCGAGAACGGCGTGATCGGGAACGAGATGAAGGCAAGCGTCGCAAGCGCGCGGGTGAAATAGATGATCGAAAGGATGTAGCGCTTGGGCATGCTGTTCTGGAGATATCCGACGCTCAGCGATCCCATGATGTTGAACAGGCCGATCGCCGCGATCACCCAGCCGCCGATTTGCGTGGAGATGCCGCTATCGACCAGGAAGGCCGGCAGATGCACCGTGATGAAGGCAAGCTGGAAGCCGCAGGTAAAGAAGCCGAGGATCAGCAGCACATAAGAGCGATGGCCGAAGGCTTCTGCGAGCGCTTTGGTGAAGGTCTGCTGGTCCGCAGGCGCCGCGTTTGCCGTGCTTGCGACCGGCGGCGTCGAGAGCGCCAGCGACAACGGGATGATCAGCAGCATCAGGAAGCCGAACACGGTGAGCGCCTGTTGCCAGCCGAAATTGTCGATCAGGGCCACACCGATCGGCGCGAACAGGAATTGCCCGAACGATCCCGCCGCAGTACCGGCGCCGAGAGCCAGGCCGCGCTTCTCGGCCGGCAAGAGCTTGGTAAATGCCGACAGCACCAGATTGAACGAGCAGCCGGCGAGACCGAAGCCTACCATGACGCCGGCGCCGATGTTCAGCGACAGCGGCGTCGAGGAATAGCGCATCAGGAGCAGGCCGCCGGCATAGAGCAGAGCGCCGACGCACATCACCCGGAACAGGCCGAAGCGATCGGCGACCGCGCCGGCGACGGGTTGGCCCAATCCCCACAGCAAATTCTGAAACGCGATCGCGAGGCCGAACACATCGCGGCCCCAGGCATATTCATGGCTCATCGGCTGCACGAAGAAGCCCAGCGCCGAGCGCGGGCCGAAGCCGAGCATCCCGATCGCGCAGCCGCAGAGAATGATGATCGCCGGCGTGCGCCAGGAGGAGGAACGGGAGACCGAACCGAGCTCGCCCATCTGTGTCGACATGCTGTTCCTCGTGCATCGTCGCGGATTAGCAAATGGCAGCCGCGAGCCAGCTCGTTTAATGCATCTGCATGAAACCCCCAAGTCAAAAACGAATGCATTCCGTGAAGAGCTGGCGCGGGAGCATTGCATTTCCTCGCGGCCTCAGCCGACGCGCCGAGGGGACCGACTTGACGGAAATGTGTGCGGCGAGATCTAGCGGCTCCCAACACGGCGTGTTATCTTCTATTTGCTCATATCGAGCATATTAAAATGATTTCCGGCCTGTCGGCCGGATTTCTCAGGCTCTGTATATGCTCAGAATGAGTATAAATGACATGCACGGGAGGCTTCGATGCCGCTAACTGGAATTTACGGCCCCGACGACTTTGCCAACCGGCCGCAGGGCCAGGTCATCGCCCCGGTACGGACCGAGCAGGCGCGAACCGGACCTTCGCTGCCGATGCCTTCGCTGGACTGGACGCCGGAGGTCGAGCGAGCCACCGCACCGCTTTACGAGCGCGTGAAACACGTCATCCCGCCGATCGAATGGCCGCTCATGGCCCCGACGATCAAGGCGATCAACGAGCTGAAGCAGGCGCGGGGCGCGGTGATCCTCGCGCACAATTACCAGGCGCCGGAGATCTTCCACTGCGTCGCCGACATCGGCGGCGATTCGCTCCAACTCGCCGTCGAAGCCACCAAGGTGAAGGCCGACATCATCGTCCAGTGCGGCGTGCACTTCATGGCGGAGACGTCGAAACTGCTCAATCCGGACAAGACGGTGCTGATCCCCGATACGCGCGCCGGCTGCTCGCTGGCCGCCAGCATCACCGGCGCCGACGTCCGCCTGCTCCGCGAAAAATTTCCCGGCGTGCCGGTCGTTGCCTATGTCAACACCTCCGCGGAGGTGAAGGCCGAGGTCGATATCTGCTGCACCTCGTCCAACGCGGCCCAGGTGGTCGAAAGCCTCGGCGCACCAAGCGTGATCTTCCTGCCCGACCGCTATCTCGCCACTTACGTGGCCTCGAAGACCGACGTGAAGATCATCGCCTGGAAGGGCGCCTGCGAGGTGCACGAGCGCTTCACCGGCGCCGAGCTGCGCAGCTACCGCGAGGCCGATCCCTCCGTACAGATCATCGCCCATCCCGAATGCCCACCGGACGTGCTGGCCGAGGCCGACTTCACGGGCTCGACCGCGCACATGATCAACTGGGTGCGCGAGCGGCGGCCGCGGCGGCTGGTGATGATCACGGAATGCTCGATGGCCGACAATGTCCGCGCCGAGCTGCCCGATGTGGAGATTCTGCGCCCCTGCAACATCTGCCCGCACATGAAGCGCATCACGCTCGCCAACATTCTGGAGAGCCTGCTGACGCTTCGTGAAGAGGTGACGATCGATCCCACGCTCGCGGACCGCGCAAGGCGCTCGGTCGAGCGGATGATCAATTTGAAGAATTGAAGGCAACTCCCAACCACAAACACAATCGTCGTCCCGGACCAGCGAAGCGGAGCGAAGATCCGGGACCCATAACCACAGGGCGTGGGTATTGGCAGGCTGGCAGCTCCAGCTTGCCGCAACAACCCGCAGTCGGGGTTATGGGTCCCGGCCTTCGCCGGGACGACAGTTGAGAGCCTGGAGAAAGCTATGACAACAAATGCCATCCACACCCTCCCCCGCTCCGACGACGTCGTCATCGTCGGTGGCGGCCTTGCCGGATTGTTCTGCGCGCTCAAGCTCGCGCCGCGGCCGGTGACATTGATCTCGGCCGCGCCGCTCGGACAGGGCGCGTCGTCCGCATGGGCGCAAGGCGGCATCGCCGCGGCAATGGCCGAGGGCGATACGCCGGAAGCGCACGCCGCGGACACGGTTGCCGTTGGCGGCGGCATCGTCGACGAAGCTGTCGCACTCGGGATCGCGGGCGAGGCCGCGCCGCGGATTCACGACCTGCTCGCCTATGGCGTGCCGTTCGACCGCGATCTCGGAGGCAGGCTCGCAGTCGGGCGCGAAGCCGCACACTCGGCGCGACGCATCGTGCATGTGCGCGGCGATGGCGCAGGGGCCGCCATCATCGCGGCGCTGAGCGAGGCCGTGCGGCGCACGCCATCGATCCGGCTGATCGAAGGCTTTGTCGCCGAAGCACTGCTGACCGACGACGGCGCCGTCACCGGCCTTCAGTTGCGCGAAGCCGACAATTTCGCCGCACGGCCGATCCTGCTCGCCGCGCGGACGGTGGTGCTGGCCACGGGTGGCATCGGCCATCTCTATACCGTCACCACCAATCCGCGCGAGGCGAGCGGATCCGGCCTCGCGATCGCCGCACGCGCAGGCGCGGTCATCGCGGATCCCGAGTTCGTGCAGTTTCACCCGACCGCCATCATGGTCGGCCGCGATCCCGCGCCGCTCGCCACGGAAGCGCTACGCGGCGAAGGCGCGACGCTGATCAACGGCCGTGGCGAACGTTTCATGGCGGCGCGCCATCCGCTCGCCGAGCTCGCACCGCGCGACATCGTGGCGCGCGGCGTGTTCGCGGAGATCTCGGCCGGACGCGGCGCCTTCCTCGATGCGCGGCAGGCGCTGGGCGGACGTTTTGCCGACAAATTCCCGACCGTTCATGCAAGCTGCATCGCCGCCGGCATCGACCCCGCCACGCAGGCCATCCCGATCGCACCGGCGGCGCACTATCACATGGGCGGCATCGCGGTGGACGATCGCGGCCGCAGCTCGATCGACGGGCTCTGGGCCGGCGGCGAAGTGTCGTCCACCGGCGCGCACGGCGCGAACCGGCTTGCTTCGAATTCGCTGCTGGAGGCCGTGGTCTACGCCGCGCGCATCGCCGACGACATCGCCGGCCGCACCATTGCCTCGCCCGCGCGCCTTGCGGACGGGCCGACGCCGCGGGACGGCGCGCCGGATGCTGCGGCCGTGAAGCGGCTGCGGATGCTGATGAGCACCCATGTCGGCGTGATCCGCGACGGTGACGGGCTTGCGGACGCAGTTCGCAACTTCGCCACGCTCGAACGCGAGGCCACGAGCATCGCGGTCAGCAACATGGCAACGGCAGCCCTGCTCGTGGCGGCGTCAGCCTGGAACCGGTGCGAGAGCCGCGGCGCGCATTTCCGCTCCGACCATGCCGCGGACGTGCCCGCCCTCGCGCAACGCACCATGACCATGCTCACGGCGGCACACGAGATCGCGGACAGCCTGACCGAACGCCAGATACCGCGAACCGCGCAACCCCTGATCGCCTGACGGAGTCTGCCATGATCACCCCGACCTCTCTGCTCTATCCCGACGCCTTCCTCTCCCCGCTCGCGCTCGACGAGGCCGTGCTGCGCGCGCTCGATGAGGATCTCGGCCGCGCCGGCGACATCACCTCGCTTGCGACGATTCCCGAATCAACGAAGGCGCAAGCGATCCTGGTCGCACGGCAATCCGGCGTGATCGCCGGCTTGCCGCTGGCGCTCGCCACCTTGCAAAAGCTTTCGCCCGACATCGAGATACGCGCGCATGTTCGCGACGCCGCGCGCGTCGCCCGCGGGCAGCAGGTGCTGACGATCTCGGGGCCGGCACGCGCCATCCTCACGGCGGAGCGGACCGCGCTGAATTTCGTCGGCCGCCTGTCGGGCGTCGCGACGCTCACGGCGGACTATGTTGCGCGCACCGAGGGCACCCGGATGCGGATCTGCTGCACGCGAAAGACCACGCCGGGCTTGCGCGCGTTGGAGAAATACGCGGTACGCTGCGGCGGCGGGTTCAATCACCGCTTCGGGCTCGACCACGCGATCCTGATCAAGGACAACCACATCGCGGTTGCCGGCGGCATCCGGCCCGTGCTGGAGCGCGCCCGCGCCCATGCCGGCCATCTCGTCAAGATCGAGATCGAGGTCGACACGCTGGCGCAGTTGCGCGAGGTGCTCGACACCGGCCTTGCCGACGCCGTGCTGCTCGACAACATGGACATTGCGACGTTGCGCGAAGCGGTCAGGCTCAACGAAGGACGCCTCGAACTGGAGGCATCCGGCGGCGTCACCCTGGACTCGATCGCAGCGATCGCGGCGACCGGCGTCGACTACGCCTCGTCCGGCGCGCTGACGCATTCGGCGCCGAATTTCGACTGCGCGCTGGATATCGAGGCGTGAGGGCTACCGCCGCTCGGTTGCGCCCATCTCGGCGGAGCTCTTGGCTTCCTGGATGAGCTCGGCGGATAGCGCAGCGGTCTGCGCTGGCGTCCCCCAACTCGGTTCCTCGCTGCCGTCGCCCCAGGCGCGTGGGCGATAGAAGGTGTGGACGCCGGTCTTGTACATCTTCTTCATCTCGGCGACCCAGGACGGGCGCACCCAATAGGCGTGGTAGTGCGTGGACTTGCCGACCTCGGGTAGCCAGATCTGGCCGTCGAGCATGGCCTTCGAGATCTTTTTCGCACGGTCCCACATCTCGGGCTCGCGGATCACGTCGGCATTGTTGTCGCAGGCGAAGGTGAACTGGCAGGCGAGATGGCGGTGCTTGTTCTGATAGACGGCGCCGCACACGGTATCCGGATATTTGCCGGAGAACACGCGGTTCATCACCACCTGCGCAACCGCCATCTGGCCGCGCACGGCCTCGCCGCGGGATTCGAAATACACGGCCTCGGCGAGGCATTTTTCGGACTTCGCGCGCGACTTGTCGTCGAGTGCGAGCCGCTCCGCCGGCGATCTGGTACGCTGGTTGTCGACGTTGACTTCACCCTTCGGCGCGACGCTCTCGCCGCTTTCGATACCCTTCGCGATATCCTCCGTCGGCGGCGACAGCGAGGCCGTCACCTTCATGTCGGGGTCGGGCATCACGATCAGCGGCTCCGCACCGGGCTGCCAGCTCTCGATGCTCTCGACGTTGCCTCCGAGCGAGGAGCTGCCGAAGAACAGGTTCGAGGTTTTGACGCGGAATGGATCGCGTGGCGGTGCAGCCGGAATGGTGGCCTGCTTCAGGGCTTCGAGCGGCTGGAGCGCGAGCGAGCGCGCAGCGTCGCTGGGTTGTGGCGCACTGGTGTATTGCGGCAGCGGCGGCGCGCGCAGCGCTTCCGCAAGTTCGGGATCGAGCGCGGCCGCGGACTCCGGCGACATCGCCTGTGGCAACGCGACGGTCTTGGCGCCGAACACCGAGCTGTTCGACGTCGCGGGATCTTCCTGCGCGGGCGCTGCCGTCGGCGCGCCGGCTCCGGGGGCCTGCGTCGGTGTGATCGTTGCGAGCCGATCACCTTTCATGGAGCGATCGACCTTGGGAAAATCGGCGGCCTGGTAGCGCGGCTGCGCCTGCAGCGCCGGATTGCGGCTGATCGCGCCGGTGACGTCGCGACCGTCGAGGCTCGCGAGGCGAACCATCGCGCTCTGCGGAACCGAAGTGCCGATCGGCCGGGAAAAACTGTAGGTGGCGAGCTGTATGGAGGACGCAGCAGAGAACACCTGCTTCTGCCAACGCTCCGCGACGCCGGGTTGGCGCGCCAGCAGCGAGGCAATGTCCTGATAGCCGGTCTCTCTCGGCATCAATGCGAAGATGCAGAGACCGATGCCGAAGGACGCGAACCGCGCGCCCTTCGGATGGGTACGCAACAAAAACATCGATACGCTCACGCTACGCTTACGCTAGAAAATCGAGCCGCAGTACATCCGTGCAATTCGATCTTTCTCGTGAGTATCTAATTTAGGTTGCCGGGGCGTTAATCGGCGTGGCGCATGCGGCACACGCAAGCAATCGCAGGTGTTTTCACGGGGGTGATTGCATGCGTGGTAAATGTCCGCTGACGGGACGCGGTAAATATCTGGTCAACGCGAATGGTGAAGGAACTCTTGCGCGCACGTGTCATTGCGGGACGCGCGGTTCGGTTCCATCGCTACATCAACACCCGCTGTTCTGCCCCGCGAAGGCGGGGCATCCAGTACGCCGCGGCTTCTGCGTTCAAGCACTCACGTCTCGGCGTACTGGATCGCCCGGTCGAGCCGGGCGATGACAGCGAGTGTGTGGTGATCGCAAATACGATGTGGCAGCCGTCGAGCCTCAAATGAGAGAGGCGGGGTTTTGCCCCGCCTCTCTCGCTCTCAACATTTCAACTCGCCGCTCCGCTTATGCCTGGCTCGCGATCGCCTTGCCGAGCGCAGCTTGCGCGGCGGCGAGGCGGGCGATCGGGACGCGGTAGGGCGAGCAGGAGACGTAGTCGAGACCGATCGCGTGGCAGAAGGCGACGGAGGCGGGATCGCCGCCGTGCTCGCCGCAGATGCCGACCTTGAGCGAGGCGCGCGTCTTACGACCGCGTGCGACGCCGATCTTGACGAGCTCGCCGACGCCTTCCTGGTCGAGCGCGACGAAGGGATCGATCGGCAGGATGCCCTTGGACACGTAGGTGCCGAGGAAGCTCGCGGCATCGTCACGGCTGATGCCGTACGTCGTCTGCGTGAGGTCGTTGGTGCCGAACGAGAAGAACTCGGCGCTCTCCGCGATCTCGGCCGCGAGCAGGCAGGCGCGCGGCAGCTCGATCATGGTGCCGACCTGATAGGTCAGCTTGGTGTTGGTGTCGCGCATCACCGCCTTCGCGGTGGAGTCGATGCGCGCCTTGACGAGGTCGAGCTCCATCTTGGTGGCGATCAGCGGCACCATCACCTCGAGGCCGACGGCCTTGCCGGTACGCTTCTCGGCCTCGACCGCCGCTTCGAAGATCGCGCGCGCCTGCATCTCGGCGATCTCGGGGTAGGCGATCGCGATACGGCAGCCGCGGAAGCCGAGCATCGGATTGAACTCCGACAGCTCGCGCGCGCGGTCGGCCAGGCGCCGCGGGTCGGTGTTCATGGCGCGCGCCACTTCCTCGACCTCGGCATGGGTGTGCGGCAGGAACTCGTGCAGCGGCGGATCAAGCAAGCGGATCGTGACGGGCAGGCCCTTCATGATCTCGAACAGCTCGACGAAGTCGGCGCGCTGCATTGGCAGCAGCTTTGCCAGCGCAGCGCGTCGCGACTGCTCGTCCTCGGAGAGGATCATCTCACGCACCGTCCGGATGCGCGTCTCCTCGAAGAACATGTGCTCGGTACGGCAGAGGCCGATGCCTTCCGCGCCGAACTTGATCGCGGTGTGCGCGTCCTCCGGCGTGTCCGCGTTGACGCGCACGCCGATCTTGCGGACCTGGTCGGCCCATTTCATCAGCGTGCCGAACTCGCCGGACAGCTCGGGCTCGATCATCGGCATGCGGCCGGCGAGCACCTGGCCGAGCGAGCCGTCGATGGTGATGACGTCGCCGGTCTTGAAGGTGCGCGAGCCGATGCTCATGGTGCCGCGGCCGTAATCGACGCGGATGGTGCCGCAGCCGGAGACGCAGGGCTTGCCCATGCCGCGCGCGACCACCGCAGCATGCGAGGTCATGCCGCCGCGGGTGGTCAGGATGCCTTCGGCGGCGTGCATGCCGTGGATGTCTTCGGGGCTGGTCTCGATCCGGACCAGAATCACCTTGCGTCCGTCGGCCTGAAGCTTGGCCGCCTCGTCCGAGGAGAACACGATCTCGCCGGAGGCCGCACCCGGCGAGGCCGGCAGGCCGGTTGCGATCACGTCGCGCTTGGCGTTGGGATCGATGGTCGGATGCAGCAGCTGGTCGAGCGAGGCGGGGTCGATCCGCGTCACCGCTTCCTTCTTGGTGATCAGGCCTTCATTGGCGAGCTCGACCGCGATGCGCAGCGCCGCCTTGGCAGTACGCTTGCCGCCGCGGGTCTGCAGCATCCAGAGCTTGCCCTGCTCGACCGTGAACTCCATGTCCTGCATGTCGCGATAGTGCTTCTCGAGCAGCGTGTAGATCCGCGTCAGCTCCTTGAAGGCCTCCGGCATCGCCGATTCCATCGACGCCTTGTCGGAGCCCGAGTCCTTGCGTGCTTCCTCGGTGATGTCCTGCGGGGTGCGGATGCCCGCCACCACGTCCTCGCCTTGCGCGTTGATCAGGAACTCGCCGTAGAGCTTGCTCTCGCCGGTCGAGGGATTGCGCGTGAAGGCAACGCCGGTCGCCGAGGTCTCGCCCATGTTGCCGAACACCATGGCTTGCACATTGACCGCGGTGCCCCAGGATTCCGGGATGTCGTGCAGCCTGCGGTAGGTCACCGCGCGGGCGTTCATCCAGGATGAAAACACCGCGCCAATCGCGCCCCAGAGCTGGTCGTGCGGATCCTGCGGAAAATCCTTGCCGGTTTCGCGCGCGACCGCGTCCTTGTACTTGCCGACCAGATCGACCCAGTCGTCGGCGGTGAGATCCGTGTCGAGCGTGTAGCCCTGGCTGTCCTTGAAGGTGTCGAGGATCTCCTCGAAATGATGATGCTCGAAGCCGAGCACCACGTCCGAATACATGGTGATGAAGCGGCGATAGCTGTCATAGGCGAATCGGCGATCGCCCGACAGTTCCGACAGCGCTTCCACGGTCTCGTCGTTGAGGCCGAGATTGAGCACCGTGTCCATCATGCCCGGCATCGAGGCGCGGCCGCCGGAACGCACGGACACGAGCAGCGGGTTCCTGGAATCGCCGAAGATCTTGCCGGTCAACTTGCCGACATGGTCGAGCGCCTTCTCAACCTGCGACTTCAATTCCTTCGGGTAGGACTTGTCGTGCGCGTAGAAGTAGGTGCAGACCGAGGTCGGAATGGTGAAGCCCGGAGGCACCGGCAGGCCGAGATTGGCCATCTCGGCGAGGTTGGCGCCCTTGCCGCCGAGCAAATCGCGCATCTCCGCTTTGCCCTCGGCCTTACCGTCGCCGAACGTGAACACCCACTTGCCGGCCTTGGCCGCAACAGGCGCCGCCTTGCTCGGTGCCGGCTTCACGGCGACTTTCGGCGCAACCGGCTTCGTCGGTACCTTTGCAACAGCCTTGGAGACAGCCTTGGCGGCAGGCTTCACAGCCGGCTTGGCAGCAGCCTTGGCAGCGCCCTTGGCCACGGGCTTCGGGGCGCGCTTGGCAAGTGCCTTGCGGGCCGCCGGCGCGGCTTTCGCCTTTCCGGAGGACTTTGATTTCGCTGGCATTTTCGCTGGAGTTTTCGAGGCGGCTTTGGCCATAGCTTGCACACAACCTGCGAGAGGAATGGGTAATTGCGCGCCTTACACCACTTTGGGCAGGTCCGCGCAAGTCGAAGAGTTCCGTAGAATGAAGGCCTAGAGATGGAGCCACTTCAACAATCCGAGCCCGATCGCACCATTTACGATGAGAAAAATCGCGACGATCAGGTTCAGGAGGCGCGGCATGATCAGGATGAGCACACCCGCAAGCAGAGACAGGATCGGCGAGATGTGGGCGACGGTGATGTGCATGAATTTTCTTTCCGTGGGGTGGGGGCGAATCGCGGCGGGATCATAGCGGACTGGGTTCCGCGGGTAGAGACGCACTGAGCCCACGCGAGTTCCCGGCTTCGCGAAAACTGCCCGAAAATGCCGCGAATGCGGCGGGCATTTTCCGGAACATCGCGAAGACGCATGCATTGGCAACCGGTCGCGCCATTGGCGCTTCCCGAAAACCTTCTCGAAGGAGTTGCCCATGCGGAACAGGATTCTTGCTCTTGCAGCGCTCGCGGCCGCGATCGGCTCGCCCCTTGCGGCGCAGGCGCAAAGCAGCGTCACCGTGGGACGCGCGCCCGTCGTCGTCGACAGCGGCCCGACCATTGCGGTCGAGCAGCGGCCGGCTTTCCGCGACTATGTCGTCGAGCAACGGGTGCCGGCTTTCCGCATCCCGGATCGCGTGGTGGTCGGTGCCACCTTACCTGAAAGCGGCGTCACCTATTATGACGTGCCGCAACGTTTCGGCGCCACCACCTATCGCTACACCGTCGTGAACGGCGAGACCGTGCTGGTCGAGCCGCGCTCGCGGCGCATCGTCGAGGTGATGGACTAGCGTTTTCCGGAATCAACTAGGTGTCCGGCGCGTCACATCAATCAGGCTGACGCGAGCAATAGAGTCGGACATCAGGCCCCGCCCGGTCCTCCCCCCGCCGGGCGGGGCTTTTTGTGCTTTCGTCATTCCGGGGCGCGGGGGGGGGGGGGGGGGGGGGGGCGGGGGGGGCCGGGGGGGGGGGGGGGGGGTGGGGGGGGGGGGGGGGGGCGGGGGAGGGGGGGGGGGGGGTGGGGGCGCCCC
>NZ_JBVVPL010000001.1:279566-385140 GCF_055807615.1 Bradyrhizobium sp. MV1.5 | reverse complement strand
GCGCTTCGCGCGCCCCGGAATGACAGTGTTGGCGGCCGCAAGACCGCGCTCAATCCTGGATCTTTGAGAAATCCGCCACCGCGCGCGTGGCGCTGCGGATCTCGTTGAGCAGCTTCAACCGGTTCTCGCGCACCTTCGCATCCTCGTCGTTGACGCGAACTTTCTCGAAGAACGCATCGACCGGCGGGCGCAGCTTGGCCATCGCACTCATCGCAGCCGCGAAGTCTTCCTTGGCGACGGCAGCGCTGGCTTCCGCCTGCACTTCGCCGATCGCCTTGGCCAGCGCCTTTTCCTCGGCAAGGCCGTAGAGCGCAGCATCGGGCGCGCCTTCAAAGCTGCGCTTGTCCTTCTTCTCCTCGATGCCGAGGATGTTGCTGGCGCGCTTGATGCCGGCGAGCAAATTCTTGCCGTCCTCGGACTCGAGGAATTTGCCGAGCGCCTCGACGCGGCGAACGATCATCAGAAGATCGTCCTGGCCGCCGAGCGCGAACACGGCATCGACGAGATCGTGCCGCGCGCCCTGCTCACGGAGTTGGACTTTCAGACGGTCAGCGAAGAAGGCAAGCAGGTCGCTCGGAAGCTTCTGCGCATCGGCAGGCTTCAAGGACAAGCCGGCGAGCGCGGACGCCGCCACCTTCATGAGGGATAGACGCAGTCCGTTCTCGGTGATCAGCCTGATCACGCCCAGCGCCGCACGACGCAGTGCATATGGGTCCTTGCTTCCGGTCGGCTTCTCATCGATGGCCCAGAAGCCAATAAGCGTGTCGAGCTTGTCGGCGAGCGCCACTGCCACGCTGACCGGATCGGTCGGCACGCGATCGGCAGGCCCCTGCGGCTTGTAGTGCTCCTCGCAAGCCGCCGCGACGGAAGCATCCTCGCCCTGGGCCAGCGCGTAGTATTTGCCCATCAGGCCCTGCACCTCGGGAAACTCGCCGACGACTTCGGTCAGCAAATCCGCCTTCGCTAGATGCGCGGCGCGCGTCGCCTTGGCGACATCGGCGCCGACCAGGGGGGCGATCTCGGCAGCGAGGCGTTCGATCCGCTTGATGCGCGCGGCCTGGGTCCCGAGCTTCTCGTGAAACACGATCTGCTCGAATTTCGGCAGGCGGTCTTCCAGCTTCGTCTTCAGGTCCGTCTCATAGAAGAACTTCGCATCGGACAGGCGCGGACGGATCACGCGCTCGTTGCCGGCGACGATGGTCTTGCCGCCGTCGGGCGCCTCGATGTTCGCGGTGAGGACGAATTTGTTGGTCAGCTTGCCCGTCTTGGGATCTTTGACGACGAAGCATTTCTGGTTGTTGCGGATCGTGGCGCGGATCACCTCGTCGGGGATCGCGAGATATTCCGCTTCGAACGATCCCATCATGACGACCGGCCATTCGACCAGGCCCGAAACCTCATCCAGCAGCACCTGATCCTCGACCAGTTCGAACCCTTGCGCGAAGGTCAGCTCCTTGGCGTCGGCAAAGATGATGTCCTTGCGCGCCTGCGGATCGAGGATGACTTTTGCGGCCTTCAGCTTGGCTTCGTAATCCTCGAAGCGGCGCACGGAAATCGCGCTAGGCGCCATGAAACGATGACCGTAGGTGGTCTGGCCGGACTCGATGCCGTCCACCGAGAATTTGACGACATCGGGCTCTTCGGTCTCAGGCCCGAACGTCGCGGTGATCGCGTGCAGCGGGCGCACCCAGCTCAGCGAGCCTGGCTTGCCGGAGCGCGCGCCCCAGCGCATCGATTTCGGCCAGGGGAACGTGCGGATGATCACGGGGAGGATTTCCGCGAGCACGTCGATGGCGTCGCGGCCGGGCTTCTCGATCAGCGCGATGTAGAAGTCGCCCTTCGGGTCGCGCTGGATCTTGGCCTCGTCCAGCGACGTCAATCCCGTCGCTTTCAGAAACCCCTGCACGGCCGCATCGGCCGCGCCGATCTTCGGTCCGCGGCGTTCGGTCTTCAGGTCAGGCTGGCGCGCGGGGATGCCGTGCACGGTGAGAGCGAGGCGGCGCGGCGTCGCGAACGCCTTTGCGCCTTCGTAGACGAGACCTTCGGCGACGAGCTTGTCGGTGACCATGCGGCGCAGGTCTTCCGCCGCTTTGGCCTGCATGCGCGCGGGGATTTCTTCGGAGAACAGTTCAAGCAAAAGATCGGGCATCAGGCCGCTCCGCCCGCTTCAGTATGGATCCAGGCCTCGCCGCAAGCCTTTGCCAGTTCGCGCACGCGAAGAATGTAGCTCTGCCGCTCCGTCACCGAGATCACGCCGCGCGCGTCGAGCAGGTTGAAGACATGGCTCGCCTTGATGCACTGGTCATAGGCCGGCAGCGACATCAGATGCGCCTCGCGCTTGCCGTCCTTCCAGCCGGATTCAAGGTATTTCCGGCAGGCAGATTCCGCCATCTTGAATTGCTCGAACAGCATTGCGGTGTCGGCCAGTTCGAAATTGTGCTTCGAGTATTCCCGCTCGGCCTGCAGGAAGACATCGCCATAGGTGACCTTGGCGTCGCCATCGCGGCCATTGAAGTTGAGGTCGTAGACGCGATCGACGCCCTGCACGTACATCGCGAGCCGTTCGAGCCCGTAGGTGAGCTCGCCCGCGACCGGTGCGCATTCGACACCCGCGACCTGCTGGAAATAGGTGAACTGGCTGACTTCCATGCCGTCGCACCAGCACTCCCAGCCGAGGCCCCAGGCGCCCAGCGTCGGGCTCTCCCAATCGTCCTCGACGAAGCGAATGTCGTGCACGGCGGAATCGATACCGATCGCGGCAAGCGACTTCAGGTACAGCTCCTGAAGGTTCGGCGGCGACGGCTTCATGATCACCTGGAACTGGTAGTAGTGCTGCATCCGGTTCGGATTCTCGCCATAGCGGCCATCCTTGGGTCGCCGCGAGGGCTGCACATAGGCCGCATTCCAGGGCTTTGGCCCGAGCGCGCGCAGCGTGGTCGCAGGATGGAAGGTACCCGCACCCATCTCCATGTCGTAAGGCTGCAGGATCACGCAGCCCTGCTCGGCCCAGAAACGCTGGAGCGCGAGGATAAAGCCCTGGAACGAGCGTTCCGGGCGCATATGGGCGGGCAAGGAGGCGTCCATCGTCAGATCGGGCTCTCGCGGGGGGTTGAATCGCGCGGGACCGTATCGACGGCAGGGGTGGGAATCAAGGCAAAGGGGGTGGAATGGCCGTCATTCCGGGGCGCCCGAAGGGCGAACCGGAATCTCGAGCTTCTCAGGTGCGCAACTGCGCACCCTAGTTCGATGCTTCGCATCGCCCCGGAATGACCGCGTATGAAAAGACGCCCGGCTAACCCGGCCGATAGGCTCCGGTCACGGGATCCTGCTTCAGCGTCTGGACGGCCCCCCTATGGGCGGCCTCAGCGACGCGCGAGAGGCGCATCTCCTCCAGCTCCTGGTTGATCCTGACAGCGGTCTTGTAGGCCCAGCGGACCACGGCAAGCCCGCCCAGGACGCCCGCGAATGCGACGAACGGCGGCATCGGTCGATCCTTGTCTAGTGCTCAGCCCCCACGCGCATTCTTGCGCAGACCGAGCCGCGCCGCAATTGGCACGGCTTCAAGTCTGCTTGGGACCAAATGGCGCGGAGGGGCTCCGTCTAGAACCCGAATTTCGCCCAGATCGCGCGCGTCTCGACCGCCGAGATCAGGTCGTCCGGCAGGCCGGCCATTGATTCCAGGACCGAAAGCTGCCCCGCGCCGGGCGATTTCCGGCCCAAAAGGCTGGAGAGCAGACCGGTCGGCTGAGCAATCACGGGGGTGAGAACCTTGTCGCCAAAGCGGGCACGAAGAGTTGAGCGGAGATCGCCGATGCTGTCGGCAAGCCCCAGCGCGACAGAACTCTCGCCGGCCCAATATTCGCCCGTGAACAGGGTGTCGTCGGAGCCCTTCAAGCGCGCGCCGCGGCTCTCCTTCACCAGCGCGATGAAGATCTGGTGGATCTCGCGCTGGAGCGCCTTCAGCTTGGCGACGTCGTCGGGGTTTTCAGGGAGAAACGGGTCGAGCATCGCCTTGTGCGCGCCGGCCGTGTAGAGACGCCGCTCGATGCCGAGCCGCTTGATCGCCTCCTGGAAACCAAAGCTGCCGCCGACCACGCCGATCGAACCGAGGATCGAGGACGGATCGCAAATGATCTCGTCGCCGGCGCAGGCGATCATGTAGCCGCCGGAGGCCGCGACGTCCTCGACGAACACCAGCACCGGCAGCTTCTTCTCCGCCGCAAGCTGCTTGATGCGCAGGTAGATCTGGCGCGACTGCACCGGCGAGCCGCCGGGCGAATTGATCACCAGCGCCACCGCCTTGGCGTTGCGCATCGAAAACGCCCGCTCCAGCACCCGCGAAACGGTCGCGAGCGTCATGCCCGGTCGCAGTGGCGTCACTGCGCCGATCACACCGGACAGCCGCACCACCGGCACCACGGCCGTGCCGGGACGGAAGCGCGCCGGCAGATATTGCATGAGCTTGTCGGCCAGGCCGGAACTCTCACGATCGTTCAATTGTTCGGCCATGCCGTTACCTCTGATTAACCATTTCTTATCACGCGACTGTCATTGGAAGGGCCCGGAACGTGTTTTGCAGAAACCCCGTTGAGAGGCTGCAATGGGCCGGCGGAGAACACCATGAAAATCTATCTGCTGATGCTGCTGATCGGTGCGCTGTTCATGGCGATCCGCCTGACGACACCACAAGAGCAGCAGTCGGAATCGCTTCCGCAATAGCTCAGCACGGTTCCACCAGGGGTAGAACCGCCCTTCCCTCCAGAATATCCATCACCTCTTTTTTAGGCACGCGTGACTCCTCGTTGAGTATGAGGCCCGGCAACAATCGTGTCGGAGCCCTCCCGCCCTTGATCGCGCGCACCAGCACGCGGATCGCGGGCCGCCCGGCTTCACCGTGAACCGGCAGAATCGCGAGACTGCCGAAGCCGCGAGACAGCGCCGCCAGAACGTCCGCAATCCCATCTGCGCGCCAGATCAATGTCAGCGCGCCATGCGATCGGAGGATGCGCCGCGCCGCATGCACCCAGGCATTCAGCGTCTCATCCGTCGCCACATGCGCGATCTGGCGCGCCTGATCGGGCGAACCGCGATGGCGAGCGGGATCGTTGAAGGGCGGGTTCATCAGCACCACGTCGACGCTGTCCGGCGCGAGCCCGCTGGCCGCGAAGGCCTGCGCGTCCGCGGTGACGTCGAGCACGATCGTCTCGGCGGCAATCGCATTCGCTGCCGCATTGGCGCGCGCAAGCTCCGCCAGTTCAGGATCGATCTCGACCAGGCCGAGCCTGATCCCGGCAACGCGCCGCGCCAACGCAAGCCCGGCCGTGCCGATACCTGCGCCGAGATCGACGACGCGGTCGCCCGCCCTCGCCTCCGTCGCCGCCGCGAGCAGAATGGCATCGTGCCCGGCGCGATGGCCGGACCGCTTCTGCTTCAGCCGCAATTGTCCGCCGAGGAAGGCGTCCTCGGTGAGGTCTGCCAGGGCTTCACTCATCGCCGCGCAGTTCGTGGCTGAGGCCGGCCTCGGTCAGTAGCTGCCGGGCCTCGAGGGCGTCGTCCTCGTGGACCAGGATCCGCCGCGGCAAAATGCCGAGCGAGCCCTCGATGATGCTCATGTTCTGGTCCAGCACCAAATGATGGATGTTGGCGCCGTCGAGCAGCGCGCCGATCGCCGACACCAGCACCATATCGTTGGTCCGAACCAGTTCTCGCAAAACACAGGCCTCCTGCCTGACGGGGATTAAGCGGCAAATGTCAATGGTTCCACGGCCCTTGCCGCATCCCCGTCCAGTTTCTATTGTCTTTCCATCAGAATAGCCCTTCCGGGGCAAATATTGGAGACCGGCGTGGCCGTCATCGTACCTTTCGAAACTCCCGGCGCGTCGATCGAAGAGCTGGTTGCCCTTGTCGCCGGTGACATGGAGCGCGTCAACGCCACGATCCTGTCGCGGACCGGTTCGGACGTGACCATGATCCCGGAGGTCGCCAACCATTTGATCTCCTCCGGGGGCAAGCGCCTGCGGCCGATGCTGACGCTGGCCATGGCCAACCTCGCCGGCTACACCGGCGACGGCCATATCAAGCTCGCCGCCAGCGTCGAGTTCATGCATACCGCCACGCTCCTGCATGACGACGTCGTCGACGAAAGCGAGATGCGCCGCGGCAAGCTGTCGGCACGCATGCTCTGGGGCA
The DNA here is from genome assembly GCF_055807615.1 of Bradyrhizobium sp. MV1.5. Classification (NCBI taxonomy): domain Bacteria; kingdom Pseudomonadati; phylum Pseudomonadota; class Alphaproteobacteria; order Hyphomicrobiales; family Nitrobacteraceae; genus Bradyrhizobium; species Bradyrhizobium sp. MV1.5. The sequence continues at coordinate 378,951 of NZ_JBVVPL010000001.1, read as the reverse complement.
ATGAGGCGAGCGTGCTGGTCGGTGACTTCCTGCTCGGCCAGGCCTTCCGCATGATGGTCGAGGTCGGCTCGCTCCGTGCGCTCGACATTCTCTCCGCGGCTGCCGCCACCATCGCCGAGGGCGAGGTGATGCAGCTTGCCGCCGCCAAGAACACCGCGACCACCGAAGACGAATATCTGGCCGTGATCCGCGGCAAGACCGCCGAGCTGTTCGCGGCCGCCTGCGAGGTCGGCCCCGTGATCGCCAACCGCCCGAAGGCAGAGCAGACCGCCTGCCGCTCGGTCGGCATGAATCTCGGCATCGCCTTCCAGCTCGTCGACGACGTGCTCGACTATGGCGGCAAGAGCGCCAAGCTCGGCAAGAACACCGGCGACGATTTCCGCGAGGGCAAGATCACGCTGCCCGTCGTGCTCGCCTTCCGCCGCGGCAACGACACCGAGCGTGCCTTCTGGATCCGCGCGCTCGAGCGCGGCGAGATCGGCGACACCGACCTCGACCACGCCATCGGGCTGATGAACAAGCATCGTGCGCTCGAAGACACGCGCAGCCGCGCCCAGCACTACGGCGCCATGGCCGTGGACGCGCTGGCGCTGTTCCCGTCCTCGCCGATGAAGAGCGCGCTGGAGCAGGTCGTGGCGTTCTGCCTGGCTCGGTCGCATTAGCTTCTCGCATCCCTAGCGCTTGCTGGTAGCCACACCCTCAGTGTCGTCCCGGCGAGAGCCGGGACCCATTACCCCGGTCAGCGTTGTCTTAACGGCTCTGGCCCCCATCCTGCACCACAACAACAGTCGTGGGTATGGGTCCCGGCCTTCGCCGCGACGACATCGTTGAGGTACGCGCCACCACTGCATCAACAGCGTCATTGCGAGCGCAGCGAAGTAATCCAGAATCTTCCCGCAGAAGTACTCTAGATTGCTTCGCTCAGCTCGCAATGACGGAGCAAGGAGCGCAGGCGTCGCTCGCCAACTCGCATCCCGGATCACAGAGACAGTTTTACAGTCCCGCACCTCGTCCCCCCGTGCGGGGAAGTCGCCCCTTGTCACTTGCATTTTGAAAGTTACATCCCTACTTTCGAACCATGCAGCCCAAGTCCCCGTCCATCCAGGAATGTCCGGTTGGCCGCGCCGTGGAGACGGTCGGCGAATGGTGGAGCATTTTGATCCTGAGGGATGCGTTCCAGGGCGCAACGAAGTTCGACGAATTTTCGCAAAGCCTCGGGATCGCGCCGAACATCCTGTCGCGGCGGTTGGCCCATCTCACCGAAAGCGGCATGTTCGTCCGCCGTCGCTACAATGAACGGCCGCCGCGCTACGAATATGTGCTGACCGACAAGGCCCGGGACTTCTTCCCCGTGGTCGCGACCCTGCTCGCCTGGGGCAACAAGCATCTCGCACCGAAGGGCGAAGCGATCCTGCTCGCGAACCGGCACGATCGTCGTCCGTTCAATCCGGTCGTGGTCGATGCCGCCGAGATGCAGCCGATCACGCTCGCCAATGCGGTCATCATCGCCGGTCCCCGCGCCAGCCGTCTCATGCGCAAACGGCTGACCTCGCTCAAAGCCATGAACCCGGCCGTCGCGCCGGCTGGAGACTGACATGCGTCGTATCGTCGTGACGGGAATGGGCGCGGTGTCGCCGCTTGGCTGCGGTGTCGAACTGTCCTGGCGCCGGCTGCTGGCGGGCCAAAGCGGGCTGCGCCCGCTGCCGGAATGGTCGCAGGCGCTGCCCGCACGCATCGCCGGCCTCGTGCCCGACAAGGCCGAGGACGCCGACGGTGGCTTCGATCCCGCGCAGGCCGCCGCGCCGAAAGACCAGCGCAAGATGGACCGCTTCATCCTGTTCGCGCTGCTCGCCACCGCAGAAGCGGTTGCGCAGGCCGGCTGGGCGCCGCAGGACGCGGCAGCACAGGAACGAACTGCGACGATCATCGCCTCCGGCGTCGGCGGCTTTCCGGCAATGGCGGAGGCTGTGCGCATCACCGAACAGCGTGGCCCGCGCCGGCTGTCGCCGTTCACGATCCCCTCCTTCCTCGCCAATCTCGCCGCCGGCCACGTCTCGATCAAATACGGCTACAAGGGAGCGCTGGGCACACCGGTCACGGCGTGCGCCGCCGGCGTTCAGGCGATCGGCGATGCCGCGCGCATGATCCGCGCAAGCGAGGCTGATGTCGCGATCTGCGGCGGCGCGGAAGCCTGCATCGACATCGTCAGTCTCGGCGGCTTTGCCGCGGCCCGCGCCCTGTCGAGCGGGTTCAATGACGCGCGTGCCTCGCGCCCGTTCGATCGCGACCGCGACGGTTTTGTCATGGGCGAAGGCGCCGGCATCCTCGTGATCGAGGAGCTGGAGCATGCGTTGGCGCGCGGCGCGACGCCGATCGCGGAGATCGTCGGATACGGCACGACCGCGGACGCCTATCACATGACCTCGGGTCCGCCTGACGGCGACGGCGCTCGGCGCGCCATGGAGATCGCGCTGCGGCAGGCGAAGCTTGCGCCTGCGGATTTGCAGCATCTGAACGCGCATGCGACGTCGACGCCGGCCGGCGACGAGAGCGAGCTTGGCGCGATTGCCGCGCTGTTCGGCCGCCACCGCAGCATCGCGGTGAGCGCGACCAAATCGGCCACCGGCCATCTGCTCGGCGCCGCGGGTGGGCTGGAAGCGGTCTTCACCGTGCTCGCCCTGCGCGATCAGATCGCGCCGCCGACCCTCAATCTCGAGAACCCTGATCCGGGCGCGGACGGCATCGACATCGTCGCAGGCACGGCGCGCCCGATGCCGATGCAGCACGCGATCTCGAACGGGTTCGGCTTCGGCGGGGTGAATGCCAGCGTGATCTTCCGCCGGATCGGCTAAACGACGGGCCTTGTAAACGAGGGCCTTGCAAACGACGGGCCTTGCAATCGCGGCAAGCATCGCTACCAAAGCAGGATGATCAACACGAATTTCTGGCTGTTCCTGGCCGCTGCTTGTCTCATCGCCGCCGTTCCCGGCCCCGGCATTTTCTACGTCGCGGCACGGACCTTGTCGGAAGGGCGCGGCAGCGGTTTTGCATCGACCGCGGGCACCGCGCTCGGCGGGCTGGTTCATGTGGTCGCGGGCAGCCTCGGCATCTCCGCGATCATCCTTGCCAGCGCCGAGCTGTTTGCCGCCGTGAAATTCGTCGGCGCACTCTATCTGGTCTGGCTCGGCATCAGGACTTTTCGCAGCGCCGGCCACGCGCTGTCATTCGGCAACGAGCCCGTCGGCGACAAGCGCGCCTTTCGCGACGGCGTGCTGGTCGAGGCGCTGAATCCGAAGACCGCCGCATTCTTCCTCGCCTTCATTCCGCAGTTCCTTGACCCGGCGGGATCGAACCCGACGCTGCAGTTCATCATGTTGGGCGCGATCTCGGTAACGCTGAACACACTCGCCGACATCGTGGTGGTGCTGATGGCCTCCGCGACACGCACGCAGTTGATCGGAAGGCCGCACCTGATGCGACGCCTCACCCAGGGCTCCGGTGTCTTCATCGCAGGGCTCGGCCTGTCGCTCGCACTGGCGCGGCGGCCCGTGAATGGATAGCGCCGCCATGCTTGCCCCGCAAAGCCGCACTTACGAGTCTCACGGCCTGCGGCTGCACTATGTCGACTGGGGCAACGATGGCGCGCCGGTCGCCATCCTGGTTCACGGCGGCCGCGATCATTGCCGGAGCTGGGACGTCATCGCCCGGTCGCTGCAGCCGCATTTTCACGTGCTCGCACCCGACCTGCGCGGTCACGGTGATTCCGACTGGACCAAAGGCGGCAGCTACGCGCTGACGGAGTATGTGTACGATCTGACCCAGCTCGTTCGTGCCATCGCGGCGCCTCAAGTGACTCTCATCGGCCATTCCATGGGCGGCATGGTCAGCCTGATCTTTACAGGGTCATTCCCCGAACAGGTCTCGAAGCTGGTCGTGCTCGACGGCGTGACGATGTTGCCGGATACACCAAAACCGCCGGTGCATGACCGGATCGGCAAATGGGTCGGTCAGCTGGACAAGCTGCACGACCGCGCACCGCGCCGCTATTCGACGCTCGAAGATGCGGCGGCGCAGATGGTGCTTCACAACAAGCGGCTGTCCCGCGACCTCGCGCTGCATCTCGCCACCCACGGCGCGCGGCAGAACGAGGACGGCACCTATAGCTGGAAGTTCGATCCCTACCAGCGCGCCTCTGCGCCGCACCGGCTCTGGCCGGACGATCACATCGCGCTGTGGTCGCGCATCACCTGTCCGACGCTGCTCTTGAATGCCGGCGAAAGCTTTCTGGCTGGCGCGAGGGCCGCGGGCCTGGAGCGCTATTTTCCGCAGGCGCGCGTCGAGACCATCGCCGGGGCTGGACACTGGCTGCAACATGACAAGCCGCAGGAGGTGCTGGGCGAGATTCGGCGGTTTCTCGGGCTGGCTGAGAACTCGTAGCCCGCATGAGCGCAGCGACATGCGGGACGCGGCAAGCAAGGTCCCGGATATCGCTTCGCTCATCCGGGCTACGCAGCTTGGGCTGGCCGCGCTATCGTATGGCGGGCAAAGGCGCGACAGCGCCGTGCCCCCCATGCATCCGGTTGACTGAACAATTGGTGGGCACGCTTCGCTCTGCCCACCCTATACGGCGGTCGTACCTAGCTCAACGTCCCCGCATGCACCCACCAGCCGGGGTGATCGCGGCGGATCGTTTCGGCTGCGGCATGCGCGTCAATGGACGTGACATAGATCGCAAAGCACGTCGCACCCGAGCCGGACATGCGGGCTAGCTTTACGCCGGCGGAGCCACGCAAGGCTTCCAGCACGTCGCCGATGACAGGCTCGATGCGCATCGCCGGGGCTTCGAGATCGTTGGCGACGGTCTCGAGCGTGTCGACCCAATCGGCAATGGAGGCGGCCTCGCCCGGCCAGGCCGGGGCGTCGAGGACGGAGGTGGCGCCAACCAGAAGTTCGCCATTGCGCAGGCCCAGCGCCTGGAACACGTCCTTGGTGGCGACCGGCACGCGCGGGTTGACCATCACGCAGGGCATGCTCGGCAGCATCAAGGGCAGCAGCTGCTCCCCGACACCCGTCATGTCGCAGGCGCGCGAGAACAGGCACACCGGCACGTCGGCACCGGTCGCAAGTGCAACCTTCTGCAGCCGCGGGTCGTCGAGCGACAGATTGTTGAGACGCGCCAGCAACCGCAGCGCCGCCGCGGCGTCGGCAGAGCCGCCGCCGATTCCGGCCGCGACCGGGAGCACCTTGTCGAGCGCGAAGGCGCCCAGCTTCAGGTTCGGGACGGCTTCGGCCAGGAGCTTGGCCGCCTTGAACACGAGGTTGTCGGCCATATCGCCGCAGGCCGCCGCGAGCGGCCCCGTCGTGGTGAGCTTCAGCTCGCCGCCGGGCTCCAGCGTGAGCCGGTCGGCGCAGTCGGCAAAGGCGACCACGCTTTCGAGATCATGATAGCCGTCGGTACGACGGCCGACCACGCGAAGGCTCAGATTGACCTTCGCGCGCCCTTCTTCAATCAACGCCGGCATTGGCGACACGCCCCCAGAACTTAGTTCTTCCTACGCATGATCTTGCCGGAAAACCGCTACACACTTTTCCGGATCATGCGCTCAACTCAGCCGCCCTTGCCGTCGTCCTTCTTCTTCTCCTTCTCCGCCTGCGCAGCCGAGGAGTTCGAATTGTCGTCGGTCATACCGTTTGCAATCTTGGCCTCGATCTTCGGAAGCTCATCCGCTTCGGGCTTGAGATCGCGGGCGTGCGCCCACTGGAACTTGGCTTCCAGCGTGCGGCCGACGCGCCAATAGGCGTCGCCAAGGTGATCGTTGATGGTGGGATCTTCGGGCTTGAGATCAATGGCGCGCTCGAGGTTCTTCACCGCGTCCTCGTAATTGCCGATGCGGTAATAGGCCCAGCCAAGGGAGTCGACGATGTAGCCGTCATCCGGGCGCTGCTCGACCGCCCGCTTTATCATCTTCATGCCTTCGTCGAGATTGATGCCCTGGTCGATCCAGGAATAGCCGAGATAGTTCAGGACGTGCGGCTGGTCGGGCTGCAGCTCGAGCGCCTTCTTCATGTCGGCTTCGGCCTTGCCCCACTGCTTGGAGCGCTCCTCGCAGATGCCGCGATAATAATACCAGACGCTGTTGGCCTTGTCGTTGCCGGCCGGCAGCACGTCGACGCCTTGCGAATAGGTCGCGCCGCATTCGCCGAACTTCTTGCGGCCGCGCTCGATGTTGCCGAGCGCCATGATGGCTTCGAGATCCTTGGGATCCTCAGTGGTGACGCCCTTGAGAATCTTGATCGCCTCGTCGGTGCGGTCGGCGGAATCCAGATCGATGGCGAGCTGGATCTGGGCGTTGCGCTTGAGCGGCGAGGACGACGGCACCCGTTCGTAGACCTTGATCGCCATCTGCGGCCGCTTCACCGATTCATAGAGATCGGCGAGCGAGAGCAGCGCCAGGGGATGGGTGGGCTGGAGGTAGAGCGAGAGCTGGAGATAGACCAGCGCCAGATCCTCGCCGCCGCGGCGGGTCAGTGTGGCGCCGATGCCGTAGAGTGCTTCTGCGGCGCCGGCTTGCGCGCTATCGACCAGCGGCGGCATCTTCTTGCCGGCCTTGGTGTCGCGCAACCCTTCCATGATCAGCGGATGGCGGGCGAGCTTCTTGTCGAAAGCCTGGTAGACCGTGGTCGCGGCGGCCGAGTCCTTGTTGCGCGATAGCCAGCGCGCATAGGCCTCGGTGACGCGCAGCATAGAATCGTCGAGCTTGTAGGCACGCTCGAATCGGGTGCCGGCATCTTTTTCCTTGCCGGCGAGTTCGAGGATCATGCCGGCGTGGAGATCCTTGAACAGCGGATACCATTCCGGACCGGCCAGCTTGTCGATGGTGGCGACGCCGCCCTTGGCATCGCCCGCACCATAGGCAGCCCAACCCGATAGCAGCGTGGCGACGAGATCGGTGATCGGACCGCGGATCGACTGGTTGATGTTGGACTGCGCGGCCGCGTACTTCTTGAGCTTGAGATCGTGCACGCCGACGACGAGGCGCGCAACGCGGTTGGTCTTGTCGATGGTCAGGATGCGCTCAGCGAGCTTGACGGCTTCGTCAATGTCACCGTCGGCAACCGAGGAGATGAAGGCGCGGTCGAGCAGCTCGTTGTTCTTGGGATCGGTGCGCAGGGCCGAGCGATAGAACGCGGCAGCGGAGGCCGCGTCGCGCTCGACGCTGGCGTGGCGGGCGGCGAGATAGCTGCCGGAGGTGGTCAGCGCCTTCAGATCGTTTCGGGTCGGAAACTGCGCCGCGGTGTCGGACGGATGGTCCGGCGTCTGCGCCCGGACCGCGCCGGGGACCGTCGCCATCGCTGAGCCCATGAGGGCAATGGCGGCAACAGTCCAACGGTTGAAACGATTTGAAAGCATCAGGGCTCGCCTTGAGTTGGTAGTGCCTGGGTTTGCAGAAGGCCGTATCGCATGCGAACGCGGCCGGTGGCATGGGGACCCGGAACCGTCAGGCCGACAATGCCGCTTTTGGCGCTTCACCGCAAGGATTCGGGCCGGGCGATCCCCTCCGCACGGCCCAAATCGACCAAGTGACCGGTCAAGAGCGCCCCAAGACGCCGCCAGTATGGCCTTATCGTGACCACGACCCGCGAAGGCGGCCGGGTTCTCACGCGAACGTGCGTCACAGGGCGAAGATCACGCAACTTTGGTCACATTGGGCCTTGGTCACATGGATCGTGGCTTACTGACCCCAGCCTACATCGCCTCGTAGTTCGGACCGCCGCCGCCCTCCGGGGGAACCCAGGTGATATTGCCGTTGGGGTCCTTCACGTCGCAGGTTTTGCAGTGAACGCAGTTCTGGGCATTGATCTGGAAGCGCGGGCCCGAACCTTCCTCGATCCACTCATAGACGCCGGCCGGGCAATAGCGATTCGAGGGACCGGCGAACACGTCGTGCTCGGAGGTTTTCTGGAGGTTGATGTCCGTGACCTTGAGATGGACCGGCTGGTCCTCCTCATGATTGGTATTGGACAGGAACACCGACGAGAGCTTGTCGAAGGAAATCTTGCCGTCCGGCTTCGGGTAGGTCCTCGGCGCGTGGGTCTTGGCCGGATCGAGCGTCGCGCGATCGGGCTTCGCGTGCGACTGGGTGCCAAACAGCGAGCCGCCGAACAGCGTGTTGCACCACATGTCGAAGATGCCGAGCCCGGCGCCGATGAAGGTGCCGAACTTCGACAACAACGGCTTGGCGTTGCGGACAGGATAGAGGTCCTTACCGACGACGGAATCGCGCCAAGCGTTCTCGTATTCGACCAGCTCATCATTGGCGCGGCCCGCAGCGAGAGCTGCGTTAACATGTTCTGCCGCGAGCATGCCGGTGCCCATGGCATTGTGCACGCCCTTGATCCGGGGCACGTTGACGAAGCCGGCCGCGCAGCCGATCAGCGCACCGCCCGGGAAGCTCAGCCGCGGCACCGACTGGTACCCGCCTTCGGTGATGGCGCGCGCGCCGTAAGCCAGCCGCTTGCCGCCTTCAAGCGTCGCGCGGACCGCCGGATGGTTCTTGACGCGCTGGAATTCGTCGAATGGCGACAAATAGGGGTCGTTGTAGTTGAGATGAACGACGAAACCGATCGACACCAGGTTCTCGTCATAATGGTAGAAGAACAGGCCGCCGCCGGTGTTGTTGTTCAAGGGCCAGCCAACGGCGTGCTGCACGAGGCCCTTCTGATGCTTGGCCGGATCGATCTGCCAGACTTCCTTCAGCCCGATGCCAAATTTCGGCGGCTCACTCTTGGTGTCGAGCGCGTATTTCGAGATCAGCTGCTTGGTCAGGCTGCCGCGCGCACCTTCGGCGAACAGCGTGTACTTGCCGAGCAATTCCATGCCACGGGTAAAGGAGTCCTTCGGCTGGCCGTCCCGGCCGATACCCATGTCGCCGGTGGCGATACCGCGCACTGCGCCATTGTCGTCATAGAGCACTTCGGCCGCTGCAAAGCCGGGATAGATCTCGACGCCTAGCGCTTCCGCTTTGCGCGCCAGCCAGCGGCAGACATTGCCGAGCGAGCCGATATAGCAGTGATGGTTGTCCATCAGCGGCGGCATGATGAAGTTCGGCAGCTTGATCGCGCTGGTCTCGGTGAACCAGAAGAAGCGGTCGTCCTTGACCTGCGTCTTGAGCGGACAATCGGAATCCTCGCGCCAGTCCGGGATCAGCTTGTCGAGCCCGGCCGGGTCGATCACGGCGCCGGAGAGAATATGCGCACCGACCTCGGAGCCCTTCTCCACCACGACGACATTGAGATCGGCATTGATCTGCTTCAGCCGGATCGCCGCGGCCAGGCCCGAGGGGCCGGCGCCGACGATGACGACGTCGAATTCCATGGATTCGCGCGGGGGAAGTTCTTCGGTGCTCATCTGATCTCAGCCCTTGAGACGGTCCTTGGTCGATTGCGCCCTCTTGTTTCCGATTTTTCCGGGTAGGACAACCTCGGAAATGCGTTTCGCCGGGGTGCAAGGCACCCCAAACTGGACTAATAGTCGGACTTTCCGATGATCCCAGAACCCGCACCCACGGTCCGAGAGCTTATCGCCTTCTATCTGGAGGCCGGAGTCGATTGCACGCTCGCGGAGGAACCGATCGACCGCCTGGCGGAATTGGATGTTCCACCTCCGGCCCCGCGCGCGCCGCCTCCGGTCGAGGCCCCACGGCCGGCCGCCGCGCCCGCGGTGTTGCGCGGCGAGGCGGCACCGGCGCCCGACGTCGCAATGGCCTCGGCGCGCGAGGCCGCACGCACCGCGCCGACGCTCGAGGCGTTGCGCGAGTTGATGCAGAGCTTTGAGGGCTGCGCGCTGAAGCACACGGCGACACGGTTGGTTTTCGCCGACGGTAATCCGCAGGCGCGCATCATGTTCGTCGGCGAGGCACCGGGCCGCGACGAGGACATCGAGGGGCTGCCCTTCGTCGGACGCAGCGGCAAGCTGCTCGATTTGATGATGGGAGCCATAGGCCTCAACCGCACCACCGCCTACATCGCCAACGTGATCCCCTGGCGGCCGCCCGGCAACCGCACGCCGACGCCGCAGGAGACGCAAATCTGCCTGCCATTCATCCAGCGCCAGATCGAGCTGGTGAATCCGGACGTGCTGGTGACGCTCGGCAATCCCTCCACGCAGACGCTGCTGTCGACCCGCGAAGGCATCATGCGTACCCGCGGCCGCTGGTTCGACTACGAGACAGGCGGGCGCACCATCCGCGCGCTGCCGACCTTCCACCCCGCCTATCTGCTGCGCTCGCCGTCGTACAAGCGGCTGGCCTGGCAGGATCTGCGCGCGATCGCGAAGGTGCTGGCAGGCGCGTGAGGAGCCGTACGGCCTCTCCCCGTCATTGCGAGCGCAGCGAAGCAAATCCAGAATCTTTCCGCGGAGGTGCACTGGATTGCTTCGTCGCTTCGCTCCTCGCAATGACGACGGAAAGAAGGACTACGTCCCCTTCGGCCGCACGATGGCCCAGCCGATGCGCAGGAGTTGCTGGCGTCCGGTCACCAGCCATTCGAAGGCGCGCGGGACTTCCGGGACGATGCCGGGAAAGCGCGCGAGAATGTCTGGCGGCGGGGTGCCGGCGGTATCGGAGGCGCGCCAGACCACGACGCCGCCGGTCTCGCTGAACTTGGCCTGATTGATCCACGGCGTACGCGCAGGCTCGGCATCGATGAAGAGATGCGGCCGGCCGGAATGCAGCGTGATCAAGCTCGCAAGCTGGGTCTCGCCGGCGACCGCGCGCAGGCGATGATTGGTGCGGCGGGCAAAGCTCTCGTCGAAGAAGTCCGAAATCGCGCGCGCCGGCATCGACGTCGCGATCTCATTGGCACCGGTCCACGGCAGGAGCAGGACGGCGAGCACGACGCCGATTGCGGGCGCGATGACGGCGGCCGCCCAGACCATCCGCAGCATCCTCGCGCGGCGCATCGCGATGAGATCGCCGGCCCCCACGACCACGGCAAGTCCCGACAACACCAGCACGACGCCGGCGCCGCCGACGACGGCGTCGAGGCCCAGCAGACCCGAGATCAGCACCGCGCCGAGCGCCGGCGCCAGCGCGAAGAAATAGACGAAATTGCGCGCGAGCGGCTCGACCGGCGGGCGGTAGATGATCGGCGCCTCCTCGCTCTTGGGAACGAACAGGCCGGTGTTGAGGACGGTCAGCGCCGGGATCGCCGCCGCACCGAACAGGAGCCCCCCGAGCAGCCAGGCCGCGTGCAGCGCGCGGGCATTGAACTGGGCCACCTCAGGCAAGGCCGGCAGGACGAGCACCTCTGCGCGCATCAGCCAGACGGCATAGGGCAACGCCAGCACGGCGACGACCACCAGCGCAAACAGCGGGTCGAAGGCGCGCAACGTGCGGCGGCCGTCCGCGGTTGCGAGCGCGAAGACGACGATCAGCAGCAGCAGGAAGATCGCAGCCGGGGTCGTCAGCAGCAAGAGGCCGGCCTCGATCGACCAGGCGAACCAGGCGTTGCCGCGGCGCTGCCCGATGATCTGCCAGGAATGCAGCAGCAGCAGCGCCCAGAGCGGCCGCGCCAGCACTAGGGGGCCGAAGTCGAGTGCGGGCGAGGAGAAGGCCAGCAGCGTCATGGTCAGCAGCACGGCCAGCACTGCCTGCTGGGGGCCGACCACCGCGCGGGACAGGTGATAGAGCGTGATCAGCGTCGCGATCCCGCAGAGCTCGGCCAGCACGTAGACGCCGAACACGTGGCCGCCGGCGGCGCGATAGGCGATGTCGGCGAGCCAGACCGGCAAGGGCGGGCCGAGATCGGTGCCGACCTGGTATTCGCGGCCGAAGGCCAGCAGCGTCGCGAGGCTGCCGGGCGGGCTGCGATAAAACACCAGCGCCACGAACAGCCACATCGCCGCCTGGAGCAGCACGGCGATCCAGACGATCAGCCGCGGCCGCGCGCGAATGAGCTCGATGACCAGGGAGGTAAACCGCATGCAACGTCCGAAAGATGCAGCCAACCCGTGCAGCCGGCCCTATTCGCTCACGACTATTTTGATAGAGGGCGCGGCGCGTCGTGGCAACCGAGTCTCGTCTAGAGATTTGCCGACGCGTCGACTTCCAGGCTCGTGTCCACCTGCAGCTCGATCTCGGTCACTGCAAACAGGTCCTGTGCCGGCTCGACCGTCCAGGGCATGTGCTTGGCACGGGCGGCGACGACGGGGGCGAAGAAGCTGCGGTGGTGGACGGTGGGACCGAGTCGGTTGAGCGCGTCGAGATGCTCGGGCACGGCGTAGCCCTTGTGCTGCTCGAAACCGTAGCCGGGACAGTCCTGAGCCAGCGCGCACATCAGGCGGTCCCGCGTTACCTTGGCAACGATCGAGGCCGCTGCGATCGACAGGACGATGCCGTCGCCGCCGATCACGGCCTCGCAATCGCATGCCGTGTCGAGCCGGTCGCGGCCGTCGACGAAGACGTGCCGGGGCTGCTCGGGCAGCGCCACCACGGCGCGCTTCAGCGCCCATAGCGAGGCGCGCAGGATGTTGTCGCGGTCGATGCGGGCGCGCGAGGCGACGGCCACCGAGACCTGCGCTGTGGCGCAGATCTTGTCGAACAGCCTTTCGCGCTCCTCGGCAGTCAGTCGCTTGGAATCATCGATGCCGCGCGGGATGCGGTCGGGATCGAGAATCACCGCCGCCGCCACCACAGGACCGGCCAGCGGCCCGCGGCCGGCCTCATCGCAGCCCGCCACCGGCCAGACGCCGCGCTTGATCAGCGCGCGCTCGCGACGGAAGCTTGGGGCGACCATGATGGTGCCCTTGGCGCCGGCCAGCGCCTTGACGATTTTTTTAGGCGCAGCCTTCTTGTTCTCAGGCGCAGCCTTCTTGGGCGCGCCTTTGGCCGGCTTCTTGGCGGACTGATCCCGAATCATGGCCGGGATCGTGCGCAAGCGGCATGGCCTGCGCAACCGGGAACCTCGGACAATTCCCGTTATTCAAGTCAGCTGCCCTATTCCGCCAGATGCACCCGTCGGTCCTCGCCGACTTCGATGCCGGGCGCGACCACGACTTCCCAGGGATGGCCGTCAGGATCGGCGAAATAGCCGGAATAGCCGCCGTAGTCGGTCTCATGCGCGGCCTTCAGCAGCGCGGCTCCCTTGGCGACGGCGAACGCCAGCACCGCATCCACCTCCTCACGCGCGCGACAGTTCCAGGCGAGCGTCACGCCGCCAAACGTCGATGGCCTCGGATGATCAGGCAATTTGGCGTCGACCGCGAGCTGATCCCAGGGAAACAGCGCGAGCACCGGACCGCCGGTGTCATAGAATGCCACGGCCTCGCCGGTCACCTTGAGCCGGCGCGAGAAACCAAGCGCGTCGTAAAAGGCAATACCGGTGCGGATGTTGTTCACGCCCAGCGTGATGACGGTAAGTCGCGGGATTGGAGCCGGCAGTTCCTGACTCATGCGACGCCTCTCCCACTTCGTCCCTCAGAACAGGCTGAGCTGATCGCCGTTCCGCTTCGGCTTGGCAAAATGATCCGTCGTCAGCTTGGAGCGCCTCTTGTTCAGCCCGAGCCTGTCGCAGGCGATCTCGAAGCGGCGTCCGATGGTCCAGGCCATCGGGCCGGTGCCCTTCATGCGCTCGCCCCATTTCGCGTCGTAGTCACGGCCGCCGCGCATGTCGCGGATCAGCGTGAAGACGTGACGATAGCGGTCCGGATAGTTCGCCATCAGCCATTCCCGAAAGAGATCGCGCACCTCGAGCGGCAACCGCAGCAATACATAGGAGGCCTCCTTGACGCCGGCATGGGCGGCGGCATCCAAGATTCGCTCGATCTCGGAATCGTTCAGCGCGGGGATGACGGGCGCGACCATGACGGTGGTCGGAATGCCGGCCTCGGAAAGCTGCTTCAGCGCCTCCAACCGCTTCGACGGAGTGGACGCTCGCGGCTCCATGGTGCGCGCCAGTTTCGGATCGAGCGAGGTCACGGAGATCCCGACCTTGGCGAGATTGCGCTTGGCCATGCGCGCAAGAATGTCGATGTCGCGGGTCACCAGCGCCGACTTGGTGACGATCCCGACGGGATGGCCGGCGCGCTCCAGCACCTCCAGAATGCCGCGCATGATTTTGCGCTCGCGCTCTATCGGCTGATACGGATCGGTGTTGGTGCCGATCGCGATCATCCGCGGCTCGTAGCCAGGCGCCGCAAGCTCCTTCTCGAGCAGCGCCGGCGCCTCGGGCTTCACGAACAGCTTCGACTCGAAGTCGAGTCCCGGTGACAGGCCGAGATAGGCATGCGTCGGCCGCGCGAAGCAATAGACGCAGCCGTGCTCACAGCCGCGATAGGGATTGATCGAGCGATCGAAGCCGATGTCGGGAGATTCGTTGCGGGTGATCACCTTGCGCGAGGTGTCGATCCCGACCGTGGTCTTGAACGGAGGCAGTTCTTCAAGGCTCTGCCAGCCATCGTCGAATGTGACGCGCGCCTCGGCCTCAAACCGGCCGCTGGCGTTGGACTGCGCGCCCCGGCCTCGCCTGCGCTGGCGGTCGATGGCGACCGCCAGCTCAGGGAAGTCAGAAGGCGCACCCGCCGGCTCGGAGGGCGCCGTGACCGGCGGGTGCTTGAGAGCATGAGAGGATGCTGGACTCATGAAGACAAGATAGCACGCCAAAGGAACAAATCAAGAACGCAAACAAAAAACGTGAAAACAACCCCATGCACGGTAGATCTGCCCAAACTTCGCGCGCCCGCTTTTGACCTCACGCAACAGTGGCGTCACGGCGATCCCGTTTGATGCTGCCGAAGGATCGATCTCGCCGGAACTCGGTTGGTGACGATCCCGGGTGAAGGTCGGCAGGAACATGACAAATCAACAACAATTGGCCGCAGCGAGCAGCGACCTCGATCTGCTTGATCGCTATTGGCGCGCCGCGAACTATCTCTCCGTCGGGCAGATCTACCTCCTCGACAATCCGCTGCTGCGCGAGCCGTTGCGGCCCGAGCACATCAAGCCGCGTTTGCTCGGCCATTGGGGTACGACGCCCGGTTTGAATTTCATTTATGCCCATCTCAACCGCGTCATCCGCGCGCTGGACCTGAGCGTGATCTATGTCTGCGGTCCCGGCCACGGCGGTCCCGGCATGGTCGCCAACACCTATCTCGAAGGCAGCTACAGCGAGATCTATCCCGATATCGCGCGCGATACCGAGGGCTTGCGCAAGCTGTTCAGGCAATTCTCCTTCCCCGGCGGCATCCCGAGTCACGCGGCGCCGGAAACACCGGGCTCGATCCACGAAGGCGGCGAGCTCGGTTACGCGCTGGTGCATGCCTATGGCGCGGCCTTCGACAATCCCGACCTGATCGTCGCCTGTGTCGTCGGCGACGGCGAGGCCGAGACCGGCCCGCTCGCGGCGTCCTGGCACTCCAACAAGTTCCTCAATCCCGCGCATGACGGCGCGGTGCTGCCGATCCTGCATCTCAACGGATACAAGATTGCCAATCCGACCGTGCTCGGGCGGATGCGCGACGACGAGATCCGCGATCTCTTCCGCGGGCTCGGCCACGAGCCGCTGTTCGTCGAGGGCGACGATCCCAAATTGATGCACCGGACCATGGCAGACGCGCTCGACGTCGCGCTCGTCAGCATCCGGTCGATCCAGCAGCACGCCCGCGACGGCCGCAAGAGCGTCGAACGCCCGCGCTGGCCGATGATCGTGCTGCGCAGCCCGAAGGGCTGGACCGGCCCCAAGGAAGTCGACGGCAAGAAGGTGGAGGGATTTTGGCGTGCGCATCAGGTACCTGTCGCGAACTGTCGCGAGAACCCGGCGCATCTGAAGATTCTCGAAGACTGGATGCGCAGCTACGAGCCGGAAAGGCTGTTCGACGCGAACGGCGCGCTCGTTGCCGAGCTGCAGGCGCTCGCGCCCGAAGGCCATCGCCGCATGGGCGCCAATCCGCACGCCAATGGCGGCCTTCTGAAGAAGGAGCTGAAGCTGCCGGACTTCTGCAGCTTCGCCGTCGAGGTCCCTCAGCCGGGCGGCGTCGTGGCGGAGGCAACCCGCGAGCTCGGCAAATTCCTGCGCGACGTCATCCGCCTCAACGCCGGGGCCCGCAACTTCCGCATCATGGGCCCGGACGAGACCGCGTCAAACCGGCTCGATGCGGTGTTCGAGGCCACCGAACGCGTCTGGATGGAGCCGACAGAACCTTACGACGTGCACCTCGCCCAGGATGGACGCGTGATGGAAGTCCTGAGCGAGCACCTCTGCCAGGGCTGGCTGGAGGGCTACCTGCTCACGGGCCGGCACGGCTTCTTCTCCTGCTACGAGGCGTTCATCCACATCGTGGATTCCATGTTCAACCAGCACGCCAAATGGCTGAAGGTGACCCGGCATCTGCCGTGGCGGCGCCCGATTGCCTCGCTCAACTATCTGCTGACGTCGCATGTCTGGCGTCAGGACCACAACGGTTTCAGCCATCAGGATCCCGGTTTCGTTGATCTCGTCGCCAACAAGAAAGCGGACATCGTCCGCATCTACTTCCCGCCAGACGCCAACACGCTGCTGTGGATCGCCGACCACTGCCTGCGGACGTACAATCGCATCAACGTGATCGTCGCCGGCAAGCAGCCGGCGCCGCAATGGCTGTCGATGCAGGAGGCAGCCACGCATTGCGACGCCGGCATCGGCATCTGGAGCTGGGCCGGCACGGAAGATGCGAATGGCGAGCCCGATGTCGTGATGGCCTGCGCCGGCGACGTGCCGACACTGGAAACGCTCGCCGCCGTCGACCTGCTGCGCAAGGCGCTGCCCGAGCTGAAGATCCGCGTCGTCAACATCGTCGACCTCATGACGCTGCAACCCAGGGAGCAGCACCCGCACGGCTTGTCGGACCGCGACTTCGACGGCCTGTTCACGCGCGACAAGCCGGTGATCTTCGCCTATCACGGCTATCCCTATCTGATCCACCGGCTGACCTATAACCGCACCAACCACGCCGGCATGCACGTCCGCGGCTTTGCCGAGGAAGGCACCACGACGACGCCGTTCGACATGGTCGTGCTCAACGAGCTCGACCGCTATCACCTCGCGATCGAGGTGATCCAGCGCGTGCAGGGGCTCGCGACCAGGGCGGCGCAGGTGAAGCAGCAATTCCGTGACAAGCTGATCGAGCATTCGCGTTATGTACGCGAATACGGCGAGGACATGCCGGAAATCCAGGAATGGGTCTGGCAGAACAGCGCCGGCGGCAAGACGCCGGCAGAGGCAGGCGACTGACAGCAGCCATGTTGAACATGGTTCTCGTTCTCAACTCGGGATCGTCGAGCATCAAATTCGGCCTGTTCGAAATCTCGGCGGCCGAGCCCACCCTGCTCTGCAAGGGCCTGCTCGACGAGCACGAGACGAAGCCGCGGCTCGTCGTGAAGAGCCCCGCGGGCGAAGACCTGTTCGAGAAACGGAGGGAAGCATCGGGTGCGGCCAGCGATCATCTGTTCGCCGACGTGCTCGGCTTGATCGAGGATCGCTTCGGCGACCATCGCTTGCGCGCCATCGGCCATCGGATCGTCCATGGCGGTCCGGACTATTCCGCTCCAGTCGAGCTGACGGAGGATGTCACCGCAAAGCTGGAGGCGTTGACGCCGCTGGCGCCGCTGCACCAGCCGCGGTGCATGGCGCCGGTCCGCACCATCAGGGCGTTCAGGCCCGACCTGACGCAGGTCGCCTGCTTCGACACCGCTTTCCATCACGGCATTGCGCCGCCCGCCAGCCGCTTCGCCATTCCAAGACGTTATGAAGAGCGCGGCATCCGGCGCTACGGATTTCACGGCGTCTCGTTCGAATATGTCGCGGGACGGCTCGCCCGAATCGCGCCGCAGCTCGTGGCGAAGCGCACTGTGATCGCGCATCTCGGCAACGGCGCGAGCCTGTGCGGCTTGCGCGACGGCCGCAGCATCGACACCACGATGGGACTGACGCCGCTCGACGGGCTGGTGATGGGCACGCGGTGCGGCAGGATCGACCCGGGCGTGCTGCTCTATCTGCAACAGCACGAGAAGATGTCGGTCGAAGATGTCCAGCACCTGCTCTATCACGAATCCGGCCTGCTCGGCGTCTCCCGCATCGCTTCGGACATGCGCACGCTGCTTGCGAGCAGCGAAGCTGCGGCGCGGGAGGCGGTCGAGCTCTTCACCTTCCGCGCCGCGCAGGAGGTGGCGGCGATGGCGACAACGCTTGCCGGGCTGGACTGTCTGGTCTTCACCGGCGGCATCGGCGAGCATGCCAGGGAAATCCGCAGCGCCATCGGTGAGCGTCTCGACTGGCTCGGTGTGCGCATCGATGCCGCTGCGAATGATGCGGCGCGCGAGCGTATCAACGGGGGCGATAGCGCAGTCGATGTCTTTGTCATTCCAACGAATGAGGAACTGATGATCGCACGACATTGTGCGGCGGTGCTGCGAACGATTTGAGCACGATGGCAATCTTACTTCCCTTCTCCCCTTGCGGGAGAAGGTGGCGCGAAGTGCCGGATGAGGGGTTTTGTCGTCGCTCACGTATGCATGTGAGTATGCGGAGACATACCCCTCACCCTGTGAGTTTGTGTCTCCTCGCGGTGCTGCCCTCTCCCGCAAGGGGCGAGGGCGCAGTCACGAGCATCTCAACTGCAGGGTAAATTGATCCAGTGGCCCGCGCATTCTAATGCGTCCCCGACCAAATCTGGAAACACCCGATCGCGACCTCGATCACGATCAGCACCACCACCGCGATTTCGAGCCGGAGCGAGCGCTGGGTATCGATGATGTCGGTGAGCGCGTTGGCGGTCGCGGACACGGCGGTGAGCTTGCGCTCGAGCGTGTCCAGGCGCTCCTTCAGTTCGTACTCGTCTTCAAGGCGGGCATAGAGCCGGTCGAGTTCGGGTTTCTCCCAGAGCACGTCGGGTTTCTCGGCCACCGCAACACGACCGGCGACGCGCTGCTGGACGAGAAGCGCATTGCCGATCAATTGCAAGATGCCCTTGCGCCGGGGCGGCGTGCGGCCCTGCTCGGCGAGCTTGCGCGCAAATGGCTCGATCACGTCGAAGACCGCGGCGACGCGGCGCTCGTCACGTGCGAGCGAGGTGCTCTTGGCCAGCGCGTCCGCGATCAGCAGCAGCCGGTCGTCGGAGAATTTGGCGAGGCAGATCGGGCCGCCCGGCTGGATAGCCTCGGCGCTTTCGTCCTTGCAGAGTTGCGCATGTGCGATCTCCTCCTCGTAGGGGCTGAACTCGCCGATCACGCGGGACTTCAGGCTGTCGATCAGCACCTTCTCCTCCGAAGGGAGGAGACCGATCAGCACCACGACGCCGTAGCGGAAGATGACCGCAAGGCCGGCATGGACGCGGAAGGCGGCCGGCGTCGAGGAGACTGTCGCGCCCATTTCGAGTCCGGAGGGATTGATGCGTTCACCCAGCATCAGGGCGCGGATCCGCAAGGTCGGCGCGCCGTCCGGCCTGGGAGATGTTGCGGGCGAGTTAACAGCAAGTTGATCGGCGTTCATTCGAAGCCTCTTCAGCAGCACCATTGCACGGTTTTCCCGTTCTCGCGCTCGTCCGCTATCGCATCCTCCTCTTGCAAGGTTGCGAACGGCCGGCGCGCCGCGCAATGTTGCGGCTCATCTCCGGACTAATACGGACAGGACAGGCTTGGGGCGACACATTGGCAATATCGCGGCCCCGTACGCGACATATTTGGATGAGAGAGCCGCAGCGGTTTACCATCGTATACCGAAGCGCGGCCGGAAAGTTGCACTCGGCAGCGCCACATGTTTTATGACGCCCTCATAATGAGCTACGCTTCTCCCGAAGTGTGGACAGTGAAGCTTCAATCATGCTGAGCGTCATCATTCCGACCGAAGGCGTCGAGCAGACGGCGGTCGCAACTCTGGCCGCGCTGGTACCCGGTGCTGCCGCAGGCATCATCCGGGAAGTGCTCCTGGTCGACGGCACCCGCAATGGCGTCATCGAGCGCGTTGCCGACGTCGCGGGCTGCCGATTCATCGGCTTCGAAGGATCAACGCAAGGCGCCGCGCTTGCCGCCGGCGCACTCCAGGCCCGTTCGTCTTGGCTGATGTTCCTCCCTGCGGGCGCCGTTCTGGAAACCGGGTGGATCGAGGAAACCACCCAGTTCATCCAGTCGGTCTCGACCAGCGGCCGGGATCGTGCGGCCGTCTTCCGCTATGCGCGCTCGCCCTACGCCGATGCCGGCTTCCGCGATATCCTCCGGGCCCTGATGCGCAAGCTCGTCGGTCCCTTCGGCGATCAGGGACTTTTGATCGCGCGTGATCACTACGACCGCATCGGCGGCTACCCGCCCCAAGCCCGCCGCTCCGAGGCGCGGCTGCTCCGGCGGCTCGGCCGCTCGTCGCGGATAATGCTGCGCAGCCGGATCGTCATGGTCGGCTGAGGCACCTCGATACTTGCTAAAGTCAAATAATTATTTGACAATGGCAAATATCGAGGTGACCCATGTCGTTCAATCCTACCGACGACCACATCGCAGCGGTCCGCGCCTTCAACCGCTTCTACACCCGCAAGCTTGGCGTGCTCGACCAGCACCTCGGAAAAAGCCCGTTCTCGCTCAGCGAGGCCCGCGTACTCTACGAGCTCGCGCAACGGGATGACCTTGCCGCAAAGGAGATCGGCAACGAGCTTGCCCTCGACCCCGGCTATCTCAGCCGGATCGTGCAAAGCTTCGACGAAAAGGGCCTGATCACCCGCAGGCCCCTGCCCGCGGATCGCAGGCAATACCAGCTCAGCCTCACCGCCAAGGGGCGCCAGACCTTTGCCAAGCTGAACCTGGGCTCGCAAAATGAGGTCGCCGCAATGCTGGCTCAGCTTTCGGCCAGCGATGCAACGCGGCTCACGCAGGCTATGGCGACCATCGAGGCTGTGCTGGAGCGTCGAAGCCAGCCCGCGGCTTTCATGCTGCGCAGCCATCGCGTTGGCGACATGGGCTGGGTCATCTCCCGGCAGGCCGCCGCCTATGCGGCCGACTACAACTGGGATATCAGCTACGAGGCCCTGGTCGCCGAGATCTGCGCACAGTTCATCAAGAATTATGACGCCGCGCGCGAGCACTGCTGGATTGCGGAAGTGGGCGGCGAGCCGGTCGGCTCGATCTTTCTGGTCAAGGCCACGGACGAGATCGCCAAGCTGCGCCTGTTGCAGGTGGAAAAGAAAGCGCGGGGATTCGGTGTCGGCCGCGCGCTGGTCGACCAATGCATCCAGGGCGCACGCGAGAGGGGCTACGGCAAGATGACGCTGTGGACGCAGAGCATCCTGGTCGCCGCACGCGGCATCTATCAAAGTGCAGGCTTCAAGCTCGTGAAGACCGAGCCGCATCACAGCTTCGGGCAGGATCTGATTGGGGAAACGTGGGAGCGGGATCTCTGATGCTGCAACAGCGGGCGAGATGCGCATGAATGTGCCCTCGCCCCCTGCGGGAGAGGGCAGCGACGCTGCTAGACATAAGCTCACTTGGGTGAGGGGTCGTCTTCGGCACATTCCGTGCCGATAGATACCCCTCATCCGGCGCCATAGCCGAAGCTTCGCTTCGGCGTTCTTTGAGAACGGCGGCCCAAGGCCGCCTATGCCACCTTCCCCCACAAGGGGGGAAGGGGAAGCAAGCGCTCACACCGTCGCGCCCTGGGCCTTCGGCCGGCGCAGGTGCTCGTCCAGCCGTGGCATGATCTCGACGAAATTGCAGGGCCGCGTGCGGTAGTCGAGCTGGGCTTTGAGGATGCCGTCCCAGCCGTCGCGGCAGGCACCGGGCGAACCTGGGAGGCAGAAGATGTAGGTTGCGCCCGCGACGCCGGCGGTGGCGCGGCTCTGGATCGTCGACGTGCCGATCTTGGCATGGCTCAGCATGTGGAATGCGATCGAGAAACCGTCCATGCGCTTCTCGAACAAGGGCTCGATCGCCTCCGGCGTGACGTCGCGCCCCGTGAAGCCGGTGCCGCCGGTGGTGATGACGACGTCGACGCCCGCGTCCGCAATCCAGCGGCGGATGACGGTGCGGATCGCCTCGACGTCGTCGGTGACGATCTCGCGCGCGGCGAGATGATGGCCGGCCGCAAGGAGACGGTCGGCGAGCGTCTGGCCGGATTTATCATCCGCCAGCGCGCGCGTGTCAGACACGGTGAGCACCGCGATGTTGAGCGGGACGAACTGCTTTGCTTCGTCGATGGAGGTCATTGCAACACACCTTCTTCACAGACCACTGACGTCATCCTGAGGTGCGCGCACTTGCGCGCCTCGAAGGATGCGCCACGGGCTCGCCATCCTTCGAGGCTCGCCAATCGGCGAGCACCTCAGGATGACGGATAACCCCTACTGTCCGCCACCAAACGTGTTGCAGGCCTGGACGGTGCCCTGCTGGTAGCCGGTCATGAACCACTGTTTGCGTTGCGCCGCCGAGCCGTGGGTGAAGGAATCCGGCACGACCCGGCCAGTCGACTGGCGCTGCAGCGTGTCGTCGCCGATCGCGCTCGCCGTGGTGAGTGCGGCGTCGATGTCGCCCGGCTCCAGGAAGTTCGGCCGCTTCTTCGCCTCGCGATTGACCCAGACACCGGACAGGCAGTCGGCCTGCAATTCGACCTTCACCTGGAGCGCATTCGATTCCGCCTTGCTGCCGGCCTGCTGCTGCAGCCGCGTCACGCGCGGAATGATGCCGAGCAGGTTCTGGATGTGATGGCCGGCCTCGTGGGCGATGATGTAGGCGGTGGTGAAGTTACAAGCGGACTTGCCGGAGCAGCCGCGAAAACGCGTCTCGACCTCGCGGAAGAAACCGGTGTCGAGAAAGATCGTCTTGTCGGGCGGACAATAGAACGGTCCCATCGCCGACTCCGCCCGGCCGCAGCGCCCGCCATTGGTGACGTTGCGGAACAGCACGACTTTCGGACCGGTAAAGGACTGGCCCGAGGCCTGGAAGATCTCGCTCCAGCGATCGTCGATCTCGCCGAGGATGCCGGAGATCATGCTGCCCATCTCGTCGGTCGGCGCGCCGCGCTTGGCGTTGGAGGACGATTGGCGATCGGTCTGGTAGGACGGCGCCTGGCCGCCACCGGTGAGGATCTCGGCGCCGCCGATCAGGATGCGCGGATCGATGCCGAAGGCGTAGCCGACCAGGCCGAGCACGATGATGGTGCCGATCCCGAGCCCGCCGCCGCCTATGGGGAGGCCGAACCCGCCTCCTCCACCGCCGCCGCCACCATCGTCGCGACGATCCTCGATGTCGTCGCTGCGGCGGAAATCATCGTAGCGCATGGCGGCTTCCCTCGGTCCTGGCTCAACTCGGCGCAAGAGCGCGAAAGCTCAACGCGCCACATACCTAAAATTTCCATTGCGTTAATCAATATCCCGCTCGGCAATTATTGCCTAGTGCGACAGCATGGCAATGCCAGCAATTTTTTCCGGGCATCGAGCAATTTTTTCCGAGAGGAATTTCGATTCTTTTTGCGCTCCGATCACAGCCGCAACGGGAAGAAACACGAAATACACTGCAAAACATGGAGAATGCGCGGAGCGAACCGCGTGCAAGGTGCGACGTGAGGGCTGCTCACGAAAGCGGCGGGTTAAGTCGATTTTTACTTTGCCGCTTCAATGTAACGGTCAGTCGGTTGTTTGGTCCCGCGTCGCCGACAGCGTCGCCTGAGTCAGAGTTCTTGAGTCATGGTAGAGTCGCGTCGCGGGGCGTCTGCAAGGGCGCCCCGCACAAATTTTGAGTCTCCTTCGCACAGCATCGTCCTTGGCGATTGCGTCGCCGAGATGTCGAAGCTTCAGGCTGGTTCGGTCGACCTGGTGTTCGCCGATCCACCCTACAATCTTCAGCTCAAGGGCGATCTCAAGCGCCCCGACGAATCCCATGTCGACGCGGTCGACGACGATTGGGACAAGTTCGATTCGTTCTCCGCCTACGATGATTTCACCCGCGCCTGGCTGCTTGCCGCCCGCCGCGCGATGAAGCCGTCGGCGACGATCTGGGTGATCGGCTCCTATCACAACATCTTCCGCGTCGGCGCGATCATGCAGGACCTCGGCTTCTGGCTCCTGAACGACATCGTCTGGCGCAAGACCAATCCGATGCCGAATTTCCGCGGCCGCCGCTTCACCAACGCGCACGAGACCATGATCTGGGCCGCGCGCGACGAAAAGGCCAAGGGCTACACCTTCAACTACGAAGCCTTGAAGGCCGCCAACGAGGACGTGCAGGCACGGTCCGACTGGCTGATCCCGCTCTGCACCGGCGAAGAGCGCCTCAAGGGCGCCGACGGCAAGAAAGTGCACCCGACGCAGAAGCCGGAAGGCCTGCTCGCGCGCGTGCTGCTGTCGTCCTCCAAACCCGGCGACCTCGTGATCGATCCCTTCAACGGCACCGGCACCACCGGCGCGGTCGCAAAGCGCCTCGGCCGCTCCTATATCGGCTTCGAGCGCGACAAGACCTATGCGAAAGCGGCACAAGCGCGCATCGCCGCGGTCGAGCCGTTGCCGGAGGCAAGCCTCGCCCCGTTCATGACGGCGCGCGAGGCGCCGCGGGTTGCGTTCTCGGAATTGATCGAGCGTGGCATGATCATGCCCGGCACCAAGCTGTTCGACGCCAAGAAGAAGCTCGGCGCGCTGGTCCGCGCCGACGGGGCCATCATGTTCGGCGACAAGGTCGGCTCCATCCACCGCATGGGCGCGGTGGCGCAAGGCGCGCAAGCCTGCAACGGATGGACCTTCTGGCACATCGAGACCAAGAAGGGTCTCAAGCTGATCGACGAGCTCCGCGCCGAGATTCGCGCCGGCATGGCGGCGGGGTAGCCGCCCTGTCATTTCAGGCGCGCCCCCGGAATGACGAGACTGGTTGAACACAGCGGCCGGCGGGACTAGATTGACCGCCTACGCCCCGTCTTGACCGGTCGAGCCATGCGACGACAGTCCGAGACATTGCTGCTGGTGCCGCTGCTGCCGATCTTTCTGGTCGGCATGTTTCCGATGTTCCTGATCGCGCTGCTGGGATTTTTCGGCCTCGCCTTGTTCGGCGTGCTCGTGGTCTGTGTCGGGCTCGCCAGCAGCAACGAGGCCCATGACAGCTTCAATCACGACGTCATCGTTCACGGCTACGCGCGCGGATCGGAGCGCGCGGCGCGGGCCTCCGACATGCATATCGCCACCCGGCTCGGGCTGCGCCTGGAGCTCGTGGGCGCGGCCATGGTCACTACGGCGGCGATCGGCCTTTGTTACGCCGGCTGATCTGCGTGACGCGCAGATACCGCCCGGCAAACTCGCCGGTTGCCCTCCCCGATAAGGTTCAGGCAAGACAAGGCCGCTTGCGGACATGTTGCTGCCTCCACTCTCAGCCAACAAACACAGGGGAGATGCCCGATGCTCAAATTCTATTTCAACGGTTCGCCGAACCCGACCAAGGTCGCGCTTTATCTCGAAGAGGCCGGCCTGCCCTTCGAGCCGGTGAAGATCGACACCCGCAAGGGCGAGCAGTTCACGCCGGACTATCTGAAGATCAATCCGAACGGAAAGGTGCCGGCGATCGACGACAACGGCGCCATCGTGTTCGATTCCAACGCCATCCTGCTGTATCTCGCCGAGAAGACCGGCAAATTCCTGCCCGCCGGCAATGTTCGCGGCGAGATGCTGTCATGGCTGATGTTCGTCGCCACCGGCGTTGGGCCGTATTCGGGTCAGGCCGTGCACTTCAAGCACTTTGCGCCGAAAGACCAGAACCACGACTACGCGCATAACCGCTACCAGTTCGAGACCGATCGCCATTACAAGATTCTCGACGGTCACCTCGAAGGCCGCCGCTACATGGTCGGCGACAGCTATTCGATCGTCGACATGGCGCTGTGGGGTTGGGCGCGGATGGTGCCGTTCAAGCTCGGCGACGACGCCTTCGCGCGATATCCGAACGTGAAGCGGCTGGTGGACGAGATCTCGGCGCGGCCCGCGGCGACGCGCGCGATCGCGCTGAAGGACAAGTTCACCTTCAAGGCGGAGATGGACGACGAGGCCCGCAGCAACATGTTCAGGCACATGACGACGAAAGTCGCCTGATCGCGTCAGGTCACAACGCAAGGCCACGCGCATGCGCGTGGCCTTTGCTTTCGAGGCTCAGGCGGCGTGGACCGAGTTCAGGAAGTTGGCGACTTCCTGCTTCAGGCGGTGGCTGTCGGCCGACAGCGAGCGTGCCGCCGAGAGCACCTGCGAGGAGGCCGAGCCGGTCTCGGACGCCCCGCGCTGCACGTCGCCGATGTTGGACGACACAAGCTGCGTTCCCTGGGCGGCCTGCTGCACGTTGCGGGAGATCTCCTGCGTCGCAGCACCCTGCTCCTCCACGGCAGCGGCGACCGTCGACGAGATCTCCGACAGCCGCTCGATGGTGCCGCTGATCTCCCTGATCGAGCCGACCGACTCCTCCGTCGCAGCCTGGATCCCCGAGACCTGCTGGGCGATCTCACCGGTGGCCCGCGCGGTCTGCTCGGCAAGCGCCTTGACCTCCGAGGCCACCACGGCAAAACCGCGGCCGGCTTCACCCGCGCGCGCCGCCTCGATGGTGGCGTTCAGCGCCAGGAGGTTGGTCTGGCCGGCGATGGTGCTGATCAACTCGACCACGTCGCCGATGCGGGCAGCAGCCTTGGAGAGCTCGCTGACGCGCGCGTTGGTCTTGCTCACCTGACCGACGGCTTCGCCCGCGATGCGCGCCGATTCCTGCAACTGGCGCGCGATCTCCGTCACCGAGGAGGACAGCTCCTCGGTCGCGGAGGCGACCGCCTGCACATTGGCCGAGGCTTCCTGGGAGGCGGATTGCACTTCGGTGGAGAGATCCTGAGCGCGCCTCGCGGTCGCGGTCAGGGTGCCGGCCGAGCCCTCGAGCTCGTGCGATGCCGAGGATACGGTGTCGACGATCTCGCCCACCGCCTGCTCGAACTGGCTGGCGAGCCGGGCCATATCGGCCTTGCGGCTCTCGGCCTGCCGGGCCTCGGTTGCGGTCTGCTCATGGCGCAGCCTTTCGGTGTCGATCATGTTGGTCTTGAAGACGTCGATCGCCTTGGCCATGTCGCCGATCTCGTCGGCTTTGCCGCGCGAGGGGATCTCGACGGCCAGATTGCCCCCGGCAAGCAACCCCATTGCGCGCGTCATCGAGGTCAGCGGCCCCACGATGCTGCGGGCGGTCAGGAAGGCGACGATCAGTCCGAACAGGACGGCGAGGCCGCCCGCGATACCCTGTAGCGACGTCGTGCCGTCGATCACAACATCGGCCGCGGTGCGCGAATCCTTGTAATCCGCCTTCAAGGCGGTTTCCGCGACCTTGAGCTTGGCGATGCTCGCGGAGATAAGCGGTGCGAGATCCTTGTGGTAGATCTCGTCGGACCGCAGCATCGCGGCGGAGGTCGTTTCGAACGCGGATTTGTAGATGCCGAGGGCGGTCTTCACAGGCGTCAGAGACGAGCGAAGGTCCCCCGCCTGCGGGCTCCTTTCGACGGCCGCCAGGCGCTGCACCGCTCTGTCGACATTGGTTCTGAAGGCGGTGGGCCCGTTGGTGTCGCGCAGGGCGAGGAAGCGCCAGTTCGCGATTCGAACCAGCAGGACCCGGGACTCGAGGTCCGCGACGAGCGACACCGTGTCGTCGTCGGCGGCGGCGCGGGCCACATCGACCAGCTTGGCCATCTTGACGGTCAGCTCTTCGCCACTCGGCAACAACGTCGCCTTGCCCGTCCGCGCCTCGTTGACGGCGTCGCCGAGATTGTCACGCAGGCTTTTCATTTTGGCGATGTCGGCGATCAGATCGTTGTAGAGCTTCCGCCGCTCCTCCGAGAGGGTGCCTTTTGCTCCGAGTTGCAACAGCCCGGTCGCCGCGGTCTCTCGCTCGGCAGCCTCCCGCATCGCAGGCTCGTTGGCGTCGTAAATGTAGCGCAGATTGGCCCGCTGGATGGCCTGAAGATGGGTCGATATCTCCAGGACGCGCGCCGTGCTGTCCGACAATTTGGAGAGTTTTGCGACCTGATCCTGGACGGACCGCAAATTCCAGATGGCGACCACCGCCATCACAAGACCAACCGCCACCAAGGCCATGAAACCTGCGTACAGGCGTCCCCTGATCCGCAAACGAAAACTCGGCATTCCCACTGTCCACCCAGATGCATGTCAATTCGAGCGGCCGGCCTAATCCGGCGATCGTCACCGGCCACCCTGGCAGCCGCGCGTCGCGTTGTTCGCGACCCACGCTGCACCGCGACACAATGGGGGACACTCGTTAATTGAACCTTCAAATTGTTCGCGCGCGCACGCGTCAGATGGCACAACATCTGCTGATTTTATCAGCAGGTGAGCAAGGTTTTGGCGAGAAGCCCGCAGCGCCATGCAGGCCGCTGCAGCTTGTCCGGCCAGCGCCACCGACACGAGCATCGCCGGCCGCGGCGGACGGCACCGGTCGACGCGACGTCGCTCGATCCGCTCAGCTCGCGGCCCTCACGAGCGTTTGCGGAAACGGACCGAGGGCCTTCTCGGTCAGCACCGAGTCGCAATATTCCCGGATCTCCTTGATCTTGCCGTCCTCGAGACGAAACACGAGACAATACTCGTTGTCGTAGCGCACGCCCTCGGGCGTGACGTTGTCGCCCTTCGCTTCGACGACGACGACATCGCCGTCGGCAATGAAGCGATGGGCGACCGTCCGCGTCCGATCGACAAGGCGGGTCCGCACATAGCCGTGCAGATCGTTGAGGATCGCATGTTTGCCCGAAAACGTGCGCGACCAGGAGTACTGGCCGGTCACGATCCATTTGGCGTCGTCGGCAAGACTTTCGGTGAACAAGGCGCGGTCGCGCACAGCCGGATCGGGACTGGCGGCGGCTGCAAAGATATCCTGCATCAGCTTCTTGTTGGCGCTCGCGTTCATGGCGGCATCTCCCTTGGTGAGAACAATCGAGATCATCGCCGCCGGCTCTAAATTCTTCAAATCGATAGTGGGTATGATATCTATTCGCCTCATGAATTTGAATTCGCTCGACCTCAATCTCCTGACCGCGCTCGACGCACTGTTGCGCGAGGTCAGCGTCAGCCGCGCCGCCTTGCGGATCGGGCTGTCGCAGCCGGCGGCCAGTCATGCGCTCCAGCGTCTGCGCGACATCCTTGGCGATCCGCTCTTGGTACGCACTGGCGCGCGGATGGAGCTGACGCCGCGGGCGCAAGCCTTGCGCGCGCCGTTGGCGCAGGCGCTCGATCAGGTGCGCGGGCTGTTCCTATCGGATGAATTCGACGCGGCGCGCAGCGAGCGGCAATTCCGCCTGATGATGCCGGATCTCGCGGTCGAGCTGTTGATGCCGCCCTTGATGGAAAAGGTGACGCAGGCCGCGCCCAATGTCCGAATCGACGTGGTGCCGTGGCGGGGGCCTGCGATCTTCCACGCCGAGTTCGCCCGCACAATCGATCTCGTGATCTCGATCGGCAACGCCTTCAAGGGGTTTCACCGCCAGTTGCTCTACACCGACAGCGACGCGCTGGCCGTGCGGCGCGGCCACCCCATGGCTACGAAGCTGAAGCAGCGCGAGACGTTCCTGGCCGCACGCCATGTCGGCGTCATCATCCGCGGCCAGCCGGAGGACCTGATCGACACCTGGCTACGCACCAAGGGCATCGACCGGCACATCGCTCTCGTCGTCCCGGGTTATCTCGAAGCGCTGCACGTCGCCGCCCGCACCGACCTCGTCGCCTTCGTGCCGCGCCGGCTGATCGCGGCGCTGTCCAAGCAGCTCGGCCTCGTCACGGTGACGCCACCGCTCGACCCCGGCATCGACGAGCAGTTCATGTTCTACCCGACCCGCGCACAGATGGATCCGGGCTCGATCTGGCTCAGGCGGCTGATGCTGGAGACGGGACGGCAATTGGAGAAGAAAGGGCGCGCTGGGTAGGACGCTGCTTCAAAACAAACGGGTCGTCCCGGCGAAGGCCGGGACCCATAACCACAGGACGTGGTTTGGCGAAGGCTCGCGATTGTCAGCTTGCGTCACAACTTCCCCCTGGGGTTACGGGTCCCGGGTCTGCGCTGACGCTTGCCCGGGACAACAGGGGAATATGTTGCCGCGCTCCTACGCCTTCTGCGCGTCCATCACCTTGCGCACGGCGGGGCGGTCGGACATGCGCTTGAAATGATCAGCGATTTTTGGCGTCGCGTTGATGTCGACGCTGTCGCCGTCGAGCCAAGTCGACAGGGTGTAGAGATAAGGATCGCAGATTGTGAACTGCTCGCCCATCACCCAGGGCCCCTTGTACATCTTCTGCTCGATCAGGGAGAAGCAGGCGCCCATGGTCTTCGGGATCATCGCCTTCATGTCGGCAAACGAGCTCTCTTCGCTCGCCCAGCGCGCGCCGCGCATCTTGTGGGCATGGTTGATGTGCACGGTCGAGCAGAGATAGGAGTTGAACGACTGCACCTGGGCGAAGTCGAAGGGATCGTCGAGCGGCGCGAGCTTCGCCTTGGGGAAGGTCTGCGCGAGATAGGCAAGCATCGCCGGGGTCTCGGTCAGGACGCCGCGATCGGTCACCAGCGCGGGCACGCGGCCTTTCGGGTTGATCGCGAGATACTCCGCGCTGTTCTGCTGGTTGGTCTTGAAGCTCAGCCGCTCGGCCGCGTAGTCGGCGCCGGCTTCTTCCAGGGTGATGTAGGTGGCGAGCGCGCAGGTGCCGGTGGCGTAGTAGAGCTTGAGCATGTCGGACCTCATGGGAAAGCCGGAAGGTAACGGCTGCCGGCCCCGAGGTCCATAGCACGGCCTTCCCAGTGCTCTTGCTCTTCGCAGTTGCCCACCGGCGCCCGGCTGTGCCAAGACGCCCTAGTTGGAGGGGCTTTCCCATGACCGTACTCATCGCCGGTGGCGGCATCGGCGGGCTGACGCTTGCGCTCAGCCTGCACGGAATCGGCATTCCCGTGAAAGTGTTCGAGAGCGTCGCCGAACTGCGGCCGCTCGGTGTCGGCATCAACGTGCTGCCGCATGCGGTGCGCGAGCTGATCGAGCTCGGCCTGATGGACAAGCTCGATGCCGCCGGCGTGCGCACCCGCGAGCTTGCCTATTTCTCCAAGCACGGCAAACCGATCTGGAGCGAGCCGCGTGGGCTGGAGGCCGGCTATAAATGGCCGCAGTTTTCGATCCATCGCGGCACGCTCCAGCAATTGCTGCTCGACACCGCGATCGAACGCCTCGGCCGCGACAACATCCTCACCAGCCATCATCTGACCGGCTGGAGCAAAACCGCCGATGGCGTGCGCGCCGATTTCATCGACAAGGCCACCGGCAAGGCCGCGGGGACTTACGACGGCGCGCTCCTCATCGCCGCCGACGGCATCCATTCCGCCGCGCGAGAAAAACTTTATCCCGACGAAGGCCCGCCGATCTGGAACGGCCGCATCCTCTGGCGCGGCGTCACGCCTGCAAAGGCGTTCCTCACCGGCCGTACCATGATCATGGCCGGCCACGAGATCCTGAAATTCGTCTGCTATCCGATCTCGAAGGAACCGGACGCCGCGGGCAACCATCTGATCAACTGGGTTGCCGAGCGCCACATGCCGCCAACCTATCAATGGCGGCGCGAGGACTATAACCGCACCGCCCGGCTGGAAGAGTTCTTGCCCTGGTTCGAGAGCTGGCAGTTCGACTGGCTCGACGTGCCCGGCCTGATCAAGAACTGCCCGCACGCCTATGAATATCCGCTGGTCGATCGCGATCCGGTGTCACAATGGACTTTCGGCCGCGTCACGCTGATGGGCGACGCAGCACATCCGATGTATCCGATCGGGTCCAACGGCGCCTCGCAGGCGATCCTCGATGCCCGCACCATCACCCGCGAGATCCTGGCGCACGGCCCGACGCAAGCGGCCCTGCTCGCCTATGAGGCGGAGCGGCGGCCTGCAACCACCAGTCTCGTCCTGCTCAACCGCAAGAATGGCCCTGAGCAGGTGATGCAGCTGGTCGAGGAGCGCGCGCCCGACGGCTACAAGGTCGTCACTGACGTGCTGTCGCAACGGGAGCTGGAGGATGTTGCCGCCAACTACAAGCGCGTCGCCGGCTTCCAGGTGGAAGCGCTGAACGCGAAGCCGCCGATCGTGAGCGCGGGTGCGCGCGCGAAGTTGGTTGAAAGTTAGCTCGTCATCGAGCCGCACGGTCTTCTTTCACCTCGCCCCGCTTGCGGGGAGAGGTCGGATCGCTCTTGCGATCCGGGTGAGGGGGTACAGGTCTCACAACAATCGCATCCGGGGAGAGAGGCCCCTCACCCCACCCTCTCCCCGTAAGAACGGGGCGAGGGAGCGAGAGGGAGGTGCCCGCCTCACTTCACCACCCTCGCCGCTTCGAGCAGCCGCTCGCTCGCGCTTGCCGTCGCCAGCAGCGTCCCGTCTTCCGCCGTCAGCCTGGCCTCGACGAACGCAATCGTCCTGCCGAGCTGCGTCACCTTGGCCTCGCCGATGATCGGTCCGGGCTTTGCGGGAGCCAGGAAATTCACGGTCATGCTGATGGTGGTGGTGTAGAGCCGGCCCTCGCTCATCACCAGCACGGCGGGGCCCATCGTGTCGTCGAGCATGGCCGAGAGCATGCCGCCCTGGATGAAGCCGGCCGGATTGCAGAACTCTGGCTTGCCGTCGAAGGCGAGCTTGATCCAGCCTTCCCCGGGGCGGGCGTCGAGCAGGCGCCACCCGAGCAGCTCGGCACAGGGTGGCCTTGGAAAGTTGTCGAGCGCGGTCTTGATCATGCGACCCTCCGTTGCCAGCCACAGCTAACGCAGGCCTGCTGCCAGCATGTTGTCAGCAGGATGGGCTGCTAGGGGTCCAATCCATGCGCAATCACCTTACGCATGACGTTGGGCAATGCTTCGTCGGCGAGGGTGGCGATGGGCACCCAGCGCATGCTGGCGGGTGCCCGCGTCCGCGCTTCCACCCTCGCCGTGTAGACCACCAGTTCCAACGGGAAATGCGTGAAGACGTGGGCGACCACGCCGACCTTGCGTTGCCAGCGCGACAGCCCCTTCAACTCGGGCGCCTGCTGTTTGGCCTTGGCATCGTCCTGTCCGGCCAGCCAGTCCGAGCCCGGCACCTCGGTCATGCCGCCGAGCAGGCCCTTTTCGGGGCGGCTGCGGACGAGAAGCTCGTCGCCGCGCGTGACGACGAAGGCGGCGCCGCGCCGTAGCGCGCCGCTCTTCTTCGGCGCCTTGCGCGGAAACGTGTCCTGCGTTCCCAGCGCGCGCGCCGTGCAATCCTCGTTCAGCGGGCACAGCGAGCAGGCCGGCTTCTTCGGCGTGCAGATCGAGGCACCCAGATCCATCAGCGCCTGCGCGCTGTCGCCGGCGCGAGAATCGGCGAGTAGCGTCGCCGCCAGCTGCTGGATCAGCGGTTTTGCCTGCGGGAGCTCTTCTTCAACTGCAAAGAGCCGCGAGACCACGCGTTCGATATTGCCGTCGACCGGCATGGTGCGGCGGTCGAACGCGATCGCGGCGATCGCTGCCGCCGTATAGGGCCCGATGCCCGGCAGCGCGCGCAGGCCCGCTTCGGTGTCCGGAAAGGTGCCGCCATGCTCGTGCGTCACCGCGACCGCGCAGGCATGGAGATTACGGGCGCGAGAATAATAGCCGAGCCCGGCCCACATCCGCAGCACGTCCTCCTGCGAGGCCCGCCCGAGCGCGGTGACGTCAGACCAGCGCGAGACGAATTTTTCGAAATAGGGCCCGACCGCCTTCACCGTGGTCTGCTGCAGCATGATCTCGGACAGCCAGACGCGGTAAGGGTCGGATGCCGCGCCGGGCGCAGCGCGCCAGGGCAATCGGCGGCGATGGCGGTCGTACCAATCGAGCAGCGCGAGCGGGCGCGACGAGGTCTCCGGCGGAACTGGTTCCGATTTCGCCCTGAGGGCGGATTTGGGGCTCATGCTCGCACTGTAGCGGCAATGCACCGATCTCTCCACGTCATGCCCACGCTGGGCGCGGGCGTCCACGTCTTTCTTCGCGGCCAAGAGCCTGTGGCCGACGCTCCGGAGTGCTATAAGGTCCCATGTCCAAGCTTCGCCCCATCAAACCCGGTCCCATCAGCGCCAAGCCGCTGTCGCTCCTGCTCAACGACGTCTTTGCCGAGGCCTACGCCAAGCAGGGTTTTGCCGCGCGCGAGCTGGTAACGCGGTGGGCGCAGATTGCCGGGCCGGAGATCGCGGCCCATGCCGAGCCGCTCAAGATGCAATGGCCGCGGCCGGTCGAGGGTCAGCCGCAGGAGCCGGCCACGCTGGTGCTGCGGGTCGAAGGTCCGATGGCGCTGGAGATCCAGCACTCCGCCGATGTGATCCTGCAACGGGTCAACCGCTTCTTCGGCTGGAGCGCGGTCGGCAAGCTGGCCTTCCGCCAGGCTCCGCTTTCGCGCGCCCGACGGCCAACCCGGCCCAGCCCGCCGGACGCCAAATCGGTGGCCGAGGTGGCTGAGCGCCTGGGCGACATCGAAGATGAACAATTGAGGTCGGCGCTGGCGCGCCTCGGGGCCGCCATCAAGCGAAATTGAGCCTTATTCTGCGGCCAAACTGGACCTGTCCTTGCCGCTCGCCATTGCCTCAAACGACGTTTCAAGCTAGCGACAGGCCGTCTGAATAGGAATTTCGGGCGACACCACGCCAATCCGGGAGCCGACCTTGATCATCACCCGCCGCGCCTTCAACACGATGCTGTCGCTGACCGGGCTTGCCGCGGTCGCCGGGCTCTCACCGCTGCGGTTCATCTCGGAAGCTATCGCGCAGGCCGCTGGCGACGTCGCCAAGCCGGTGTCGCTGCCCGACATGGCGCTGGGCCCGAAGGACGCCGCCGTCACTATCACCGAATACGCCTCGATGACCTGCCCACATTGCGCGGCCTTCAACGAGCAGGTGTTTCCCAAGATCAAGTCGGAATACATCGACACCGGCAAGGTGCGTTACGTCTTCCGCGAGTTCCCGCTCGACATCAAAGCCGCCGCCGGCTCGATGCTGTCACGCTGCATCGCCAATGGCGACGCGCCGAAATACTTTGCCGTCACCGACATGCTGTTCCGCCAGCAGAACGACTGGGTGGTGAAGAACACCACGGAGACCCTGACCCGGATCGGCAAGCAGGCCGGTCTCACCCAGCAGCAGGTCGAGGCTTGCCTGAAGGACCAGGCGCTACTCGACAAGATCGCCGCCGACCAGAAATATGCCAGCGACGTTCTGAAGGTCGATTCGACGCCGACATTCTTCGTCAACGGCGAGAAGATCAAGGGCGAGACCTCGTTCGAGGAATTCGCCAAGAAGATCAATCCGCTGCTCAAGAGCTGATTCGCACGGCACAATCCTGATTCGCATCTCGATAACCGTATCTTTCCCGACATAAATCCCTTGGGAAAAGCGGCTTTCGCCGGTTGCCCTCGCGGCGCACCGCGGCCATTGTCCGACCGCATGAGGCGCCTCGCGCGACTCGCCCGGATAGCGACATTGCCTTTCATGGTATTGTCCCGGCAGGGGGATTCGCGCCTGCCAACAGAGATGCGTGCTTATGAAAATCACCCGCCTGCGCCTTCACGGCTTCAAGTCCTTCGTTGAGGCCACCGACTTCGTCATCGAGCCCGGCCTGACCGGCGTGGTCGGCCCCAACGGCTGCGGCAAGTCGAATCTCGTCGAGGCGCTGCGCTGGGCGATGGGCGAGACCTCCTACAAGTCGTTGCGCGCCGCCGACATGGATGCGGTGATCTTCGCCGGCTCCGGCAATCGCCCCGCGCGCAACCACGCCGAAGTGACGATGACGATCGACAATTCCGATCGCACCGCGCCGGCGGCAATGAACGACAGCCAGCTGCTTGAAATCTCCCGCCGCATCGAGCGCGAGGCCGGCTCGGTCTACCGCATCAACGGCCGCGATGTGCGCGCCCGCGACGTGCAGATTCTCTTCGCCGACGCTGCCACCGGCGCGCGCTCGCCGGCCCTCGTCCACCAGGGCAAGATCGGCGAGATCATTCAGGCCAAGCCCGAGCAGCGCCGCCGCGTGCTGGAAGACGCCGCCGGCGTCGCCGGCCTGCACGCCCGACGCCACGAAGCCGAGCTGCGGCTCAAGGCGGCCGAAACCAATCTCACCCGCGTCGAGGACGTGATCGGCCAGCTCGCAGGGCAGATGGAAGGCCTGAAGAAGCAGGCGCGCCAGGCCGTGCGCTATCGCGAAGTTGCGGCCAAGGTGCGCAAGGCCGAAGCGACCTTGTTCCATCTGCGCTGGATCGGCGCCCATGCCGACGTCAACGAATCCGGCCACACCCACGATCTCGCCGTCCGCGAGATGGCTGAGCGTACTCAGCACCAGGCCGAAGCCGCACGCATCCAGGCGATTCGCGCTGCCGAAATGCCGGCGCTGCGCGATGCCGAAGCGCGCGCCGCGGCGGGGCTGCAGCGCCTGACAAACGCCCGCGAGCTGCTCGATCGCGAGGAAGAGCGCGCCAAGGAGCGCGTCGCGGAACTCGAGCGGCGCCTTGCCCAGTTCGAAGGCGACATCTCGCGTGCCCAGCAGCAGACCATGGACGCCGATGTCGCGCTGCAGCGCCTCGACGCCGAAGATGCCGAGCTGAAGGAAGAGATCAAGTCGCGCGTCGAGAAGCGCTCCGGCGTTGACGAGCGTGTCGCCGAAGCCGAGGCGGTTCTGACCGAGACCGAGCAGCAGTTCGCCGAGCTCACCACCGCGCTCGCCGATCTCACCGCCAAGCGCAATCAGCTCGAAGCCAACGTTCGGACCCACCGCGACAAGCTCGCCCGGCTCGACCAGGAGATTTCGAATGTCGCGACGGAAGAGCAGAAGCTCACCCAGGAGACCGGCGGCTTCGGCGATCTCGACGAGCTGACCGCGACGGTCGAGAACGCCGAGCAGACGCTGGCAGCCTCGGAAGCCGCCGCTCAGGCCAGCGAAGCCGCGCACGTCGCCGCGCGGCAGACGCTGGAATCCTCGCGCTCGCCGCTCGTCGAAGCCGACAAGCGCGTGCAGCGGCTCGATACCGAGGCGCGCACGATCTCCAAGATCCTCAACGGCGAGACCAAGAATCTGTGGCCGCCGATCATCGACGGCATCACGGTCGACAAGGGGTTTGAAAAGGCGATCGGCGCAGCCCTCGGCGACGATCTCGACGCGCCGGTCGATCCGTCCGCGCCGATGCGCTGGACCAACGCTGGCGTCACCGACGGCGATCCGGAACTGCCCGAAGGCGTCGTGCCGCTCGCCAGCCACGTGCAGGCCCCGGCCGAGCTGACCCGCCGCTTGGCGCAGATCGGCGTGGTGCCGCGTGAGCGCGGCGCCGAGCTGATCTCGCAGCTCAAGACCGGCCAGCGGCTGGTCTCGCCCGAAGGCGACGTCTGGCGCTGGGACGGTTTTGTCGCAGCCGCCCACGCGCCGACCGGCGCAGCACGGCGGCTTGCCGAGCGCGCCCGCCTGATCGACATCGAGAACGAGCTGGAGCAGGCCCGCATCGACGCGCAGATCAAGCGTCAGGCGCTGGAGAACGCCGAGGCCGAGCTGCAGATGGCCGCCAGCACCGAAGGCGCGAGCCGCGAAGCCTGGCGCGCCGCGCAGCGCGAGCTCAACGTCGCGCGCGAGCGCCACGCCACGGTCGAGCGCGAGATCAGCCGCCACGCCGCGCGCAAGGCGACGCTGTCGGAAGCGCACAGCCGTCTGGCCGCCGACCGCGCCGAGGCCGAAGCCGCCTACGAATACGCCGAAGCCGGGATCTCCGAGTTGCCGTCGAGCGAGGACACCGAAACCCGTCTCGCCGCCGTCCGCAGCGACATCGAAGGCCATCGCCGCATGGCCGCGCAGGTCCGCGCCGAGGCCCAGGCGCTGGCGCGCGAAGCCGAGCTGGCCGACCGCCGCGTGCAGGCGATCCTCGCCGAACGCACCGAGTGGCAGAACCGCAAGGAGAGCGCAGCCTCCCACATCGACACCATCCAGACCCGCATCACCGAAGTCTCGATCGAGCGCAGCGATCTCGAGAACGCGCCGGCCGTGTTCGCGGAGAAGCGCAGCGCGCTGATCACCGAGATCGAATACGCCGAAAACGACCGCCGCATGGCCGCCGACGCGCTCGCCAGCGCGGAGACCGCGATGGCCGAAACCGATCGCGTCGCCAAGCTGACGCTGGAGGCGCTCTCGAGCTCGCGCGAGGCCACCGCCCGCGCCGAGGAGCGCATGGAAGGCGCGCGACGCCGGCTCGAGGACATCGAGCGCGAGATCCGCGACATGCTGGAAGTCGAACCGCAGGCCGTTGCCGGCCTCGCCGAGATCGAACCCGGCACGGAGCTGCCGCCGCTGCACGATATCGAGGAAGACCTCGAAAAAATGCGCCGCGATCGCGAGCGCCTGGGTGCGGTCAATTTGCGCGCCGAGGAAGAGCTGCGCGAGGTCGAGACCCAGCACAACGGCCTGGTCACCGAGCGCGATGACCTCGTCGAAGCCATCAAGCGGCTGCGCCAGGGCATCCAGAGCCTCAACAAGGAGGCGCGCGAGCGGCTCCTGACCTCGTTCGAGGTCGTCAACAACCACTTCAAGCGTCTGTTCGTCGAGCTGTTCGGCGGCGGCGAAGCCGCGCTGCATTTGATCGAGAGCGATGATCCGCTCGAAGCCGGCCTCGAAATCATCGCCAAGCCACCGGGCAAGAAGCCGCAGACGCTGTCGCTGCTCTCGGGCGGTGAGCAGGCGCTGACGGCGATGGCGCTGATCTTCGCGGTGTTCCTCACCAATCCCTCGCCGATCTGTGTGCTGGACGAAGTCGACGCGCCGCTCGACGACCACAACGTCGAGCGCTATTGCAATCTGTTGCACGAGATGACCGCCTCGACCGACACGCGCTTCATCATCATCACCCACAACCCGATCACGATGGCGCGGATGAACCGCCTGTTCGGCGTCACCATGGCGGAACGCGGCGTCTCGCAACTGGTGTCGGTGAACCTGCAAGAGGCGGTGGACATTCTCGACCAGAACGTGGCGTGATTTTTTGGCCGTCATTCCGGGGCGGTGCGCAGCATCGAACCCGGAATCTCGCGCCACCATTTCGAGATTCCGGGTTCGCGCTACGCCCGCCCGGAATGACGGCGAATTAAGATGATCTCGCCCACGCTTCCCGCTGAGCTAAAGGCGGCCCTCGACGGCAAGCTCCAGGGCTTCTCGCGCACCGACGCTGCGCAGCGATCGCAGAAAATCTCCACCACCTATCGCGCAGGCGGCGGCTCCGGCACGATCAAGTCCGATGCCGACGCGCTCGCCTATGCGCTCGCGCGCATGCCGGCGACCTACGCGGCGGTGGCGGCAAGTCTGAATGCGCTGACTGAGATCGTACCGGACCTCGCTCCGGAAACGCTGCTCGACGTCGGCGCAGGTCCGGGCACCGCGAGCTGGGCCGCGGCAGAGGCGTTTTCATCGCTGCAAGATTTCACCCTGCTCGACGCCAACGCCACGCTGAGCCGTCTCGCGCTCGACCTGGCGCGCGACAGCACGCGTCTGGCGGATTGCCGCTACCTGCCCGGCGATGCCGGCGCGAACCTCGCCGAAGTTTCGCCAGCGGATCTCGTCGTCGCGAGTTATGTCATTGGCGAGCTCAGAGAGGGCGATCGACGCAAGCTCGCGGAAACGATGTGGGCGAAAGCGCGCCACGCGCTGGTCGTGATCGAGCCCGGCACGCCCGCCGGCTACGCGCGCATCCTCGCTTTGCGCCAGCAACTGATCGCGGCGGGGGCCTATGTCGCCGCACCCTGCCCGCACGAAAAGCCGTGTCCGCTGGCGGCTCCCGACTGGTGCCATTTCTCACAGCGCTTGCCGCGCTCGCAGGCTCATCGCCAGATCAAGGGTGCCGAGGTGCCGTTCGAGGACGAGCGATACATCTACGTGGCGCTGACCCGTACGCCGCCCGCAACCCGCGCCGCGCGCGTGCTGGCGCCGCCGGAGGTCGGCAAGGCCGAGATCACGGCAAAGCTCTGCAGCGAGCAAGGCGTCGAACTCGCCAAGGTCCCACGTCGCGACAAGGCCGCCTATGCAAGCGCCCGCCGCTGGCGCTGGGGTGATGCCGACCTGTCCGAAAGTTAACCTCCTCCGCCGCTTTCGCCTTGAACTCGGATAGTCCCTCATCCGACCAATCCTAGCTCCCCTCTGCGCCGGGCTCTCGCTCCGCGCCAATTTGGTCTACCCTAGCGCCCGCCTTCTTCCCCCTTCAGGAGTTCTCCATGTCGACCGGCTGGATCGTTCTCGGCGTTATCGTCGTCCTCGTGTTCTTTGCCTTCGCCGCCTACAACCGGCTGGTGGCGCTGGGCCAGCGCGTCGGCCAGGCCTTTGCCGATATCGACGTGCAGCTCAAGCAGCGCCACGATCTGATCCCGAACCTGGTCGAGACCGTGAAGGGCTATGCCTCGCATGAGCGTGGCACGCTCGACGACGTCATCAAGGCGCGCAATTCGGCGATGTCGGCGCAGGGACCGGCGCAGGTGTCTGCGGCCGAGACCCAGCTCTCCGGTGCGCTCGGCCGGCTGATCGCGCTGTCGGAGGCCTATCCCGACCTCAAGGCCAACGCCAATTTCCAGCAACTCGCCAGCGAGCTGTCCGATCTCGAGAACAAGATCGCGGCCAGCCGCCGCTTCTTCAACAGCGCGGTCCAGGAATACAACACCGGCATCCAGCAGATGCCGGCCGCCCTGTTCGCCGGCATGTTCGGCTTCACCAGGAAGGACTTCTTCGATCTCGGCGCCAGCCGTACCGAGGTCGAGGCCACGCCACAGGTGAAGTTCTGAGTTGAGCCGATAGGCCGGCAGGGCATCGCGTCATGGCCGCGTATGGTCTCTACACGCACATCGCCTCGAACAAGTTGCGTTCGATGCTGCTGCTCGCCGGCCTGTTCGCGCTGGTCTATGTGCTGGTCTATGCCGGCGCGCTGATCGCCGAAGTCGTCATCAATGGCGACGAGACCGTCGTCCATTATCTGAGACGCGCCTTCTATGATCTGAAAGTCGCCGCACCGGTTGCGACCGTCGTGGCAGCGGCCTGGATCGTGATCGCCTATTTCTTCCACCAGTCGATGATCGATGCGGTGACCGGTGGCCACGACGTCACCCGGCAGGAAGAGCCGCGGCTCTATAATCTGCTTGAAAATCTCTGCATCTCGCGCGGCATCACGATGCCGAAGCTGAAGATCATGGAGAGCCCGGCGCTGAATGCGTTCGCGACCGGCCTCAACCCGCGGCAATATTCGGTCACCGTCACCACCGGTCTTCTCAATGCGCTTGATGACAAGGAGATCGAGGCGGTGCTCGGCCACGAGCTGACCCACATCAAGAATGGCGATGTGCAGCTCATGGTGGTCGCCGTCATCATCGCGGGCGTGGTCGGGTTCTTCGGCGAATTGTTCTTCCGCCTGTTCACGAATTTCAGCTGGAGCTCCGGCGGCTCGTGGTCGTCGGGTTCCTCCTCGTCGTCACGATCGTCCTCGTCGTCGAGCGACAGCAAGAGTTCCGGGGGCGGCGCGGTGATCGTGATCATCATCGCGGTCGTGCTGATCGTGGTGGCCTGGCTGTTGTCGCAGGTGGTGAAGCTCGCGCTGTCGCGCTCTCGCGAATATCTTGCGGACGCGGGCTCCGTCGAGCTGACGAA
The DNA here is from genome assembly GCF_055807615.1 of Bradyrhizobium sp. MV1.5. Classification (NCBI taxonomy): domain Bacteria; kingdom Pseudomonadati; phylum Pseudomonadota; class Alphaproteobacteria; order Hyphomicrobiales; family Nitrobacteraceae; genus Bradyrhizobium; species Bradyrhizobium sp. MV1.5. The sequence continues at coordinate 337,298 of NZ_JBVVPL010000001.1, read as the reverse complement.
AAACCCGGACGCCATGATCTCGGCGCTGCGTAAGATCGAGAACCGCGGCGAGCTGCCGGGCGCAACATCGGCGGTGATGGAGCTCTGCGTCGACAATCCGCGCGAGGGCTTCGCCGATTTGTTCGCGACCCACCCCTCGGTGCAGTCGCGGGTCGATGCGTTGGTCAAGTTCGCCGGCGGCCATGATCCTGGCCCGCTGCCGCCTTCCGCCGACGAGACCGAGGAGCCGGACACGCAAGCCGACCGGCAGAACACCCCACCGCCGCTGCGCCAGGGTCCTTGGCAAGGTCCTCGGAACGACGCAGGCGGCGCGGCCGGTCCGCCGCCAGTGCCCGCACCCAGCTCCGCCGGAACCGGCAACGGCAACCCGATAGGCAAATCCTTGGGCAATCCCATGGGTCCTTGGGGCCGCCATTGAGGCGATTTGACGCCACGCGCGGCAGGATTCGTCGCGATTGGGAAAAACCTCGGGAATTGCCGTAACTGGGGCCTGCGGAATTGAATTCTCCCTTGTTTCTGCCATGTTCGCGCCCAACAGCAGACTTGGGACATCTTTGCGACATCGATTTGGGGCCCGGCCGATTGCGACTTCGCGATCGGGGGGGCGCGTTAGGGGACAGCAATGGCAAAGCCGGCAGTGGTTGTGGTGGGCGCGGACAAGGGCGGGGTCGGCAAGACCACCGTGTCGCGCACCTTGCTCGATTATTTTTCCGCCAACAACGTGCCGACGCGTGCCTTCGACACCGAATCGCCGCGCGGAACCCTGAAGCGCTTCCACCCTGACATCACCGAGATCGTCGACATGACGACGACGTCGGATCAGATGAAGATATTCGATACGCTCAACGCGACGAGCCCGTCGGTCACCGTGATCGACGTCCGCGCCGGCCTGCTCTCGCCGGCGCTCGCCTCCTTGCGCGACATCGGTTTCCTCGACGCCGCCAAGGCCGGCCAGATCACCTTTGCCGTGTTTCACATCCTCGGACCCTCGATCGCCTCGCTGGACGAGATCGCCGAGACCGCGGGCTTCATGGGGGGCGCCAAATACTTCCTGGTGAAGAACTTCATCAACGATACCCAGTTCTTCCAGTGGGATCAGGCGACATACCAATCGTATTTCAACCGCATCAAGGACGCGACCGAGCTGACCATCCCCAAGCTCAACGAAATGGCCTATGAGCAGGTCGAGGTGTCCTCCGTCCCATTCCTGAAATTCGTCGCCAACAAGGGCATCAACGACGAGGCCGCGAACTACTCGTTCGTGCTGCGCGGTTATGTCCGACACTGGCTTGCGAACGTCTGGAGTGAGTTCGACCGGATCCGGCTGACCGATATCGTCGGCTCGACGAAATCCGGGGCCCGCAACAGCGAAAAATAGTTGCGCAAGCCGGGCGGATACGGCTGGATTGGTCGCCGAGTTCGACTGATATAGCTATCGATGTCCGCGACGCCCCTCTACATCATTTGCTCGCCCCGCCCGCAGGTCGGCAAGACCCTGCTGGCGCGGCTTTTGAGCGAATTTTTGCTGCTCAAGAACGGCAACGTCGTGGCCTTCGACGTCAACCTGAAGGAGCCGTCGCTGCTCGACTATCTGCCGAAGATCACGGAGACCGCCGACGTGATCGACACCTATGGCAAGATGCAGCTGATGGATCGCGTCATCGTCGATGACGGGGTTGCCAAGGTGATCGACCTCGGCTTCCATGCCTTTGACGAGTTCTTCAAGATGACGGAGGAGATCGGCCTGTTGAAAGAGGCGGCGCGTCGCCACGTCGCGCCGATGATCCTGTTCGTCGCCGACACCGACCGCGTCTCGGCCCGCGCCCACGAGATGCTGCGCGAACAGATCCCGCGGATCAACCTGATCACGGTGGACAACGAGCACATCGTGCGCGGTGAACTACCGGCCGCGATGGCTACCGGACGGGTATTCCGACTGCCCGCGCTGCCCGGGTTCCTGAAGACCTATATCGGCCGCCTGAACTTCTCCTTCACCGGCTACCTGCGCCAGGAGAAGGATGCCTCGACCGAGCTGCACCAGTGGACCCGGCGGAACTATCTCGCCTTCCGCGAGCTCGAGCTCAGCCTGATCCTGCAACGGTCCTGAATATTTTACCCGGATAATATTGACTCGGAGAGGCTCTGCGGTTACGGAGTTGACGCACCAGCGTCCTCAGCAAGGCCTCTTCACCGTGACCATCAACCGGAAAGCAGCGATCGCCGCCTACAAGGAGCGGAAGACCGTTGCAGGCATCTACGTCGTCCGCTGCGCGGCCTCGGGCGAGGCCTGGATCGGCCAAGCCCCAAACCTCGAGACAATCCAGAACCGCATCTGGTTCTCGCTGCGCCAGGGTAGCCACACCTGCCGTAGCCTCCAGGCTGCCTGGAACAGGCATGGCGAGGCAGGCCTGACGTTTGGCGAATGTGAGCGTCTGGAGGATGAGGAGACCGCCTATGTCAGGAATGCGCTGCTCAAAGAGCGCACGCTGCATTGGCTGTCGGAGCTGAAGGCCGAGCCGATCTGAACGTCGCCAGCGGCGACCGCTCAGTGCCCCTCGAACGTCATCAGCGTGCGCACCGGCACGTCCATCGCGCGCAGCTTGGCGGCGCCGCCGAGGTCCGGCAGGTCGATGATGAAGCAGGCGGCGACCACATTGGCTCCGATCTGGCGCAGCAATTTCACCGCGCCTTCCGCGGTGCCGCCGGTGGCGATGAGGTCGTCGACCAGGATCACGCGCTCGCCGGGCTGGATGGCGTCGACATGCATCTCCATCTCGTCGATGCCGTATTCGAGAGAGTAAGCGATGCGCACGGTGGTGTGTGGCAGCTTGCCTTTTTTCCGGATCGGCACGAAACCGGCCGAAACCTGGTGCGCCACCGCGCCGCCGATGATGAAGCCGCGCGCTTCCATGCCGGCGACCTTGTCGATCTTGTTGCCGGCCCAGGGATTGACGAGTTCGTCGACCGCGCGGCGGAACGCACGCGCATCTGCGAGCAGCGTGGTGATGTCGCGGAACAAGATCCCGGGTTTCGGGTAGTCCGGGATGGTGCGGACGCTCGCCTTCAGATCGTGGTCAAAAGTCATGGTGCCTCTCAATCAGCGCGCGCATCCAGGCGGAACGCGTTCTCGACAATTCGTAAGCCCACCTCGCCGCTGAGCGACATCAGCGATTCCGGATGGAATTGCACGCCGGCGACCGGCAGGGTCTTGTGCTCCAGCGCCATGGCGACGCCGTCCTCGGTGCTGGCGGTGACGGATAGCACCTCCGGCATGCTGTCGCGCTCGACGTAGAGCGAGTGATAGCGGCCGATGATGATCTCGTTCGGCAGATTGCGCATCAGCCGCCCGCCGCGCACCTGCACCCGCGAGGGCCGGCCGTGGGCGGGATGCGTGAGCTGCCCGAGCTCGCCGCCGAAATATTCGCCGATCGCCTGGACGCCGAGACAGACGCCGAACACCGGCAGCTTGTTCTCTAGCGCCGCGTCGATGGTCTTCTTGATCCCGAAATCCTCAGGCCTGCCGGGGCCGGGCGACAGCACCAGCAAATCCCATCGCTTCTGCTTGAGCATGTCGAGCGCATGCACATGTCGGACCACGGTGACGTCGGCACCGACCTGGCGGAAGTAATCGGCCAGCATATGCACAAAGCTGTCGTCATGGTCGATCAGCAGCACCCGCTTGCCGCTTCCGGTGGCATCGGGCGCGAAGGCCGACAGCGGCTTCGGCGGATCACCGCGCAACGCCTGGAACAGGGCCGCGGCCTTGACCTGGCATTCGCGGTCCTCGGCGGCGGGATCGGAGTCGAACAAACAGGTGGCGCCGACACGCACTTCCGCGAGGCCTTCCTTCATCCGGATGGTGCGGATGGTGAGGCCGGTGTTGATGCTGCCGTCGAAATTCACCGCCCCGATCGCGCCGGCATACCAGCGACGCGGCGAGCGCTCGTGATCCTCGACGAACTGCATCGCCCAGAGTTTTGGTGCGCCGGTGACGGTGACGGCCCAGGCATGGGTGAGGAAGGCATCGAGCGCATCGAAGCCGGGACGCAGCATGCCTTCGACATGGTCGACGGTGTGGAAGAGCTTTGAATAGGTCTCGATCTGCCGGCGCGCCAGCACCTTGATCGTGCCGGGAACGCAGACGCGCGCCTTGTCGTTGCGGTCCACGTCGGTGCACATGTTGAGCTCGAACTCGTCCTTCTCGGAGTTCAGGAGCTGGCGGATCTGCTCGGCATCGCCGATCGCATCGGTACCGCGCGCGATGGTGCCCGAGATCGGGCAGGTCTCGACCCGGCGTCCGTCCGAGCGCACGAACATTTCCGGTGAGGCCGAGACGAGAAATTCGCCCTCGCCGAGATTCATCAGCGCGCCGTACGGCGACGGGTTGATGACGCAGAGCCGCTGGAACACTTCCGCCGGCGAGCGGTCGCAGGGCTCGGCGAAGAGCTGCCCCGGCACCGCCTCGAACAGATCGCCACGCGCAAAGGCGGCGCGCGCGGTCTCGACCGTAGCCTGATATTCGCCGGGCGCGTGATCGGCAAAACCCTGGCGCGGTGTCTTGAGATACGGGCTCTCGGCAGTCTCGTGCGGCAGGCCCGCGGTGGACTTGCCCTTCCAGGCGAAATCGTAAGTGAGCACGACGCCGCGGCCCGTGGCGCGGTCATAGGCGAGCAGGCGGTCGGGGACGTAGAGCACGATGTCGCGCTGGTCGCTCTCGCGCGCGCGCTTCTGTACGAGATCCTCGATCTGGAACACGAGGTCGTAGGCGAAGGCGCCGAACAGACCCAGCACCCCGTCGTCATTGGCGGAGAAAGCGGCGACGAGATCGCGCACCAGCGACATCACGCTGGCGCGCCGCGTGCGCTGGTCTTCGTCGATCGGGGCGTCGCCGCGGATGATATGACCGGCAAGGCGCGTGGGCGTCTTCTCGGAGATCACGACGCAGGGTTCGCGCAAGACGTCGGCCAGGAAGGAAATCAGGACCTCCCCGCGCGCGTTCAGCGCTTCCAGCTTGAAATTGACGCCGGTGGTCTCGAGCTTGAGCGGCGGATCGGAGAAGCCGAGGTCAAAACTCTCGTAACGGCCGGGCACGGTCGTACCCGACGACAGCACCACGCCGCGGCGACGGTCGAGCAGGTTGACGAGATCGTCGAGCCGGTTGGCGCCGCCGGAAAACTGCTCCGCCACGCGCGTGACCGCAAGCCCCGCGCGGGTCACATAGTCGCTTCGAGCCGGAAGGGCAAAGACGGTCCTGTTCATGGGGTCCTCTTACGAAACTTGTCGAGGGAACGCCACACAGGACAAACGATCAGGCCGCCGCACTGCGTGGGCGACCTCAGACGATTTTGGGAGAATAAATCGCACCGGCCACCTCTCAGGAGGTGCGCCACCAAAGACGGGCTGGGCGGACGGCGGTGCTCATCGGCGGATACTCACCATGGCGCGGGAACGACGTCAAGAGCCGCTGGGCAGGCTCGACCGGCAAAATGGCGCAAATCGCAACGAGCGTTATCGCCGGTCTTGCAGGCTGGCGCGCCCCACGGCCGCGTCGCCGGCATGACGCTCGATTGCGTCTCGCATGACCGTGAGCACGAGCTCGCCGTCAGATCCGATGACCTGGGCGCGGTCGCCAAAGGTTTCGACCAAAACGCTGGTCTCTCCTGTGACCGCACACCAACTCGCTCGATCGTCGCTCACACTCAAGGCCGTGATCGCCGCGGCGGGATCCAGACTTAACTTCCGCAACAGCAGGTCGATCGCTTCGGCCGCAAGGTTTTGCTCGGCAATTCTCAAGAAATTCTGGATCGTGTCAGTCCCCACAGTCGACAGCCGCGCGCCCACTATCGTAGGGGGCGTCGCAAGTTCATAAAGTCGTCCACCCGCCTCGTCAAAGACGCATAGCCGCGAGCCCTTGTTGGTCCTTACGCCGAACGCCGTGCATTGCTGCCCCTCCACATCCGTGTCGAATCCTGGAAGCACCATGACCTTGAGCTCCGGGTCAGGCCTCACCGCCCCGCAGGCCGCCGCGACCGTGATCTGCAAATCGTCAGTCATCTGGAAGCTGATGTGGCGAACGCTTTGCCAGATCCGGCGGTGGGACAGATGTGGGTTAAGCAGCGCAAGCCGCTCGATTTCGGAAGCATACTGCTCCTGCGCGACGGCGTGCAATTCGGGCCAGTTCGCGATCCATCGGGCCGCAAGCGGTATCATTGGTTGCTCTCGTTCTACCGCATAGAAGCGCTTATCAAGCGCGCTGAGCGCCGCGGCGCGGTTTTCGAATCCGGTCTGCAGCGCAGCCTCGTCGGGATGTGCCTCTACCCAGGCGATCATCTCCTGCAAGATCTGGTGTTGCGCGCTCGCTCCCATCGCCTCCAATCCAGCGAGTGCGTCGCCGGACGTCGTTGGGAGCATCGCGAGCCCTGTGTTGCCGATGAACTGGCTGTGACCGCCGTTGCAGACCTGAGCGAGATAGAAGTCGGCATGATAGGCCTGTATGGCCACGGCCGGGAGTTCACCTCTCGTGTAGACGCCGAAATGCTGAATTCGGCTGACATAGTCGACCACAGCGCCAGTGAGATAATGGGCCTTCTGGGGGCCCCGAGCCGCCTCCAGCGCTTCGCGGGACACCACAACCTTGGTCAAGCGGCCGTCCACAATCATCGTGCTCTCCTGCAGTCGCATGGTGGAAACCTCTGCGACTGCACTCTATGATTGCAGTGATCGATTTTCAAACGCGATGCGGCGCTAGCGCAGATCGCGGCGCGCCGCCGCACAGCCTACCCCAGATGCTTCCGGAAAAATTCCGTCGCCCTGCCCCAGGCGAGCTCGGCGGCTTCGCGATCGTGGACGGCCTGGCGTTGCTCGTTGACGAAAGCGTGCTCGGCGTCATAGCGGAACAGCTCCAGCGACTTGCCGGCGGCCTTCATGGCCTTTTCAAAGCCGTTGACCAGCTCCGGCGTGCACCAATCGTCCTTGTTGGCGAAATGGGCCTGGAGCGGGATCTTGACGTCGGCGGGCTTGGCCGCCTGCTCGGGCGGGATGCCGTAGAACACCACGCCGGCGGCGAGCTCCGGCACATGCACCGAGCCGATGATGGTGACGGCGCCGCCGAGGCAGAAGCCTGTTAGCCCCACCTTGGCGCCGTTGCGCGACAGATATTGCGTGGCGCCGCGCACCGTCTGCGTGGTGGCGTCCATGAAGTCGAGCGAGTTCATCTCTTTGCCGGCGGCGTCGGTGTCGTGATACGGCACCACCTTGCCCTTGTAGAGATCGGGCGCCAGCGCATCGAACCCGGCCAGCGCGAAGCGGTCGCACAGGCCCTTGATCTGGTCCGACAGACCCCACCATTCCTGGATGACCACCACGCCCGGCGCGTTGCCGCGCGCGGCATTGGCGAGATAGCCCGATGCGTCCTTGCCGTCCGGGCGCTTGAAGGTGATGGCGGTTCCCATGGTGTCCTCCGACGAGTTTTTGGATTCGCGGCATTTTGGCGTTTGAGCGCGCGATAGGCAATCGCGCCTGACAACACACTCTCGTGCCCAACAAAAAAGCCCCCTTTCGGGGGCCTCTTCATTCTCGGCTCGGGCCGCTCAGTGCGAGTCGGCCCAGACCTTCTTCTTGGTGAAGTACATTAGGCCGGCGAAGATGATCAGGAAGATGAACACCTGGAAGCCGAGGCGCTTGCGCGCTTCCATGTGCGGTTCGGCGGTCCACATCAGGAACGTGGTGACGTCCTTGGCGTACTGCGCGACCGTGGTCGGCGAGCCGTCGTCATAGGTCACCTGGCCGTCGCTGAGCGGCTTCGGCATCTTGATGGCGTGGCCCGGGAAGTACTTGTTGTAGTAGGACCCCTCGGGGATGGTCACGCCTTCGGGCGCCTTGTCCTCAAACCCCTGGAGCAGCGCCGAGACGTAGTCCGGGCCCTGCTCCTGATACTGGGTGAAGAAGTCGACGATGAACCAGGGGAAACCGCGACCGTAGGAACGCGCCTTGGTGATCAGCGACAGATCCGGCGGCGCCGCGCCACCATTCGCGGCACGCGCGGCCTGCTCGTTCGGGAATGGCGAGGGGAAATAATCCGCCGGCCGGCCCGCGCGTTCGAACATATCACCGGCGTCGTTCGGGCCATCCTTGACCTTGTAGTCGGAGGCGAAGGCAGCAGCCTGCGCGACCGAATAGCCGGGACCGCCGGCTTCCGCGAGGTTGCGGAAGGCGACGTAGGACAGGCCGTGGCAGTTGGCACAGACTTCCTTGTAGACCTTCAGGCCGCGCTGCAATGCGCCGCGGTCGTACTTGCCGAACGGACCGGCGAACGACCATTTGTTGCCCGGCGGCTTGTCGCTGCCTTCGGAGGCACGCGCGCTGTCGGCTGAGCCCGCAAACAACGCACCCGCCAGCGCAAGCACGATCGCGCTCGACACCATCGGCGTCGACCTGCTCCCGGTCTTGGCCAGGACGGCGTCCGAGATCGAGTTCGGCACCGGCCGCGGCTTCTCGATGCGCGAGAGCAGCGGCAGCACGATCAGGAAGTAGGCGAAGTAGCAGAACGTCAGGACCCGGCCGGCGATCACATAGATGCCTTCCGGCGGCTGCGCGCCGAGATAGCCGAGCAGGATGCAGACCGCGACGAAGATCCAGAAGAACTGCTTGGCCAGCGGACGGTACTTCGACGATTTGGTCCTGGCAGCATCGAGCCAGGGCAGGAAGCACAGGATGATGATCGCCGAGAACATCCCGATCACACCCGCGAGCTTGTTCGGGATCGAACGCAGGATCGCGTAGAAAGGCAGATAATACCATTCCGGCACGATGTGCGGCGGCGTCACGCCCGGGTTCGCCGGAATGTAATTGTCGGCGTCGCCGAGATAGTTCGGCATGTAGAAGATGAACCAGGCGTAGAGCAGCATGAAGCAGGAGACGCCGAACATGTCCTTGATGGTCGCATGCGGCGTGAACGGAACAGTGTCCTTTTCCGTCTTGGGCTCGACGCCATCAGGGTTGTTCTGGCCGGAGACATGCAGCGCCCAGACGTGGAGCACGACGACGCCCGCGATCAGGAACGGCAGCAGATAGTGCAGCGAGAAGAAGCGGTTCAGCGTCGGATTGCCGACCGAATAGCCGCCCCACAAGAGCGTCACGATGCTCTCGCCGACATAGGGAATGGCGGAGAACAGATTGGTGATGACGGTGGCGCCCCAGAAGCTCATCTGGCCCCACGGCAGCACGTAGCCCATGAAGCCCGTCGCCATCATCAGCAGGTAGATGATGACGCCGAGGATCCACAGCACCTCGCGCGGCTCCTTGTAGGAGCCGTAATAGAGGCCGCGCAGCATGTGGACGTAGACGGCGACGAAGAACATCGAGGCGCCGACGGCATGCATGTTGCGCAGCAGCCAGCCGTAATTGACGTCACGGACGAGCAGCTCGACCGACTTGAAGGCGAGGTCGGCATGCGGCGTGTAGTGCATCGCCAGGATCACGCCGGTCAGGATCTGAATCCCCAGCATGAAGGAGAGGATAGCGCCGAAGGTCCACCAATAGTTCAGGTTGCGCGGGGTGGGATAGACCACGAAGGAGGAGTGCATGAGGCCGAGGATCGGCAGACGTCGCTCGATCCATTGCAGGGCCGGATTGCTCGGCTGGTAGTCGGATGGTCCGCTCATGATGCGATCCTGAGGAAATAGTACGACGAGACGGCGCGAAGCTTCGGACGAGGGCCCGAAGCTCAGCCGATCTGGATTTTGGTGTCGGAAACGAACTGGTACGGCGGCACCGGCAGGTTCGCGGGCGCGGGCCCCTGGCGGATGCGGCCGGACGAATCGTACTGCGAACCATGGCAGGGGCAGAAGAACCCGTCGTAATTGCCTTCATGGGCGATCGGGATGCAGCCGAGATGGGTGCAGATGCCGATCACGACCAGCCACTGATCATGGCCGGACTTGACCCGGGCCTCGTCGGACTGCGGATCGGGCAGGCTCGCCACGTTGACGGCGCGCGCCTCGTCGATCTGCTTCTTGGTGCGGTGGCTGATATAGATCGGCTTGCCGCGCCAGAACACCTTGATGTCCTGCCCCTCGGCGACCGGGCTGAGATCGACCTCGATCGGCGCACCGGCGGCGATGGTCGACGCATCAGGATTCATTTGGGAGATAAAGGGCCAGAGCGCAGCTGCGCCCCCTACTGCTGCAGCTGCCCCCGTTGCAACGAATAAGAAATCACGGCGTGTCGGATGGTCCGCCGAAGACGCTGTCGTCACGATTCCAACCCTTTCTTCTTATGCAGCCGGCGGAACCGCTCCAGGAGCCCCCAAGGTCCCCAGAACAGCCTGCCGGCGCCCGCGGCCCCCCGCGGCGGCAGAACTTCACGTGCCCCCACCAAAACAAGGCGAAAACAGCAGTCCAGAATCGTTCTATTGGCACCCTTGCCGGGCGAGCGCAAGCCCGCTATCGGCGCGGGAGCGTGCAATGCACGAATTCCGCGGCCAGCGATGTTTTATTGAGACATTTCCGGCCCGCACCGAACCCAATATAGGCCTTGCACAGCCCATGCAGATCGCACTTTTCCAACCCGACATCCCCCAGAACACCGGCACGATTCTCAGGCTCTGCGCCTGTCTGGACGTGGCCGCCCATATCATCGAACCGGCGGGCTTCCCCGTCTCGGACCGGCATTTCCGCCGGGCGGGAATGGACTACCTCGATCAGGTCAGCATCGTCAGGCACGACTCCTGGTCGAAATTCGAGCAATGGCGGGCGGCGCAGGGCGCCCGCCTGCTGCTGTTCACCACCAAAGGCGCGACCGACTACCGCGATTTCCGTTACCAGACGGCGGACATCCTGCTATTCGGGCGCGAGAGTGCCGGCGTCACCGAGGCGGTGGTCGACGCCGCGGACGCGCGGCTGGTGATCCCGATCGCTCCGGGGCTGCGGTCGCTCAATGTCGCCATGACCGCGGCGATGGCCGCAGGCGAAGCGCTGCGGCAGCTCCGGAACCCGCAAGTCTGACATGTTGAGGAGAGACGGTTGAGTTACGCGGTCAAGGAAATCTTCCTGACCCTGCAAGGCGAAGGCGCCCATGCCGGGCGCGCGTCCGTATTTTGCCGCTTTGCCGGCTGCAACCTCTGGAGCGGGCGCGAGGCGGATCGCAGCGCGGCCACCTGCAAATTCTGCGACACCGATTTCGTCGGCACCGACGGCACGCTCGGCGGGCGCTATGGCTCGGCCGCGGAACTCGCCGACACCATCGCCGCGCAATGGACAGCCTCCACCGACAACCGCTATGTGGTGCTCACCGGCGGCGAGCCGTTGCTTCAGGTCGATACCGCGCTGGTCGACGCGCTCCATGCACGCGGCTTCGAGATCGGGGTCGAGACCAACGGCACCATCGCCCCGCCCGAGGGGCTCGACTGGATCTGCGTCAGTCCGAAGGGCGGCAGCGATCTGGTGATCCGGCGCGGCCACGAGCTGAAGCTGGTCTATCCGCAGCCGCTCGCCATGCCGGAGGCCTTCGCGAGCCTCGCCTTCGAGCGCTTCTCGCTGCAGCCGATGGACGGGCCCGAGGTCGCCCAAAACACCGCGGGCGCGATCGACTATTGCCTCAATCATCCGCAATGGCGGCTCAGCGTCCAGACGCATAAGTCGCTCGGTATCAGATAGGATTGGTTTTTCGAACAGATGTGGGAATTGACGAAATCGTTTCGCTTCGAGGCGGCGCACTCATTGTCGGGAACGACGTTTGGGGCCGCCAGCGAAGAGATCCACGGCCACTCCTTCCGCGCCGAGGTGACGCTGCGCGGCACGCCCGATCCCAAAACCGGCATGGTGGTCGACCTCGGCCTGGTCCAGCGCGCCATCGAGGACGTGCGCATGATTCTGGACCACAAGTACCTCAACAAGATCGAGGCACTGGGCACACCGACGCTGGAAAACCTCTCGCGCTTCGTCTGGGAGCGGCTGGCCCCTATCGGCAAGCTCACCCGCGTCAGCATCCACCGCGACAGTTGCAACGAGAGCTGCACCTATTACGGTCCGCAGGGTTGAGAGAATGGCATCCACAATGGACCCGAGCGTGATCGAAGACCGCAAGAGCCGCGCACGCGCCTGGTTCGAAGCCCTGCGCGACGACATCTGCGCGAGCTTCGAGCGGCTGGAGGACGATGCCCCGCAGAGCGTGTATCCGGGCGAGCCGGGCCGCTTCAAGCGCACGCCCTGGCAGCGCACCGATCATACCGGCGCGGCCGGCGGCGGCGGCGTGATGTCGATGATGTCAGGCCGCCTGTTCGAGAAGGTCGGCGTGCATTGCTCCACCGTGCACGGCGAATTCGCGCCCGAGTTTCGCGCGCAGATTCCCGGTGCGGCGGAAGACCCGAAATTCTGGGCCTCCGGCATCTCGCTGATCGCGCACTTACGCAATCCGCACGTGCCGGCGGTGCACATGAACACGCGCTTCGTCGTCACCACAAAAGCCTGGTTCGGCGGCGGCGCCGATCTCACGCCGGTGCTCGACCGCCGGCGCACGCAAGACGATGCCGACAGCATCGCCTTCCACGCCGCGATGAAGCAGGCCTGCACCCAGCCGAACGGCATCGCCGATTACGACAAGTACAAGAAGTGGTGCGACGAGTACTTCTACCTGCCGCACCGCAAGGAGGCGCGCGGCATCGGCGGCATCTTCTACGACTGGCATGACAGCGGCGACTGGGACGCCGACCTCGCCTTCACCCGCGATGTCGGCCGCGCCTTCCTGAAGATCTATCCCGACATCGTGCGGCGCAATTTCACGACAAGCTGGACCGCGGAGGATCGCGAGGAGCAATTGATCCGGCGCGGCCGTTATGTCGAGTTCAACCTGCTCTACGACCGCGGCACCATCTTCGGTCTCAAGACCGGCGGCAATGTGGATTCGATCCTGTCGTCGCTGCCGCCGGAGGTAAAGTGGCCATGACGACGATGAAGCCCGCAACGAGGCCGCTGCCGCGCGCCATGCTGATCGACATGGACGACACCATCCTGTCGGCCTATGCGCGGCCCGAGATCGCCTGGAACACGATCACAGCGGAGTTCGCGGAGGAGCTCGCGCCGCTGCCACCACAACTGGTCGCAAGCACCGTGCTCGCTTTCGCGAAAAACTTCTGGGCCAATGCGGACGCTTCGTGGCGGCTCAAGCTCGCCGAGGCTCGGCACCTCACCGTCAAGGGCGGTTTCGCCGCGCTCGCGGCCGCGGGTCACCGCGCCCTGGCCGACGAGCTCGCCATTCGTCTCGCCGACCGCTTCACCAGCTATCGCGAGGAGGAGATGTTCGTCTTCCCCGGCGCGCATGACGCCATCGACAGGCTCAAGGCGCTCGGCATCAAGCTCGCGCTGGTAACCAACGGCGCCGCCGACACCCAGCGCGCCAAGGTCGAGCGCTTCGAGCTGGCGCATCGCTTCCACCACATCCAGATCGAGGGCGAGCACGGTTTCGGCAAGCCCGAGGAGCGCGCCTATCTGCACGCGATGGACGCGCTCGGCGTCACCGCCGAGGATACCTGGATGATCGGCGACAATCTGGAATGGGAAGTGGTGACGCCGCAGCGTCTCGGCATCTACTCGATCTGGATCGACGTGCATGGCGACGGCCTGCCCGAAGGCTCGATCGTCAAGCCCGACCGCATCATCCGCTCGCTGACAGAACTGGTGCCGGGCTGACTGCAATCGGGGTGCACAAGCAAAAACGTCGAAAACAACCCCATGCACAGTAGACGGCCGCAGCAAAATCAAAGACTTGCGGAAAACGCAAACTGCGGATCTGACAAAATCGGTTGCTCCGTCGGGCAAAACAGGCGCATGGTGTCATGGTCGCGACGCACGGGACGGAAGAGCCCTTGCGCCATCCATCGAACAGGCGCCATTGCCTCTCGTGATGGGATCGCTCCGGCCTAAAGCTCTCTGATCGATTCAGCAGCCCGGCCGGCGCATACGCGCTACCGCAACACATCCACTGACCGAGTAGCCCGTGATCGGCATGTCATGCCGGTTTGCTAGCTTCACCGTCAATCAACCGAAAGGACCATCCATGGAACTAAAAGCCGGCGATATCGTCATGCTGAAATCCGGCGGGCAGCCGCTTACCGTCGCTGACGTGAAGGGCGACGACGTGATCTGTCTCTGGATGGGCGCGGAAGGCGATCTGTTTCGCGAGACGCTGCCGCTCGCGGTGCTCGAGCACCTGGAAGAGCTCGACGACGAAGATGAAGACGACGAAGACGAGGAGTAAGCGCGGCTGAGGCCGCGTCCTCGTAGGTCGGAGTGCTCGACTCCGCCCAACCTGATGTCCGCTTATCCACCGACAATGGTGCGGTAGCGGACATCGCTGCACCGCCATCGCCACGATGGCGACCAAACCTCCAACTCAAGCGGGCAGTTTGTCGCATGAACTGCAAATGCGCATCGATATGTCTTCAATTTGAGGTTGACCTGCATAGGCTCGAGGAACAGTCTGTCAGGAGGCGCCCAGCAAGAGTGAGTTCCTGACCAACGAGGCCATCGCTGCGCACATCAATGACGCTGCGAGGTTATTGGAGTTGTCGCCGCAATGACGTTGCCGCGTCCCGACCAATGCTACCGACCGTCGGAGGATGCTCGGACTGACGACATGATCCGGATTTCCGGCGGCATGTTCCGCATGGGCTCCGATGATCACTACCCCGAGGAAGCGCCCGTCCATCGCGTGACGGTCGACAGCTTCTGGATCGACCGCACGTCGGTGACGAACCGGCAGTTCAAGGCGTTCGTCAACGCGACGGGACACGTGACCTATGCGGAGATACCACCGGATCCGAAAGATTACCCCGGCGCTCTTCCACACATGCTCTATGCGGGCTCACTGGTATTCGTGCCACCGCCAACCGTGAACGGCCTACGCGACTGGAGCCAGTGGTGGACCTTCATGAAGGGGGCCAACTGGCGTCATCCTTATGGTTCGAAGAGCAACATCAAATTACTGGACGACCATCCCGTCGTGCACGTGTCGTTTTCGGACGCATTGGCTTATGCGCGATGGGCGGGAAAGGATCTTCCGACAGAAGCCGAGTGGGAGTTCGCCGCGCGCGGAGGTCTCGATGGCACCGAGTTCGCCTGGGGTGACGAGCTAACACCCGGCGGTTTGCACATGGCAAATACCTGGCAAGGCGAGTTTCCGCGACAGAATCTAAGGGCCGATGGCTACGAGCGCACCTCGCCGGTGACCGCGTTTCCCCCGAACGGGTACGGCATCCACGACATGATCGGGAACGTCTGGGAATGGACGTCGGACTGGTACTCCCAGAAGCATGAAGCCGATGCGCCGAAGGCCTGCTGCATTCCTGAGAATCCGCGCGGCGGTCGCGAGGAAGCGAGCCTCGATCCGAACCAGCCGAACATCCGTATCCCGCGCAAGGTCATCAAGGGGGGCTCGCACCTGTGCGCGCCGAACTACTGCCGGCGCTACCGGCCGGCCGCGCGTCACGCGGAGCCCATCGACACCTCGACAAGCCACCTCGGATTTCGCTGCGTAAAGAGAGCCCCGGCGGCGGAATAACTCTCAGTCCTCGCAGTGGAGAAGGAGCCCAGGATGCCCGACGACACCAAGGAGCAAGACAAGAACGAAGCGCAGTTGCAGGCGACCGAAGATCGTGCCCATACCCGTCGTAACATCTTGCTGGGCTCGTCGGCTCTGGTGGCGGCGGCGACGATGACTTCCGCCGCGTTGGCTCAGGGGCAGAAGGCGGCGCCAACTCCCGTGCCGGCACCTGCCTCGGGCGGCCGCAAACCGAATATCGTCATGATCATGGCCGACGATGTCGGCATCTGGAACATCAGCGCCTATCATCGCGGCATGATGGGCGGCAGCACGCCGAACATCGACCGGCTCGCACGCGACGGCGCGCTATTCACCGATTACTACGGGCAACAATCCTGCACTGCGGGACGCGCCGCCTTCATCACGGGGCAGACGCCGTTCCGCACGGGCCTGCTGAAAGTCGGCCTTCCCGCGGCGAAACAGGGGTTGCAGGATTCCGATCCCACGATCGTGGATTTCCTCAAGCCGCTCGGGTATGCGACGGCGCAGATCGGCAAGAACCATCTGGGGGATCGAAACGAATATCTGCCCACGGTTCATGGCTTCGATGAATTCCACGGGATCCTCTACCACCTCAACGCGCTGGAGGAGCCCTACGACCCACAATATCCGAAGGACGCGAAATTCCGCGAAAGGTTCGGCCCGCGCAACATCATCAGCAGCGTCGCTACCGATGTCGACAATCCGGCGGAGGATCCGCGCTGGGGCCGCGTCGGCAAGCAGAAGATCACGGACGCGGGTCCGCTGCCGCCGCATCCGGGCATGGATCCCGCCGCCAAGGTGAGCATGGAGGACATCGAGCCGGATCTGGTGAAGCGTTCGTGCGACTTCATGGACCGCTCGGTGAAGGCCAATAAGCCGTTCTTCCTCTGGCACAACTCCACGCGCTGTCACTCCTTTACGCACCTCTCCAAGCAGTGGGACGGCAAGACGGGCTTCGGCCTGTTCGCCGATGCGATGGCCGAACTGGACTGGGTCGTGGGCGAGCTGCTCGCCAAGCTGGACGCACTCGGGGTGGCCGACAACACGATCGTCATGTTCACCAGCGACAATGGTGCCGAAATCTTCAGTTGGCCCGACGGCGGCAACCATCCGTTCCGGGGCGAAAAAGGCACCGTGTACGAAGGCGGCTTTCGCGTGCCGATGCTGGCCAAGTGGCCCGGCGTCATCAAGCCGGGCACCATCATCAACAACGTCATGTCGGCCGAAGACTGGATGCCGACCCTCGTTGCGGCTGCCGGCGGCGATCCGGATCTGAAGCAGAAGCTGCTAACCGGCTACAAGGCGGGCGAGAAGACCTTCAAAAACCACCTCGACGGCTACAACTTCATGCCGTTCTTCGAAGGCAAGGCGACCGAAAGTCCGCGCCGGGAGTTCTTCTATTTCAGTGACAACGCCGATCTGATGGCGGTGCGCTACGACGAATGGAAGATCACCTTCAAGACCATCGTCGGAAATCTGTTCTCCGGTAAGGAGGATTCCACCAACGTCCCGATCGTGACCAACCTGCGCGTCGACCCGTGGGAACGCTATCAGACCGAATCGACCTCCTACGGCGAATGGTGGGGCAAGAAGCTCTGGGTCATGATGCCCGCAACGACTGTGATGGGGCAGTTCCTCGCGACCTTCAAGGACTACCCACCGAGCCAGGTCTCCGGGTCGCTGAGCGTCGAGAAGGCGTTGCAGGCGCTGCAGCAGGGAGCCACGAAAAACTGACGTCCGACGCGACTTGTCGTGATCAATCAAGTGATGGAGGCGGTGCTTATAGCCCCACCTCCTGATCTGGGGCAGCGAAGGTGGCACAATGAGTTGGAAGAGCGTCTCAAGCTTTCTGTTCGGGGGGATGCTCTGCTTCGTTGGGGGCGTTGCGTGGGCGCAGACCGATCCGCTGCCGTCCTGGAACGACGGCCAGGTCAAGAACTCGATCAACGATTTCGTCGCGCGCGTCACGGCCGAGGGGGGGTCGGACTTCGTGCCGGCGCCCGAGCGCGTGGCCGTGTTCGACAACGACGGCACGCTGTGGACCGAGCAGCCGTTCTATTTTCAGGGCTTCTTCGCTGTCGACCGCGTCAAGGCGATGGCCCCGCAGCATCCGGAATGGAAGACGATGCCGCCGTTCAAGGCGGTGCTCGACGGAGACATGAAGGCACTGGCCGGCTCGGGCGAAAAGGGGCTGATGCAGATCGTCGGCGTCGCGCACAGCGGCATGACCACCGACGAGTTCTCGAAGTCGGTCGTCGACTGGCTCGCGACGGCGCGGCATCCACGTTTCAAGCGTCCCTACACCGAACTGACCTACCAGCCGATGCTGGAGCTGCTCGCGCTTCTCCGGAGCAAAGGCTTCAAGACCTTCATCGTGTCGGCCGGCGGCGTCGAATTCATGCGACCCTGGACGGAAAGAGTCTACGGCATTCCGCCCGAACAGGTGGTCGGCTCGTCCGGAGTCGTGACGTTCCGGACGGACCCTGGTGGCAGGCCGATCCTGCTCAAGATGCCCAAGATCGAGTTCGTGGATGAGGGGCCAGGCAAGCCCGTCGGCATCAACCGTTTCCTCGGACGGCGGCCGATCTTCGCCTTCGGCAACTCCGACGGCGACCTGCAGATGCTGCAGTGGACGACGGCCGGCGCGGGTGCCCGCTTTGCCGGAATCGTCCATCATACCGATGCCGAACGTGAGTACGCCTACGACCGGGAATCGAAGGTCGGCAAGCTGGACACGGCACTGGACGAGTCGGCTCGGAAGGGCTGGACGGTCGTCGATATGAAGCGGGACTGGAAGACGGTTTTTCCTCCCAACTAATAACGGGACAGAATAGCGAGTGACACTGCAATTGAAGCTTTGATCAACCTGAGGAGCAACCCGATGTACAGACTGATGCTGGCTGCTGCCGTGTGTTTTGTCTCCTTCGCCGCGACGGCTGAGGAAGATTCTAAAACGGCAATCAAGAATTGGCGGGCCTGTGCCGACGCCACGGCGGCCCGATTCGCCAAAACCAATGAAGCTGCTGAAGTGGTCTCACGGCTGGCAATATTGTCGTGCCGCACCGAGAAGCAAGCAGCCTGGCAGGCGATGTCGCAGGAAAGCGGTCCGCACTTTGCCGACGACTACGTCGAAACAATGGAGCGTCGCTACACCGATCTTCTTGCGATCAACGTCATAGAGATGCGGTTGAAAAAGTAGAATGTATGGGACGGACGTCCCCTGGAGATGCATCCCGTGATGAAAATCATGAACAGCATTGCGGCTCTATTCGCCTGCCTGGCGATGCTCTCTGCGGACGCCTGCAATGCCCAGGAACCGCGCCTGGATGAGCGCCTTCTTGTTCTGCCGCTTCCGATCCCGGTCCTCGCCTATGTGGTGAGACCGCTCGTCGATGCGCCGCTCCCTCTGGTCGTCATGAACCACGGCGAGACATTGGACCCGAGGGAGCGCAGCTTTTATCCGATGGTTGAATTCCGCGACGCCGCCTTCTGGTTCGCCAGGCGCGGACATCTCGTCGTCGTGCCGATCCGGCCGGGCTTCGGTAGTTCGGCTATCGATCTGCCGGACCAGGGCGTATTCAGCACCTATTTCGGCAACGTCGGTAAATGCACCGACGCAAGCTTTCGTACGGCCGGTATCGCAATTGCCAGGCTCAATCAGTGGGTGATCGATTATGTCGTCGGCCAAAAGCTTGCGACTGCGTCCGGAACGATCGTCGTCGGCCAGTCCGGCGGCGGCTGGGGCGCTTTGGCATTCTCGTCTTTGAATCCGGCCGGTGTGCGAGCCGTCATCACCTTCGAAGCCGGTCGAGGCGGTCGTGTGGACGGCAAGCCCAACAACAACTGCAATCCCGAAAAGCTGATCGAGGCGGCGCGTGAATTCGGTGCTTCTGCTCGCGGCCCGACGCTGTCGATATACACGGAGAACGATACTTATTTTGGTCCGGCGCTCTCGGGAAAATTGCTCGAAGCGTACAATGCCGCAGGCGGACAAGGCGAATATCACTTGGTTCCGCCGTTCGGGAATGAGGGCCACTTCCTGATAGACGACCCGAAGGCCATTCCGATCTGGTCGCCCATCGTGAGCCGCTTTCTGGAGGCCCATCCATGAGAGGGGGCAAGAAATCGACGCTGCGTTCATTCATGGTCGTTGCGACGCGGGTGTGCACGATCTTGGTCGCTTGCATGCAGTTTACCGGGTCCTCGGCTCAACAGGCGTCGGACACCAAACCCGACATGTCTATCAACTCGGGCGTCAAGCCGCTTGGAAAGCGGGATATCCGGGACATTCGATTGAGTGGCTGGCGTAAGCTGTGCTTCGAAGTGTCCCGTGCGGAAAAAGTATGCCGAACAACGAACGTCGGCGTGATGGATACCGGGCAGGAAATGATCCGGTTCGATCTCATCGACGCAGGGGCCACCGAGGGCCGCATTCAGATGCTGCTGCCGCCCGGAATGTATCTGCGATCCGGTATCACCTTGAAGGTGGACCAGAACGAGCCGCTCCACCTTTCATACAGCTGGTGTCTTGCAAACGCGTGCGTCGCCGCAGGCCCCGCCACCCCTCGCTTTATCAGCGATCTTCGGTCCGGCCGCGTCTTGACGATAGAAGTCGTCGACCCGAGCCTGCTGACGGTTTCGGTGGCCGTTCCGCTCGATCAGTTCGCGTCGGTCCATGGCGGGCCGCCGGCTCAGCTATTCGACGAATCGCTGAGCCTCAGGAACTAGACCTAGACCTGGGGTGCTCAACGATATCGAGAAGACGAGGTGAGGACGGCGAGCCGAGCAACTCTCAGAATCCGAGACTTCCGCGGACATCGCTGAATGCTTGGAACGTCAATCCAACGGGACGTTCAAACTGGTATCTTTGGTGATAATGCCGCCGCGGTTACCGATCTCAATCGAGCCATAGCGCTGCTTGAAACAATCGGGCAGCGGCCGGTCGCCTTCCATGCTGAGCCAAAGGCGCAACAGATGACGCTTCTGGCCTGCATCGGGCCAATCGCGGAATCCGGTCCGGTCATGCAACAAAGCATGATTGTAGACGAACTGCATGTCACCCGGCTGAAGCCGCATGCCGAAATGCAGCGCGGGATCATTTGCGAGCGCGTCGAAGAGATCGAGCGCCTCGACGTGAGCCGGCATCAGTCTCGGCGCATCGGGAAAACGCTGCGCACTATCGATATACTGGCGCTGATAGAACCCGGTCAGGAACCCCGCATGCCAATTCAGCACCGGGATTTCAAGATATGGCTTTTCGTTCTCCGGCACCTCGCCCCGCCGGTCCGTCGCGATCGGATCAAACAAGAGGGCGGCAAGGTCGGGACGCCTGTCAAACATCTCGTTGTAGATTGTCGTCGTACTGACAAGGAGAGAATCCCCGCCCTCCATCGCCTCGCGAATGCATAACAATCCAACCACGTCGGACGAATCCGTGTGGAATGTCTGCCGTTCCGACGTTTGATAAATCCGGGTGTTCGGATCCTTCGCATCGGCGCCGGTGTCACGGACGTGACCAAGAATGTGCCCCGCTGCATTCTGAGATCGCGCCGATCCAAGATGCGCGCCCACGCCGCAAAAGATCGTAGCGGCGAACTCCAAGTTATATTTTTCCACCGGGAGGCCGCGGATGACTTCGAAGCCAAGGCCAGCCAGGAGCATTGTCTTAAGCTCTTCCAGATGCGCGCCGAAGCGGGGAAGCGGAAAGCTTTCCTTTGTGATCTCGGCGATTTTCTTGTTTCTGCCAAGATAAGTTTCAGCCGCGCCCTCGAGTTCGGCGATCTCGCCGGCCGCAAGCGAAATCAACCATCGACCAGGATTGGCTTTCATCTCAGCGCCCTGCCAGGCAGACGGGATATCGACCTTCCCTGGAGGGCGATGAATCCCGCCGGGCACTGAGACCACATTCATCGTGTTGGCTCCTGGGGATGGACGTCAGAATAGGGAGGTCGGATCGACGATATTGTGCCGACCGCTTGTTTGCAACTTGGCTGAAGCGCGCCTGGGAAAAAATGGCATCAGCCGGAACGTTCGCGAAGCTGGTTGAGTTGAAAGTCATGTGCCTCGCGCTACGGACAAGGCCGCACCGCGCGGTCCTGATAAGGCTCTGCAAGAGGCGAAAGCTAATCTGCGGCGTGCTTGGCAGCACGGTCGCGCGAGGATCGCGATGTACACGACGGCGATATACGATGAGCTGAGCCAGATCGAGCGCGACGTCGTCGAAGGAGAGCGGCGGCTCGCGGAGCAGGAAGCGCTGATCATTGAAATGAAGCGCCAGAACGAGGACACAGCCAAAGCGGAAGGCGAACTCGAACGGATGCGGATGGAGCAGCGACGTCGCGATCAGGATCGGCAACGTCTGCTCTCACGGCTGCAACCCTGAAACAATTCCGCCCAATGAGGCTGATCCGCCGAAGGCGCCGCCTTTTCTGAGACGCGACACCGAGCTAGGTGCGAGAGTCCGGCAGGGGTTTACACCCTTTGTATCGCCGGATCGATGTCCGAGGACTGGTAAGCCATGGAATGGCCAAGCAGGCAAACGAGACAGTCCCACCTTCTTCGCTGTTCCAAGTAGGATTCGCACGAATGCGGAAGATCGTCGGTGACACTGACCCCAGCTTGCCGCAGCCGCCGTCGTGCGTTGTCGAACCGGACCTGCCAGAGCTGCCGATCCCCGTCGTCGGCTTCAGCCGATGCTTTCTCGTGCAGGAACACGTTATTGAGGGTCGAAAGGAGTAGCAACGCGGAGGACCATAGTTGGGTGACTGCGCCGGATTGCTTGAGCCAATCGGCGTTTTTTGGCAACGCACTTCTGATCAGCGAGACGGCATCGAGGACGATGAGTGACGACCGGGAGACGGAGTAGAACGGTTCAGGGAAGCGGAAGTAGAACAGAACGGGATAGAAGTGGTGAGCTTCTTTGGTATCGGTGACCTCTGCGGCCAACTCGGACAAATTGTTGTAGCCCGCACTCAACTGGTTATTTGCGAACAGATGCGCGAGCAGGTCCGCGGCATCGCCGGTCTCGCCGCAAAGCGCGTGAATCTTGAGGCAAAGCGAGTTCCTGCTCCTGAGCGCGCCGTAGATCTGCATCAGGTAAGTGATGGTGAGCGATATGACGGATGTCCCGATCACCGAATTCAGAAGAAACAGCAGTTTCGCTCCGGTGCTTTGCGGACCGAAGTTGCTGCCGCCTACGATCGAGAGGCTGCTTCCGGCGACGTAGAGCGCGGTCACGAAGTCGGTTGGTGTCTCCTGGTTGCTGCTTGTAATGCTGGTCCCGAGCTGAGGGTGCACAATCAGTGCAGCCCCAAGCGCGAGCAAAATCGACCAGGTGAAGAGCAAGGCGACCAGGATCAACGGGCCGCAGAATGAAAGCAGATGGTTGCCGTTGCCGGCCGAGGAAAGCCGGCGCAGTGCAAGCCAAACCAGTCTGGCCAGGCGGTCGCTGAGAATTCCGGTGCCGGCGCGTGCGTAGAGAACCGTGAGGAATACGTCGGCAAGGACCAGTGCCATCAGCAGCGTGCCGGCTATAGGCTCAACCCAATGGGCCATTTGTCCTCCTCGTCCTAAGCCGCCTCCGGAGCCGTGCGCTTACTGCCGGTTCGGCTCGCGACTTGACCCGACGGTGTTCGCGTCTTCAGGCATGAACTTGAACAGCGTGAAGTTCTTGTCCGTCCAAGCCATGTGGAACCAGGGCGAATCCTGGATGTGCGACGCGGTGACATAGATTGCGCCATCAGGACCTTGCGAGAAGGTGTCCGGCCAGCGCAGGCGCGAATCCGTCAACAGCTGTCGCACGGTACCGTCGCTGGGGTTGAGGACCTTGACGGCATTGTCGGCGATCGAGCTCAGATAGATTTCGTCATGTTCGCCGGTCCAGAGCCCATCGACGGGCTCCGTCGTTGCCACTGTTTCCGGGCGAGCGTGAGCTGCCGCGTCAGCACTCTGGATGCTGGACGTGGCGATCCGGTAGAGAGTCTTTCCGGTCAGGGCCTGCCAATAGAGGGTGTTGCCGTCCTTTGTGAGCGCCAGACTATCGGCATTGAACAAGGGCTGCCGTCCGTCCGGCCGTCGCAACGGCTGGCCATCTGACATCACAGTGACACTCGGATCGAATTGGGTCGAAGGATCGTCGCTGAGCACACGCCAAGCCCGCCCGGACTCGATGTTGAGAACAATCAGGCCGCCGGGCGAACCGGAATCGGTCAGATAGGCGAATTTTCCGTCGGGGGCGATACGGATGTCGTTGAGATAGCTGGCCGGACCAGCGACATCCGCCGCGATCGGAAAGATCCGCTTCACAACGTTCGACTTCAGATCGACCTCGACGATCTTGGGTCCACCCTTCACGGTCTTCTCGGCATTGGGAGCCGCGGGATCGACGACCCAAAGCGATCCGCGCCGGTCCGCAACGACGCTTTGAACGCAAACGAAGTGATCATTGGGCGATACCTCGGACATTCGCGCGTTGCGCCAGCCGTTCCATTCCTCATTGGGATATGGCTTGGTCGAGCCGTCCGGCATGAGTTCGGCCACCGAAACCGGCGTATCCTCTGTCCAGCGCGGGAAGTTGACGAATATGCGGCCGTCCGGGGCGACCGTAACCCCGGTCACCTGATGCTCGAAGGTTGCGACCGATCGCAGCCGGCTGTCGCGACTTTCGACAAGAGGCGCGACAAGCCGCTGGGCCTTGGACTTGATATCCTCTGTTGCGGATTGCGCATGAACCGCGGACGAAATGGATAGCACGACTGCTACGCAGGAGCTGAACGCGATTGGACGCATGAGAGGCCCTTTCCAAAAAGTTTAGGGCCCAATCCGGCTTTGCTTCGATCGTTCCTAGCGCTCGCATCGTCAACGTTGGTTCTTGAGAGCAGGCGCAGCCCATTGCTTTCGGCGCGTCCGGCCTTCAGGGAGGTTCCAGTTTCAGAACCGCGCATCCAGCCGCAGGACCGTGGGGGGGGGTAACAGATTGACGCCTGCCTCACTTTTGCGACGAGACCGCGCAATCTCTGCTATCCCCACCTTCACTGTTCGCGACCTTCAGGTTCGTGCGCGCAAGTATTGGCAGACCGGCTATGAACATCTCGATCGCGCTCTCGTAACACTCGTCGTAGGAAGGTGTGTCGAAGAACGAGTCCATGACTTCATGCAGGACGAATCCGCGAACGAGGCTGCGGAGGATTCGCAGAGCATCGTCTGCCGCCGTGCCGCGCAATCCGCACTCGGACAGGATTTGAGTCATAAACATCCGCAAGCTCTCCAATGCCTCTCGCCATTCAGCAGTATCTGTCGTGGGAGTCCGAAACGTTGCAGCGGACATTGCCGGGCGCTCGAGCGCATACCATCGCATCGCGTGTGCTGCCGCCCTCAACGCCTCGAAAGATCGCTTGCCTTCGCACGCAGCCTGCAATCGGCCGAGCAGATCGCGATAGCCTTTTATAGCCAGGAATCGGCGCATTTCGTCAATGCTGGACCGCTTCTCACCTGAGCAGCGTTCGAGTTCGGCGACAATGTCGTTTGCGAGCTTTCGCTCCCACGGGCTCGAGAACAAGTGCCCAACGTTGATGTCTGTATTCATCGCTGATCATCCTTCATGGAATAGCACGGGGGCTGCTTGATGTATTCGACCCAGACCTCCTCGCCGTTGCAGCGGGTGCGCCTGCACAACCGCGCAACGACGGTTGGTGCCCATGCGAACTGCAGGACGAATTGGGCGGGCGGCGGATCCTTCACACGCAACTGCGCGCCGGCGTCCCAAACCGTCGTGACTTCGCATTCAGTGCTCTGGCCTTCGTCCGGGCCGACAAGTCGCGCACGTAGTGGCGGATCGAAATGCACTCTCTTTGGTTCGTGTTTTACCTGAGCCGGGAAGCCGATAGTCACCGATCTCAAGGCATCGCCTCTGACAAGTGGTTGCTGCTTCGCCGGCAAGAAAGACGTGGTTTTTAGCTGCCGCTGAACTGGTTGGTTGTGCATCGGAACCCCTCGACTTCGATGTTCGTCCTTCCGTACTTTCACGGTTTCGCGCGAGCTCTCTTTCCTTTCACGCGAGAGCCTGCAATACGAGGCTCCTGGTGCAGTCGCGAAGCTATCCGTTCCGGGGCGGCTTTGCTCGGCCAGGTTGGAACTTCTGTTCGGCTGCCGCACCGTTAAGGAAGGGTGAATTGCAAACCATCTTCACGACCAGGGACGTGCATCCTCGTGATCGCTTCGACTATTGGCACAGCGTGGCGTGCAAGGAGATCGTCGAGCACGAGTCTTTCCCCGACTCGCGGGCTCACTTCGAAGCGGAGATCGAGGTCGGATCGGTAGGGGCACTGGATCTAGTCGCCTTCCAGAATTCTCCGCTCAAGGTGGAGCACGCGCAGGCCCATATTTCCCGGATGAGTTCCGACCAATTGCTTTTCTGTCGAGAAACAAGCGGTCTTGTGAGCGTGGAGCAAGACGGACGGCAAATCACTCTGCATCCCGGCGACATGACGCTGCTCGACCCGGCTCTCCCCTATTCAGCAAAGTTCTCCGAGGATTCGAGGACCTTGGTCCTAAAGCTACCTCGACGTGAACTGCAGGCGCGGGTAGGAAAGACCCGCGGCATGCTCGCACGACAAATTCCGGTGGGCGCAACCGATGACACTCTGATCTCATCTTTCAGCGCAGCGCTGCCAAGTCTGGCCGGACAGGTGCGCCCCGTTTGCGGACGATTGGCTGCTGATTTCATGCTGGATTTGATTGCGTTCTCGCTCGCCAAAGCCGTCGAGAGCACCACGCTCCGCATCTCCTCGACCAAAGCAATGGCAATCCTGGAAATCCGCGCCACGATTAAATCGAGGTTAGCGGATCCCGACCTCGATCCTCAGTCGGTCGCCGATGCCGTGGGCCTTAGTGTCCGTTACGCAAACAACATTCTCGCTTCGCAGGATACTTCCATAGGGCGCCTGATCTTGCGGGAGAGGCTTGAAAAGTGTCGGCAGGCTCTCGAAGAACCTGTTCAATTGCGGCGTAGCGTGAGCGAGGTTGCATTCGGGTGGGGGTTCTCCGACCTGACGCACTTCGGCCGATGCTTCAAGAAAGTCTATGGAATGTCGCCCAGCGACTACCAGCTTTCTCACCGAAAAGGGTAGACAAGCTTTCGCTCAGCTTGCGGCACGAGGCCGGAGCCGAGCGAGATCATCGCCTCCGTCGCGGTCACAGTTCAAATCAGCAAATCATGATGCGCAGGTACAATGGCTTGGTGCGCGCCGTTATTGCCGTGATCGTCCGCGTGTCCGCTCAGTGCATGAGGGACGATCTTGACGAGGTCCTCCGCTTGACCAGGTGGAACGTGCGGATCGAGCAGATCATTGAGCTGTTTCAGCTCAACGACCGTAACGAGAGCAGAAGGAGTTGCGCCGCTATCGAAGCGGAACACCGGTCCTTGGTCCAGGCCGCCGGTCCCCAACGCAGCTTTGGCGGGGTGTGCGTCTTCTGATGCGATTGCAGCGGATTGCGCGGCGTGCTGCGAGTTACCGTGTGCGGGGTTACCGCCGCTTGCGACGCTTGGCTCTCCGATATCGGCTGCTTGCGATGCGTTTGCAGAGGTTGAGTGTAACTCGTTCTCCGAGTTGCCGTGGTCCACGGTGGCTGGTTCTGCCGTCTTCACTGCCCCCGCAGGCTCCGAAGCCGAAGCGTGATGCTCGGCGCCGTGGCCGACGCCGTTGCCCGGCTTGGAGCCAGCTTCAGTCGATTCTGTGGATGCCACCTTTGCAGAGTCCGGCTCCGAAGCGTGCTGCGCATTGCCATGGCCCGTGTTGGCGGCCGTTGCGGCGCCCGGATCGGTCTCAGCTGCGTCCGGTGCGTTTGCAGCGCTCGAGTGCCCGGATTTGCCGTGTTCCGTGCCGCCTGGTTCTGCCGTCTTCGCAGGTCCGTGCGCAGCATCAGAAGCCGAAGCGTGATGATGATCGGCGCCATTGCCGGCGCCGTTGTCCGATTTGGAGCCAGCTTCAGTTGATTCGCTGGCTGCCGCCTTTGCAGACTCTGACTTCGAAGCGTGCTGCGAGTTGCCGTGGCCTGCGCTGGCAGCCGCTGCGGCGCCCGGATCCATATCGGCTGCGTCCGGTGCGGTTGAGTGCCCGGGTTTGCCGTGTTCCGCGCCCGCTGGCTCCTCCTTCTTCGCTGCCCCGCCCGCAGGCTCCGAGGCCTTATCGTGATGCTCGGCGCCATTGCCGACGCCCTTGCCCGGTTTGGAGCCAGCTTCAGTCGATTCGTCGGCTGCCGCCTTTGCAGACCCCGGCTCCGAAGCGTGCTTTGAGTTGCCATGACCCGCGCTGGCTGCCGCTGCGGCGCCCGGATCGATATCGGCTGCGTCCGGTGCGTTTGAGTGCCCGGCTTTGCCGTGTTCCGCGCCGTCTGGTTCTGCCTTCTTCGCTGACCCTCCCGGAGCCTCCGGGCCCTTGTCGTGATGCTCGGCGCCATTGCCGACGCCGTTGCCCGGCTTGGAGCCATCAGTCGATGGGTCCGGAGCGTGCTGCGAGTTGCCGTGGCCGGCGTTGTCTGCCGTTACGACGCTGGGTTGGCCGATCTCGTTCGGTGCAGTCGATGAAAAGCCAGCGCCCGTATTGGCCGGACCATTGTTGGATGTGACATTTGCGGCTGCCGGGGCTGTCGCGCTATGAGCAGGCTCGATGGATGATGCGTGCGCCGACGCGGCAGACGCACCATCGCTCTCCTCTGTTGCATCCGCCGACGCGTCGGTGGAACTCCCGAGGCTCGTCGACGTTCCCAAGCCGGTCCGGCCCTGCCCGAACTGGAAACCCGAGCCGTTATTGGCCAGAAGGGCCCAGGCTCCAGCCGTCCCGAGCGAGCTCTCGCCCCCCTCGATACTGGTGTGGACATGGTCCTTGCTCGAAACTGCCTCATCGGTTTCGGTCGCCGATATCAGCACTGCTTCGAGCTGCTCCAGGGTGGCCACGACAGCCGCGCCATCCATTGCGGAGGCGGCATCCGCCTCCGCAATGGATACGATTCCTTCCAGATGGATTTCCAGCAGGCTGCGATCGCCGATATCAAGGATACGATCGGTCGCATTCACATAGACGATCGTTTCGTTGCTTGCGGAGTCGTAGACCCAGGCGAGTGTATGTGGCGGTATAGACTTGGCAGCCGACGTCATATGCAGCCAGGCAAGCGCTCCGAAAGCCGCAAGATTGATCCTGCCCGGCCCAGATGCGAAGTCGAACACGGTGTCGGAAGCTGTCGACTTGGAGTCGATCGGGGAACGATAAACTACGTTTTCAACGTTGCCGCCTACGCCGATACTGGGATCGTGACCAAGGTCCGCGCCAACAGGTTTGTGGAGATTGTCACCCGCATCGCCCGCGCCCTTTTGAACCAGAGCGCCTTCTTGAGCGGCATTGTCGTGTCCAGCGGTCACAACGGCGGAAGACAGGTGGACATCGCGCGAAAGGAAACTTGGGGCTGAATGGTCGTCATGATTGGCGGCAGCATGGCTGATCGCGGCCAGTTTTGTGGTCGCACTCTCTTGGGTGACCGCCAGGATGCTGTCGCTCGAGGCTTCACGGAGGTCATGCGCCTGGGCGGCGAGATGGGGGTCCTGCAGTGCGTAGATCAACGCACCGGTGAGAATAGCAAAGTTGCCAGATCCTCCGTGCATCGACATCGCATTGGAAAGAAGCCGCGGGAATTGATGTTCCGGGGCCGGGTCGTCACCGATCTGTATGTCGATTGCTTCTCGCAGCAAGCGCGCAGGAAGATCGGGCGCGCTCGATCCGGCAGGAGCGTGGTGTGTCCATGGTGTCGCGCCTCCGGATTGCTCGGCCGTGCGCAGCGGTTCCATTGCCGCCGCCGGGTGCGTGATCTGGGCGGCCTTGGCGAACAAGTCTCTCTGGGCTTGCGTGGGCGTCTCGCCGGATTCCCAGACGACGAGGTGCCGGAGAATGCCTTTTTTCCAGGGCTCATACGCGGCGTGCTCGTATCCCGCGTGCTCGTCCGCGTGGCCGACGCCGTTGTCATCCGGGAAGATGTCGTTCGCTTCGGACGCCTTGAGTTCGTCCGCAATTGCCAGCGCCAGAAAGGCCAGGGAGAGCGCGGCCAGGCCGGAGGGGCGTTGCAGCAATGCGATGGTCGCGAGCACGGTTCTGTTGGTGATCTCAAGCTTCTGGAAAATATTGTAGAGGTGGACTTTGACCGTGCCGTCGGACACGTTGAGCTGACGCGCGATCTCCTTGTTCGACAGTCCTTCCGCCACGAGTCGTGCAATTTGACGTTCGCGTTGCGTCAACAGCTCCAACATCTTTTCGACTTTGCCGTCGCCCTCCGCTTCCTTGCCGGTTGCCGAGAGATCGGACTTCGCCAGTGCCACACCGCTCTTCGTCATCACCCGCAGTGATCGCAGCATCGTGGCGGGAGAGGCAAACTTGGAAATTGCGCTGCAGGCGCCGGCTGCGATAGCGGAAGCCAGATCGTGGTCGGTGTCGGACTCGGTGAAGAACACCAGGCGCGTGGAGAGCTTCTCAGCTTTCACGATCGCGAGGATCTCGGAGACCGTCAGATCCGGCACCCTGTCGGCAAGAAGCACGACGTCGGGTGTCAAATTCCGAATTGCTTCGAGGCAGCTTTTCCCATCGCCGGACGTTGCGACAACGTCGAAGTCCGGCTGCGTCCCGAGGACCGACCTCAGTCCCTGCAAAACGATCGGCTGTGGATCGACGAGCAAAACCCGGATGGGCTTGAGTATCCCCTGCCTGGCGGACGCGTCCAACATCGATCTTGCCCTCGGCCCGGTCCTCTATGTCCTTCGGCATATGGCCGTGGCCGGGTGGGATACTAAAATCATAGGAGGCTCGGCGGTTCCCGAGCCCACACCAGATTTGGACGCATGTGAGTGAAAAATATGTCCTTTGACCCCATGGCCGTTGCTGTCGACTGGCTAGATGCCTATCGCGCGGGCGATATCGAGGCGATCCTGGAGCTCCATGCCGACAATGCCGTTGTGCACTGCGGCTGTGCCGGCCACCAAACCATCACCGGGCGCGAGGCACTGCGCGCCTATTGGGTCGATCACCTCCGAAAATATCCGGCAGGCACGCTGGATGACCTCAATCCCTGGAAGAACGACGGGACGATTATCTCGTACATCACCAGTGCCGGCGTGATGAGTGCACTCTTGGCGTTTGACGCCGCCGGCAGGATCAAGGAACTGGAGTGCAGTCCCTCACACCAGGCCTGAGGCGTGATTCAAGCCGCCAGCGGGACGCGACTTGATTAGATGAGCTGCCTCGCCGCGGCCGAGATCATCACCAGCCCGCCGGTGATCACGGCGACGTCGAGGATCGCGGTGTGGATGTGCACCGGCATCCGCTCGACGAAGGCCTTGGCCAGGAACGCGCCGGGAATCGCGATGGCCCCGATCAGCAATGCAAAGGCGAGCACCTGCGCGGTCACGGCGCCGGCGAGGCCGAACACCGAGATCTTGATGAGGCCGGTGCCGAGCGAGATCATCGCGTCGGTCGCGATCACGGCGGCGCCCTCGAGCCCCGCGGCCATCAGCAGCGACAGCAGGATCACGCCGGAGCCGGAGGTGCCGCCGACCAGCACGCCATAGCCGACCGAGCCGGCCGCAAGCCCAGTGTCGCCGATCTTGACCTGGCGGCGGCGGAGCACACGGCGCAGCGGCACGCTCAGGATCAGCATGGAGCCGATCACCAGTGCCGCGCCGGCATTGGTCAGCCGCGTATAGCCGTAGGCGCCGAGCGCGGTCGTCAATGCCGCGCAGGCCAGCACGATCAGCGCGCGGCGGCGATCGGCATAGCGGAGATAGGCGATCGCTCGGCTGGAATTGGTGAAGATCGCGGAGATCGCGATGATCGGCACCACCGGCTCGGCGCCGACGAGAGGGACCAGCACCAGCGGCATCAAGGCGCCGGTGCCGTAGCCGGCGAGACCACCGATGATCGAAGCAAACAACGCCATCAACGCGACCAGCAGGAGCTGAAAAATCGAGATGTCGGCGAAGCCTGAGACGATGGTCACGTTCTCTCGTCGCGGCTGATTCGTGCCGCAGCTTGATCGGCGATGGAAGCGATTGCGGCCTCCTCTAGGGGAAAATCCGCCGCAAGCCAAGCGTCCTCGGCGAGCGTCAAGACATGTCCGAGCGCGGGTCCTTCCGCCATGCCGCGCGCGATGAAGTCGGCGGCGCGCAGCGGAAATTTCGGCGCAGTCCAGCGCTGCGGCAGCTCGGCAAGTTCACGCCATCGCGACGAGCCGGCGTCACCGCCGGCTCTCGCCCAGCCCAGCAACACGCGATCGCGATAGCGCTCCGCACCGAGCCGGTAGAGCAATCGCCGCGCATCGGCTTCGCCCTTGGTGGCCAGGCGCCACCAGCGGTGTCCCATCGAATCCAGCGCCTTGGTTTCCGCATTGGAGAGCCTCAGGCGCGTGGCGACGCGCTTGGCGTCTTCGGTCACCGCGACCGTCAGCGCGGCGAGCCGCCGCGTGCTGCTTGCGGTGAGGCCAAGCTCGCGCTCGATCGCGATCATCGCCGAGAGCGGCCCGGTGTAGACGACGCCGCCGGTCAGCGCTTGCAGCAATCCACCGTCCGCCATGGCGAGCGCGGCGGCAGAAGCGCCCTGAGCGACGAGCAGCTTCAGCATCTCCATGCGCAGCCGCTCGGCTGACAGGCTCGCCAGGCCCGCGCGTCCCCGGATGCAGGCGAGGTAGCCGTCGCGGTCGGGATCGCCGGCGCCAAAGGCGGCGTGGATGCGGAAGAAGCGCAGGATGCGCAGGAAATCCTCGGCGATGCGCTGGTCGGGATCACCGATGAAGCGCACGCGACGCGCGGCCGCATCCGCGATGCCTCCGACATAATCGTGGACGACGCCGTCACAATCGACCGAGAGGCCGTTCATGGTGAAGTCACGGCGTTCGGCGTCCTTCACCCAGTCGCGGCCGAACGCGACCGTGGCCTTGCGGCCGAAGGTCTCGGTATCCTCACGCAGCGTCGTGACTTCGTACGGTTGCCCGTCGATGACGAGGGTGACGGTGCCGTGGTCGATGCCGGTCGGCACGGCCTTGATGCCGGCGCTCTTGGCCCGCCGCATCACCTCATGCGGGAGCGCCGTGGTCGCGATGTCGATGTCACCGGGCACGAGGCCGAGCAGCGCGTTGCGCACGGCGCCGCCGACCACCCGCGCCTCCTCGCCATCCGCGTTGAGCATTTGCAGGACGCGCGCTGTCCCGCCCGAAATCAGCCAGGGCGCATCGGCGAGCATGGGCACCGCGCTCATCGGCCGGCCCTATCTTTCCACGCCCGGCACGAGCTTGCCGTTCTCGATATGGGCGGGGACATAGGTCGAATCCGGCGCGGCGCCGGAGTAATGCGCAAAGCCGATCAGCCCCGCGATCACCAGCACGAGCGCCGCCAGCATGAGCCGCGCAACGATGGTGATCGGCCAGGACGATTGCACGAACAGGCCGGAGCGCGTGGCGGCGAGGAACAGCGCATAGACGGCAAAGGGAACGAGGAAGATTCCGATCTCGGTCAGGATCGGTCTGATCATGATGAATAGATCCGCTCGTAGAGCACACGCAGCATGCCGGCCGTCGCGCCCCAGATGTAGCGTTCCGCAAACGGCATCGCGTAGTAGGACCGCTCCATGCCGCGGAATTCCTTGCTATGCACCTGGTGGTTGGCCGGGTTCATCAGGAAGGATAGCGGCACTTCGAACGCATCATCAACCTCGGAATGGTTGATCGTCAGCTCAAAACCCGGGCGCACCCTGGCAACCGTCGGCAGGATGCGGAAGCCGAAGCCGGTGCCGTAGAGATCGAGATAGCCGATCGGCTCGACGAAGTCTCTGGACAGCCCGACCTCCTCCTCGGCCTCGCGCAGCGCCGCATCGAGCGGCGAGCGGTCGATCGCGTCGATCTTGCCGCCGGGAAAGGCGATCTGGCCGGCATGGTCGTTCAGATGCGCCGAACGCTGCGTCAGAAGGATGGTCGGCTCGGGATGATCGACCACCGCGATCAACACCGCCGCCGGCCGCACCGGCTGCTCGCGAGCGATGATCTCGAGCATCTTGTCGGTGCCGGGATCGCCCGAGGCCGGAATGATGTTGGGATCGTAGAGACCGGGCGGAACGTCGAAGCCGAGCCGCGCCGTGGAGCGGGCGAAGAAATCGGCCGCACCGATCACGGCGGGATCGTTCCTGGAGATAGGCTTGTTCAAAGCGCGGCCCTCACCTGCTCCGCATCGGCCATGGCGAAGAATTCGCCGGCCGATTCGACACCGAACATCGGCTGGCCATCGACCATCCGCTCCTCACCCATGTCAACCAGATCGTAATAGAGCGCGCGGGTGACCTTGGCCCAGAGCTCGGCGCGGACATGCAGATAGGGCGTCAGCCCGCCGTCCTTGGCCTGTTCGAAGCGCAGCCGGTGCGCGGCGTCGCAGGTGACCCAGTCGTCGACATTGGTGCGGAAGCGGAGCACGCGGTGGTTGTCCTCGCCGTCCTTCTGCATCTCGACCGCCATGAACGGCGCGTCATCGACGCGAATGCCGACTTTCTCCACCGGCGTGACGAGGAAATGCTTGTCGCCCTCACGCTTCAGGATGGTCGAGAACAGGCGAACCAAGGCATGACGGCCGATTGGCGTCCCCAAATAGAACCAAGTACCATCGGATGCGATTCGAATGTCGAGATCGCCGCAGAACGGCGGATTCCACAAATGCACCGGAGGCAGGCCCTTTTTGGCACCTTCGGCATCGGCAGCAGTTTTGGCAGCGGCAGTCAGCCCCTCGAGACCGCGATCGGCGCTCTGCCCTTGGTTCGCCATGGTTTGCCCTGACTTTGTCATTTGGCACGATCGGTCATTTGGCACGATTGGTGCAGGTTTATGTTGTATCCGGGTGCTCGGTTCCACCCCGCATTTGTCCGGTGTGGAGGTCGCCACTTCGTGATGCCCTACATATCCCTAAGCCGATAAGGTGGGGATAGGTTAATTCAACGAATACATGGCCTTCCTGCAAGTCTAGCATAGGGCCCGCGTCTTGAGTTGAGGACGTGATGACATGACGACGCAAGCGAGCCGCATGGCAGGCTGAAGGAGCTAACGGATGGCGGAGAGTGTCGAGAAGCTCGAAGACGGTGTCGTCCGTTCGGCCGAGCAGGTGTCGAGCCAGATTCGCGCGGCAAAGGATGCGATCGCGTCCGTCATCTTCGGTCAGGATCGCGTGATCGAGAACACGCTGGTCACCATCCTCTCCGGCGGCCATGCGCTGTTGATCGGCGTCCCCGGCCTCGCCAAGACCAAGCTGGTCGAGACGCTCGGCGTCACGCTCGGCCTCGATGCCAAGCGCATCCAGTTCACGCCCGATCTGATGCCTTCGGACATTCTCGGCGCCGAGGTGCTCGACGAGAGCACCTCCGGCAAGCGTGCCTTCCGCTTCATCTCCGGCCCCGTGTTCGCGCAACTGCTGATGGCCGACGAGATCAACCGCGCCAGCCCGCGCACGCAGTCGGCGCTGCTGCAGGCGATGCAGGAGCAGCACATCACCGTTGCCGGCGCGCGTCACGATCTGCCGAAGCCGTTCCACGTGCTCGCCACGCAAAACCCGCTGGAGCAGGAAGGCACCTATCCGCTGCCTGAAGCCCAGCTCGACCGTTTCCTGATGGAGATCGACGTCGACTATCCCGACCGCGACGCCGAGCGCCGCATCCTGTTCGAAACCACCGGCGCCGACGAAACGCTGGCGAAGGGCGCCATGACACCTGACGCACTCATCACCGCGCAGCGACTGATCCGGCGCCTGCCGGTCGGCGATTCCGTGGTCGAGGCGATCCTGTCGCTGGTGCGCTCGGCCCGTCCGGGTCCGGACGGCGGCGACACCAGCAAGTTCATCGCCTGGGGACCGGGCCCGCGCGCCAGCCAATCGCTGATGCTCGCGGTGCGCGCACGCGCGCTGATCGACGGCCGCCTCGCGCCCTCGATCGACGACGTGCTCGACCTCGCCGAGCCCGTGCTGAAGCACCGCATGGCGCTGACGTTCCAGGCGCGCGCCGAAGGCCGCACGATTCCGGACGTGATCCGGCAATTGAAGACACGGATCGGTTGATGGCGGCGGAGAACGGGCACGCAGCAAAGGAGGTCATCGCGATCCGACGTGCCGATGGCGAAAGCCGCACGCTCGCCGCTTCGCTGCCGCGCCTGGTGCTCGAGGCCCGCCGTATCGCCGCCAATGTCATCCACGGGCTGCACGGCCGCCGTCGCGCCGGCTCCGGCGAAAATTTCTGGCAGTACCGCCGCTTCGTCTCCGGCGAGCCGTCGCAGCACGTCGACTGGCGGCGCTCGGCGCGTGACGATCTTCTCTATGTCCGCGAGCTCGAATGGGAAGCCTCGCACACAGTCTGGATCTGGCCCGACCGCTCGCCATCGATGGCCTTCGCTTCAAAGCAGGCGCGCGAATCCAAGCTCGAGCGGACGCTGATCGTCGCCTTTGCGCTGGCCGAGCTGCTGGTCTCCGGCGGCGAGCGCGTCGGCATTCCCGGGCTGATGGCACCGACCGCGAGCCGCAGCGTCATCGACAAGATGGCACAGGCGATGCTGCATGACGATGCCGACCGCCTGAGCCTGCCGCCATCCTTCGTGCCCGCGGCGCTGGCCGAGACGATCGTGCTGTCGGACTTCTGGTCGCCGATCTCCGAGATCAGGACCACGCTCGCCGGCCTGTCCGGCTCCGGTGCGCATGGCACGCTGGTGCAAATCGTCGATCCCGCCGAGGAATCATTCCCGTATTCCGGCCGCGTCGAGTTCGTCGAGCCCGAGGGATTCGGCGTGATCACCGCCGGCCGCGCCGAGAGCTGGGCGCAGGATTACACCACGCGGCTCGCGCTGCACCGCGACCAGATCCGCGCCGAGACCAACAAGCTCGACTGGCTGTTCACGACCCGCGCCACCGACCGCTCTGCCGCTGAGCTGCTGCTGTTCCTGCATGCCGGCATGCAGGTGAGCAAATCGGGCGCCCGCACCACGACCATCAAGGCGGGGCCCGCCGCATGATGGGACTGCCGCTCGCCTTCACCGAACCGCTGCTCCTGATCGGCCTCGTCAGCCTGCCGGTGCTGTGGTGGCTGTTGCGCGTGATGCCGCCGCGGCCACGCCGCATCGAGTTTCCGCCGACGCGCCTGCTGTTCGACATCGCACCGCGCGAAGAGACCCCGTCGCGAACGCCGTGGTGGCTGACCGCATTGCGGCTGCTGGCTGCGGCGCTGGTCATTTTCGCCGCCGCCGGCCCGATCTGGAATCCGCAAACGGGCGCGGCCACGAGCAAGGCGCCGCTGATGATCATGTTCGACGACGGCTGGAGCGCGGCATCGAACTGGGACATCCGGATCAGGGCCGCCGACGAGTTGATCGCCAGTGCCGAGAACGACCGCCGTGCGATTGCGCTGGTGCCGCTGTCCGAGCCGAACCGCGATATCACCCTGATGCCGGCGGGCGCCGCGCGCGTCGCGCTGCGGCAGCTGACGCCAAAGCCGTATTCGATCGAGCGCGTCGAGACCCTGACCGCCATCGATCGCTTCCTGAAAGCGACCGGCGACTGCGAGATCGCCTGGCTCTCCGACAGCGTCGACACCGGTCGCGGCGAGGAATTCGTGACGGGCCTCGGCAAGACCATCGGCGATCGCAGCCTGACCGTGTTCGAAGGCGGCACCTCCTCAGTCCTGGCGCTGGTCGCGGCAGAGAATGCCGCAGCCAGGATGACGGTGAAGGTGCTGCGCACCGACAGCGGCATCGCCATCGGCACCGTGCGCGCGCTGGACCAGAAGGCCTCGCCGATCGGCGAGGCCCGTTATTCGTTCGGCCCGCAGGACAAGGAAACCGAAGCTTCGTTCGACCTGCCGGTCGAGCTGCGCAACGACATCACGCGGCTGGAAATCGCCGGTGAGCGCTCCGCCGGCGCGGTGCAGCTGCTCGACAAGCGCTGGCGCCGCCGCGCCATCGGCATCGTCTCGGGCTCGACCAGCGAGACCGCGCAGCCGCTGCTGGCGCCGACCTTCTATCTCACCCGCGCGCTGGCGCCGTTCGCCGACGTGAGGCTTGCCGACAAGGGCTCGCCGCAGCAGGGCATCACGCAGTTCCTCGACCAGAAGCTGCCGATGATCATCCTTGCCGATGTCGGCACCATCGCCCCTGAAATCCGCGAGCGTCTCAATGCCTGGATCGACCAGGGCGGCGTGCTGGTGCGGTTCGCCGGTCCGCGGCTGGCGCAGGCCGAGGACGATCTCGTCCCAGTCAAGCTGCGCAAGGGCGGCCGGACGCTCGGCGGCAGCCTGACCTGGGAAAAGCCGCAACATCTGGCCTCCTTTGCCGCCGACGGTCCGTTTGCCGGCGTGGTGGTCCCCAAGGACGTCACCATCAGCCGCCAGGTGCTGGCCGAGCCCGACGCCGTGCTCGCCACCAAGAGCTGGGCGTCGCTGGAAGACGGCACGCCGCTGGTAACCGGCGAGCATCGGGGCAAGGGCGTGGTCAGCCTGTTCCACGTCAGCGCCGACATGCGCTGGTCGGATCTGCCGATGTCGGGCACCTTCGTTGAAATCCTGCGGCGCGTCGTCGACATGTCCGGCTATACCGCCAAGCCGGGGGCAGGCGTTGCCACTGAAGGGACCGCCGAGACGGTGGCGCCGCTGCATATCCTCGACGGCTTCGGCGCCTTCGGTCCGCCGCCGGCCGCCGCAAAGCCGCTGCCCGCGGATTATCGCGACCGCGCCACACCCGATCATCCGCCAGGCTTCTATGGTCCGGCAGAAGGACCGCTCGCCGTGAACACGCTTGCCAGCGCCGACCGTATCGCAGCCCTGAACACCGCGAGCCTGCGCGCCCGCCGCGCCACTTACACCAATGCCGAACCGCAGGATTTGCGCGGCTGGCTGCTGTCGACGGCGCTCGCGCTGTTCCTGATCGACGCCATCATCGTCGCGGTGCTCGGCGGCGGCCTTGCCGCGCTGCTGCGCCGCCGCGCCGCGCCCGCGATGATCGTCTTCGGGCTGGTGTTCGCAGGCCTCGCCTCGTTCGTGCCGACGCCGTCGCACGCGGACAGCGCGTCCGACGAGTTCGCGATGAAGGCGGTGTCGCAGACCCGCCTCGCCTATGTCGTGACCGGCAATGCCGACGTCGATTCCATCGTCAGGGCCGGGCTATCGGGACTGACGCTGTTTCTGGCGCAGCGCACCGCGCTCGAGGCCGGCGATCCCGTCGGCGTCGACCCGGCGCGCGACGAACTCGCCTTCTTCCCGCTGATCTACTGGCCGATCGTGCCGGGCGCGCCAAAGCCGTCGCGGGACGCCATCAACAAGATCGACGTCTACATGAAGCAGGGCGGCACCGTGCTGTTCGACACCCGCGACGCCGTCGAAGCGCCGCCCGGCGCGAACGGCGCCGCGCAGACCCCCGCCATGCAGACGCTCCGCGAGATCCTGTCCTCGCTCGACGTGCCCGAGCTGGAGCCGGTGCCGCGCGAGCACGTGCTGACCAAGACCTTCTTTCTGTTGCGCGACTTTCCCGGCCGCTTCACCACCGGCCAGACCTGGGTCGAGACCTTGCCGCGTGACGACGACGACGATGGCGCGCAACGGCCGGCACGCGGCGGCGACGGCGTCTCGCCGATCATCATCACCTCGAACGACCTGGCCGGCGCATGGGCCGTGCGGCCCGACGGCCAGTCCATGCTGCCGGTGACCGGCGGCGACCCCCGCCAGCGCGAATTCGCCTACCGCGCCGGCGCCAACATTGTGATGTACACGCTGACCGGCAACTACAAGGCCGATCAGGTGCACGCGCCGGCCCTGATCGAACGGCTGGGGCAATAGGATCTATATGAATTACGGCATCGCATTCACGCCGCTGGTTCCCACGATCGTCCTGTGGCTCGCGCTGGCCGCGATCGTCGTCATCGCGCTCGTGCTGCTGCTGGCACGTGCGCGCGGCGCTGCCGTGCGCGTGGCCGCGTTGGCGCTGTTCCTGCTGGCGCTCGCCAATCCCTCCTTCACCCGCGAGGACCGCGATCCCCTCACCTCTGTCGCCGCGATCGTCGTCGACAAGAGCCCGAGCCAGAATTTCGGCAATCGCAATCGCGAGGCCGCTCAGGCGCAGGAAGCGCTGGTCGACAGCCTGAAGAAGATCAAGGGGCTCGAGGTCCGCGTCGTCGATGCCGGACAGGCCGACGGCGAGACCGACGGCACCAAGCTGTTCGGCGCGCTGGCCTCGGCCTTGTCGGACGTGCCTGTCGACCGCGTCGCCGGCGCCTTCCTGATCACCGACGGCCGCGTTCACGACATTCCGGCCAACGCCGCCGGGCTCGGCTTCCAGGCGCCGGTGCACGCGCTGGTCACCGGGCAAAAAGACGAGCGCGACCGCCGTATCGCGGTCATCGCGGCGCCGCGCTTCGGCATCGTCGGGCAGCCCCAGACCATCACCTACCGCCTCGATGACCAGGGCGTCAGCGGCGAGCGCGCCAAGGTCACGGTCCGCAGGGACGGCGAGGTCATCAACGAGCGCACGCTGGGAAGCGGCCAGAGCGCAAGCGTCGATGTCGACATCAAGCATTCCGGGCCGAACATCGTCGAGATCGAGGCCTCGCCGCTCGAGCGGGAACTGACGCCGGTGAACAACCGTGCCGTCGTCGCCATCGACGGTGTGCGCGACAAGCTGCGCGTGCTGCTGGTCTCGGGCGAGCCGCATTCCGGCGAGCGCACCTGGCGCAACCTGCTCAAGTCCGATGCCAGCGTCGATCTCGTCCACTTCACCATTCTGCGGCCGCCGGAGAAGCAGGACGGCACGCCGATCAACGAATTGTCGCTGATCGCGTTTCCGACCCGCGAGCTGTTCCAGCAGAAGATCAACGAATTCCAGCTGATCATCTTCGACCGCTATGCCCGCCAGGGCGTGCTGCCGATCGCTTATTTCGACAACATTGCACGCTACGTTCGTTCCGGCGGCGCGGTGCTGGTCTCGGCCGGCCCTGACTACGCCTCCAACACCAGCATCTGGCGCACGCCGCTGGATTCGGTGCTGCCGGCCGAACCGGTCGGGGTGACGGAAAAGCCGTTCTACGCGCATCTGTCCGACGTCGGCAAACGCCATCCCGTCACGCGTGGCCTCGAGGGTTCGGCCTCCGAGCCGCCGCGCTGGAGCCGGTTCTTCCGCACCGTCGATACCCGCAATGCGGTCAACCCGCCCGTCATGACGGGCGTCGACGGCAAGCCGCTGCTGTTCCTGTCGCGTTTCGGCGAGGGCCGCGTGGCGCTGCTGCTCTCCGACCACATCTGGCTGTGGGCGCGCGGCTATGAAGGCGGCGGCCCGCATCTCGACCTGTTGCGGCGGATGTCGCACTGGCTGATGAAGCAGCCCGATCTGGACGAGGAAGCGTTGCGCCTGCAGGTGCAGGGCAAGAATCTCGTGGTGGTGCGCCAGACCATGGCGGACAGCGTTCAGCCGGTGAGCGTGACCTCGCCGTCGGGCGTGTCGCGCGACCTGACGCTTGCAGCCGGCGATCCCGGCGAATGGCGCGCTAGCCTGCCGGCGAGCGAGCTCGGCCTGTGGCAAGCCACCGACGGCACGCTGAAGGCGCTGATCAATGTCGGCCCGACCAATCCGAAGGAGTTTTCGGAAGTCACCTCCACCACCGAGACGTTGAAGCCGCTGACCCAGGCCACCGGCGGTGACGCCGTGCGGGTGGTCGACGGCGCCAGCGTCGAGCTGCCGCGCATCCTGCCGGTCCGCTCGGCGAGCGTCTTCCACGGTGACGGCTGGATGGGCGTGCGGATGCGCGACGCCAGCGTCGTGAGGGGCGTCGGCGTGCTGCCGATCTTTGCCGGCCTGATCGGGTTGCTGCTGCTGCTTGGCGCGTTTGCTGCGACGTGGATGCGCGAAGGGCGCTAGGCGGCTCACGCGCCTCCCTTCGCTTCACGCGGAGTTACTCGATCATGACAGACCCACTTCAACCGATCGGTTCTGGAGCCGAACGAACGCTCGACCAGCGCACGTTCAGCTCGCCTCGTCAGACAACGCGCTACATCCAGTGCGGGCCGGCAGACGGACCGTTGATGATCTTCGTCCATGGCTGGCCGAGCATCAGTTTGATGTGGCGCGCGCAGATGGAGGCGTTTGCCGCCGACGGGTGGCACTGCGTCGCTCCCGATCTGCGCGGCTACGGCGGCTCTTCCACCCCTGCAGCCAACGACGCCTATACCATCGAGAAAATCGTGACGGACATGGCCGAACTCCATGATCACCTTGGCGGCAAGCCTGCGATCTGGGTTGGCCACGACTGGGGCTGTGTTGTGGTCGGTGAGTTGGTCGCGCATCAGCCCAAGCGCAGCCGCGGAGTCGTGCTGACCTCGCTGGCGTATCAACCCGACGGGCACGCCCTGCGCACAGTCGTCCCGCTGGTCGACCGAACGATCTATCCGCTTGACCAATATCCGGATGGCCAATGGGATTACTACCGTTACTACGCCACGCACTTCGAGGCGGCAGTCGCCGATCTCGATGCAGATTTGGCAGCATCGCTGGCGTCGATCTTTCGGCCAGGCGACCCCGCCGGCATCGGCAAGGTTTCGCCGAATGCGATGGTCACGCGCAATGGAGGGCGCTT
Source organism: Bradyrhizobium sp. MV1.5 (assembly GCF_055807615.1). Classification (NCBI taxonomy): domain Bacteria; kingdom Pseudomonadati; phylum Pseudomonadota; class Alphaproteobacteria; order Hyphomicrobiales; family Nitrobacteraceae; genus Bradyrhizobium; species Bradyrhizobium sp. MV1.5. The sequence continues at coordinate 295,066 of NZ_JBVVPL010000001.1, read as the reverse complement.
TGGCGCCGCGCACCGCGCCCCGCCGACTGAGCCTGATCCGGCTCTCTGGCCGCCGGCGGACTTCGAGGTGCTGGTGCAGACGTTCAAGGATCATGGCTTCCGCCCATCCTGCGCGTGGTACCTGAACGACGACGCCAACATCGCCTATGCGCGCAAGGCACCCAGTGGCGGCCGCCTGTCGCAGCCGGTGCTGTTCGTTAACGGCGACTTTGATCAGATCTGCAGCATCACCGGAAATCGCCAAGGTGACCCGATGCGGGCCGCCTGCCCGGACCTGACCGTGACGAGCCTGCCCGCGGGGCATTGGCTGCCGCTGGAGCGCAAGGCAGAACTCATCGAGGCCATCCGCACCTGGCTCCGGAGCAAAAACATCTGATGCCGCCTCCTCGCGCTGGCACTGAGTCAATCAATCGCGTCCCCGTAAGCCATTCGATAGGTCCTCAGCCTAGATCTTTCAGTTGCCCGCACGACACAGCGAGGAGCCGGCCCGCTCGGGTCGGCTTGACAGCGGTTGACATCCACTGACCGATCGGGCGATGTTACACTATAACATCGCAGGATCAGGGGATGATCCCTCGCGATGTGGGGTGGCGTTTCCAGATGAAGTGGTTCCGGTCGAATATCAGGCACGGCGCCCGGCTCGCGATCTTCGCGATGCTGGTGCAGTTCGCGCTGACGTTCGGCCACAGCCACTGGTTCGCCCAGGCCGCTCCCCTCGCCCAGTCCTCGCTGCAGCAGACCGACAGCAACCAAGGACTGGCTTCGATCGACCGCGCCGCGGTCGAGCGGCAATCGCCGCGGGCTCCCGACCGGGAGCACCCGGGCGAGGACAATTGCGCGATCTGCGCATTGGTCGCGATGGCCGGCACCGTCATGTTCGCGGCGCCGCCTGTGTTGTTGCTGCCGCAGGCGATCGAGCTGCTCTACCGCACCACCGACGCCGAATTCGTCCACCTGAAATCGGCCGGCACGGCATTCCAGCCCCGCGCCCCTCCCGCGTCCTGACTTCCAACAACGCTTGATCACGCTCGGGCTCGCCGCTTTCAGGCGCGTACCCGGGAGCAGTTGAAGTCGAATTCCGTCGTGCAGCGACGGCAGGCCGCCGCCGATCAGCAGACCATCATGCGGACGGCGCCTGACTGGAATCAAGACCATGTCATTTGAATTGCGACGCGTGCAGCATCTCGCCGGAGCAAGCCTGCTCCTGCTCGGCGCCGCCGCCACATCCGCGCTCGCCCAAGAACCTGTACAACAGCCTTCGCAGGATAAGTCGTCGACGGAAATCCCTGCCGTCACCGTGACGGCGCCAAGCCCGATCGTGCGTAGAGCCGTGGTGCCGACCCGCAGCCCGGTCCGCGTCGCCCACACCGGACGATCGCGCAGCCGCCAGCCCGCGGCGGAAGCCACGCCGGCGGCAGCGGCTACCGCCGCCGCACCTCAGCAGGGCGTGCTGCCCATCGTGACCAACCAGTTCGCGACGGTCACGGTGGTGCCGAACGAGGAGATCCGCCGCGAGGGCGGCGGCCAGCTCGGCGACCTCCTGTTCTCGAAACCCGGCATCACCGGCTCGAGCTTCGCGCCCGGCGCCTCCAGCCGGCCGATCATCCGGGGGCTCGACGTCAACCGCGTCGGCATCGTCGAGAACGGCACCAATGCCGGCGGCGCCTCCGATCTCGGCGAGGACCATTTCGTCCCGATCGATCCGCTCGCGACCAACCAGGTCGAAGTGGTGCGCGGGCCGGCTGCGCTGCGCTACGGCTCGACCTCGATCGGCGGCGTCGTCAGCGCCACCAACAACCGCATTCCGGACGCGCTGCCCTCCTGCGCGCCATCGTTCCAGGCCTACGGCATGCCCACCAAGGCGCCGCTCGCGAGCGCCGCGACGTCGCCTTGCGTCACCGCTGAAACGCGCAGCGCGTTCAGCTCGGTCGATCGCGGCGTCGAGAGCGGCGTGCTGCTCGACACCGGCGGCGGCAATTTTGCCTTCCATGCCGACGTCTACGGCCGCAACACCACCGATTACAGCATTCCGAGCTACCCGTATCTGAATGATCAGACGCGGACCGTCGCCAACGGCCGCCAGCCCAATTCGGCGACGCGCTCGGACGGCGCCTCGATCGGCGGCTCCTACTTTTTCCAGGGAGGCTATATCGGTGCGGCGATCACGCAGAACGACGCGCTCTACCACATCCCCGGCATCGACGGCGCCGACCACAACACGCGGATCGACGGCCACCAGACCAAGATCAACGTCAAGGGCGAGTACCATCCCGACGCCGCCGCGATCGATGCGGTCCGTTTCTGGGCCGGCGCGACGGACTACAGGCACAACGAGATCGGGCTCGCGGACACGACCGACCCGACGACGGATGGCGTGCGGCAGACCTTCACCAACAAGGAGCAGGAGCTCCGCACCGAAGTGCAGCTGATGCCGTTCAACGCGCGCTTCGCCGAGGTGACGACGGCGTTCGGCTTCCAGGCGGGCCACCAGGAGCTGACCGCGCCAAGCCCGGATGATCCCGGCGCGCTATTCAATGGATTGTGGGACCCGAACCGGAACTACCGGGTCGCGGGTTACGTCTTCAACGAGTTCAAATTCACCGAACAGACCAGGGCGCAGATCGCGGGCCGGATCGAACATGTCGAACTGCACGGGTCGACGCCCGATTTCCCCACAGACTTCCTGCCCGACGGTACGCCGCAAACGAGCGCCGTCCGCAATCCGTCGTTCACGCCGAAGAGCGGCAGCATCGGCTTGCTGCAAGACCTGCCGGGCGGCATGGTCGGCAGCATCACCGCGCAATATGTCGAGCGTGCGCCCAAGCCCGCCGAACTGTTCTCGCGCGGCGGCCATGATGCGACCGCGACCTTCGACATCGGCAATCCGAACCTCACCATCGAGACCGCGAAGTCGGTCGAAATCGGCTTGCGCAAGGCGACCGGACCATTCCGGTTCGAGGCGACCGCCTATTACACGCACTTCGACAATTTCATCTATCGCCGCCTTACCGGCGTGATGTGCGACGGCGATTTTGCCTCCTGCGGCGCGCCCGATGCAGAGCTGAACCAGGCGGTCTACTCACAACGCAATGCCAACTTCCGCGGCGGCGAATTCCAGTCGCAGCTCGACGTCGGTGCATTCCAGGGCGGCATCTGGGGCATCGAGAACCAGTTCGACCTGGTCCGGGCCACCTTCACCGACGGCACCAATGTGCCGCGCATTCCGCCGGTGCGGCTGGGCGGCGGCGTGTTCTGGCGCGACGACAACTGGCTTGCCCGCATCAACCTGTTGCACGCATTCGCTCATAACGACGTCGCCGTGATCGCGGAGACGCCGACGGCAGGCTACAATTTGCTGAAGGCCGAGGTCAGCTACAAGACCAAGCTCAACCCGAATGCATTCGGCGCGCGCGAGATGCTGCTCGGCCTCGTCGGCAACAATCTGTTGAACGAAAACATCCGCAATTCGGTGTCGTACACCAAGGACGAGGTGTTGATGCCCGGCATCGGCGTGCGGGCCTTTGCGAACTTCAAGTTCTGAAAGCGCGATAGCTGGCCGAACTTCATCGCGCGTTGGCCAAAGCTGCTGCTTCAGGGGCGTCCTCTGCCGCCTCCTGAAACAGCACGGCAAACAGCAGGGTCCACAATGTCAGGAGAGAAATGGGGATCGTGTAATATGGCGTCGCGATCGGATAGGTGAAGAAGAAGGCGAGGTTGAGCGCCAGATTGGCCATCGTGAGCAGCGCGACGCGACGCGTGCCGTTCGCCTGCCGCAACAGCCAGATCGAGCCTGCAATTCCGACCACGATCAGCAGGGTCTGGAGCGGGTCGGCGAGATAGTCCCGGACCACCACGAACGAAAAATCCAGCGGCCTGACATCGGGGTTGTTGCCGTAGGTCGACGCGAACGGACTGCCGGCGTTGACGGCGTAAGAGACGATGGTCGGCATCACGCCGGCCAGCAATGCGACGCCGAACACGGCCCCCTGCAAGAACCGGGACATCGTCCGTTCCGCAAGGAACGCGACGAGGAGAAGCACGCCGTAGCCGGACGCCAGGAAGAGATTTGCCAACCGAAAATCGACGGTCAATCCGAGCAGAAAACCGATCGGCGCCAGCAGCCAGATATTCGGTTGAAATCGTGGGCCCGCCAGCCATCGCGCCGTGAGACATCCAGCGAGCGCGCACACGACGACGGTCGGGGCCATCGAATAGCTCGCCTTGACCGGATTGACCATCAGGTAGATCGCAAGACAGCCGAAAGTCCCGGCCATCAAGACCGACCTCATGCTGCGCGCGAGAGAAAGCGCAAACAGCGCCAAGCCGAGGACGACAACGGTCGCCAGCATGTACATGGGCACCACCTGGTGACCCGGCGGAAACAACGCCAACACAAGGCCGACACCCGGCGGGTATTGAATGACGACCTTCCCCGTGGCCGGCATCAGATTGTGACAGGGCGCAGCACTCGTATCGTTCCAGTCCGGGTAGCCGATCTCCTTCAGCTTTGCTTTCTGATAGCCATCGTCGTCGCGGGTGAGGCTGGTGTCGAAGCCCTCCACCGGTCCGAACCGCTGGAACAGATGCGCCTGCCTGAGGTAGCAGATGTCGTCATAGACGCCGCGAGCCTCGTTCCATCGCATCATGGTCCAGAAATGGCCGACCAGCACCGCGAGAAACAACACGGCGAATACGGCTTTGCTGGTGTGGATTTTCTTCATCGGGATCATGCTGGGGCGGGAGGTCGCTGCTTCAGCGGAATGCAAGATAGAGATTGGACGATAGCGGGCCGAGCGACAAACCGGTGTAGCCCACCGTCGCTGACTTAGAGATGGAAGACTTGGCGGCGAGCCCCAGCAGCCGTTTTCGCGTCATGAGGATCAGGTTCTGCTCGTCGGTCCATTCCGACTTGCCGGCGATCGTGCAGGCGATCCTGAAGGTGCCGTCCAGATAATGCGCCAGCGGGATGGCCGTGTGGTGCTCGACCGGAAAGAACCTGTTGGGCACCGTGATGAACACCCGCCGCGCGACGCGGCAAAGCTCCGCGACCAGGAGCACCTGATTGCCATGGCTGCCGGCATGCTCGAGCACGGCATTGGACGTCGCGACATCGAACGCATTGTCGTCGAACGGCAGCCCTGTATTCGGTTCGATCTGCACGTAACGGCAACGCGGAAAAGCCGCCTTGAATCCTATTCCTTCGCCGAGCCCGCAGGCCGTGATCTTGTGCTGATGCGGGTAGCTTCGCTCCAGCACGTTTGCGCCGTCGTTAATCACGTCGGACACGCCGACATCCAGGATCTCGTCCGCCGCAGACGGCTGCATCCGGGCGATGAAATCCTGGAAAATGCGGTCGCGCGCCGCGATCAACAGCTTTTCCGCCGTGCTCCCGGACGCCACTTCCCGGTAATATTGCTGATCGACCGGCACTGCCCTACCTTCATGTGAGCTTCGAAGCGATGGCGCGTCAGGTTCGCGTCTTGCTCCAGTCGGGACCGACCGGCCCCGACACACCTTCGAACGCGCCCTCGACCAGCTCGATGACGAGGAGCCGGTTGTAGTCAACCGGGCCTGGCATCGTGACGCGGCCCTTGGCGACCTGCTTGAAGCCGACGCGGCTGTAATAGGGCTCGTCGCCGACCAGCAGCACCAGGCGATGGCCCTGCGCCTTCGCATCCTTCAGCGCGCGCTCGAGCAGCAGCCGGCCGACGCCGCGGCTGCGGAACGGAGGCTCGACCGTCAAGGGCCCGAGCAGCAGTGCCGGCGTGTCGCCGACGCAGATCGGCAATTGCCGGACGGATCCGACCAGCAACGTACCGACGCGGGCGGTGAAGGAGAGATCGAGCACATGATCCACATGCTCGCGGATGCGGTACGCGCTGAGCACGAAGCGGCCGGGTCCGAAGGTGCGTTCGTGCAGCCGCTCGATTGCCTGAGCATCGCCGGCGGCTTCCGACCGGATGGTGAGGGAGAGATCGTTCATCGCGTCGGCGGGATATCACCTTGGAGGGCAGCGGTCCATACGATTGCGCCCGGCCCCGGAGGCAATTTCAGGTCCGCCCGAGCGGCGGTTGGGATAGGTAGGCGAGCATCTTCATTTCCCGCCGGCCGCGCGTCACGGTGTCGAGCACGAGCCCCGACGAAGCCGAAAGCAGCGCCATGATCATCAGCCCCATGGAGAGCACGGCGGTCGGCAGGCGCGGGACGAGGCCGGTCTCGAGGAAGGTGATCACCACGGGCAGCCCGAAAGCGATCGACAGCAGTGCGAGGACGATGCCGATCGCCGAAAAGAAGCGCAGCGGCCGCTCCGACCGGTTGAGCTTCAGCATCGTGTTGAAAATGCGCAACCCGTCCTGCCAGGTATTGAGCTTGGAGAAGGAGCCTTCCGGGCGCGCGTAATAGGGCGTCTCGACCTCGGCGACCGGCAGCGACAATTCCAGCGCATAGACCGCGAACTCGGTCTCGATCTCGAAACCGCCGGACAGGACCGGGAACGACTTGACGAAGCGGCGCGAGAACACGCGGTAACCGGACAGGATGTCCTTGAAGGCGTGGCCGAAGGTCGATGCCAGGAAACCGGTGAACAGCCGATTGCCTATGCGATGACCGCGCCGGTAGGCGGCTTGCGATTGATCGATACGCAGACCGACAACCATATCCAGATGCTCATCGATGAGCTGATCGATCATGCGCGATGCGCTCGGCGCGTCGTAGGTCGCATCGCCATCGACGAGCACGTAGATGTCGGCCTCGATGTCCGCGAACATGCGGCGCACGACGTGGCCTTTGCCCTGGCGCCGTTCGCTGCGCACGATCGCTCCGGCCTCGCGCGCGACCGCCGCGGTGCGGTCGGTTGAGTTGTTGTCGTACACGTAGACCTCGGCCGCAGGCAGTGCCTTGCGGAAATCGGCGACGACCGTCGCGACGGCGGCTTCCTCATTGTAGCAGGGCACCAGCACGGCGACCCGAAATGGCCATGACCTCGTCGATTGAGACAATCTTCATCCCTCGTCCATGCGCCGACACCGCAAGCGCGGCGATTTACTAGCACAGGCAGCCATCATCGCCACGTCGCAATCCGCGGCCTGTCGTGAAGGACTTCCGCGATCCGCAGCCGCGTGCCGGGCGTGGTCCCCTCGGGCAGCGCGGTGACCGCGAAGAACCCGCACTCGGCGATCTCGCGGTTGGGCGCGGGCAGGCGATCCTGCTTGAACTGCCTGACGACGTAGACCGCGACATGGTCGCGGCGGGAGACGTGACTGTTGAGGAAGATGCCGTGCAGCACGGCATCGCCGGTGAGATCGATATCCCCCTCCTCCTTGAGCTCGCGCCGCAGCGCCTGCTCCATGGTCTCGCCGAGATCGACGCCGCCGCCGGGCAGATACCAACCCGTGACGTAGCTGTGCCTGACCAGGAACACCCTGGTGTCGGCATCCAGCACCACGGCGCGGACGCCGAGCGTCATGCCGCGGACCAGCAGGAAATAGGCGTGGAAGATTCGCCGCAGCAGCGGCTCGAATCTGCGTCGGACGCTGTTCAGACCTTCCGCCATCGGACTCCCTTGATGCCCCGCTTGCACCGGGCCTGCGACCTTGCCATTACAGCGGGCGAATAGCGAGGCAATCGCCCCCCATGGCCCCCTTCACGCTCGCCCATCTGTCCGACCCGCATCTGCCGCCGCTGCCGAAGCCGCGGTGGATCGAGCTCGCGGGCAAGCGCGCGTTCGGCTACGTGAACTGGACGCGCAACCGTCACAAGTACCAGCGCCGCGAGGTGCTCGACGCACTCGTCGCCGACGTGAAGGCGCAAGCTCCCGACCACATCGCGGTCACGGGCGATCTCGTCAATCTGGCGCTGGAGGCGGAATTCGCGCCGGCGCGCGCCTGGCTGGACGGCGTCGGCCCGCCCGATCGCGTCACCACCATTCCCGGTAATCACGACGCTTATGTTCGCGCCACCTCTCATCGCTTCGGCGAAACCTTCGCGCCCTATCTTGCAGGGGACGACGGCCGTATCGGCTTTCCGAGCCTGCGCCGGCGCGGGCCGCTCGCGCTGATCAGCCTGTCCACGGCGGTGCCCACCTTGCCGTTGATGGCGACAGGCACGCTCGGACGCGAGCAGCTCGCGTCGCTCGAAGAGGTGCTCGAACGGCTCGCGGCCGAGGACGTCTTTCGCGTGCTGCTGGTGCATCATCCGCTGAAGTCCGGCGCGCGCCACAAGCGCATGACCGACTCGGCCGAACTGCTGACGCTTTTGAAACGCCACGGCGTCGAGCTGATCCTGCACGGACACGACCACATTCATTCGACGATGTGGTTCGAAGGCCCCAACGGCAACATTCCCGCAATCGGCGTGCCCTCGGCCTCGTCGCTCGCGCACGGGCACACACCGGCTGCGGCCTACAATCTGTTCACGATCGAGAAGGACAACACCGGCTGGCGTTGCGAGCAGACGGTGCGGAGCGTGGGAACTGGACTTCAGATCGGGCAGATCAAGCATGTGAAGTTGATCTAATTTAGTTCGCCGTCATTGCGGGCTACGAGAGGTCACCAGCTGCGCAGGGCCGCGAGCACGGCAACGCCGAACAGCGCGGCGGCGCCGAGCAAAAATCCGAACGCGAACGGCCAGAGGCGCGAGCGGCGCCGCGGCGGTGCGACCTCGGGCTTCGGCTCGGGCGGGACCACCATCGCATGCTCGCGCTCGATCATGCGGCGCGCGACGTAGTCGGTCACGGCCTCGACGATGACAGCGGTGTCGTGCGATTCGGCGAGCACGATGCGGCCGAAGCGGGTGTCCTGCACGAACCGGTACATCCGCTTGTCGCGCCCCATCACGATGTGCGCGACGACATCGATCCAGAGCCTGGGCGTATCGCCCTGGCTGATGCCGCGATCGAACAGGTCGATCTGGTCCGGCACCTGCGCGAACAGGGGATCGAGCGAATCGTTGAGGATCTCGAGCCGCGCCACCTCGGCATCGCGCAAATCGACGACGACGCCGGTCCGGTCGGCGGCCTCGATCCGCGCGCGCAACAACGCATCGCGCAGCCGCACCGGGCGCGGCTGGCTGGGATGGATCCCGCTGGTCTCGGGCTCTGACATTGGCGGCCTCGTCCTCACTTGGCGGGATTAACCTATCAGCAACCAAAGTGTCCGCAAAGGGCCTACAATTCCAGTGACTTACGGCGCCCACAAATCTTTCACCTGTGCCAAAAACAGACGGTCCCACCCGGCTTGCGCCGGATGGGACCCTCCGTCCTTGGACGTCTTCTTATTCAGATTGGCATGTTAGTCAGATTTCACGCCGAGACCCGCGACGGCTCTTCCACGATCGAGAAGCGGACGCCGGCCTTGTGGCGGTTCTCTTCCGAGACCGAGCGCCAGGCGTCCTCGGCTTCCTTGCGGGTCTTGAACGGACCCTGCACCTGGGCCGAACCTTCCACCAGCTTGTGGAAGTTCATCGAACCGAACTCGCCACCGATCACCCAGAAATTGCTGTTGGTCATTGTCAGTCTCCTGTCGATTAGCGTGATGCGTTAGCCGAACTGGTTCATCGTGTTGTGGGCGCCGCCCGCCTTCAGGGCAGCCTCGCCGGCGAAGTATTCCTTGTGGTCGTCGCCGATGTCGGAGCCCGCCATGTTCTGATGCTTGGCGCAGGCGATACCCTGACGGATCTCGGCGCGCTGGACGTTCTTGACATAGCCGAGCATGCCCTGGTCGCCGAAATATTCCTTCGCCAGATTGTCGGTCGAGAGCGCCGCCGTGTGGTAGGTCGGCAACGTGATCAGGTGGTGGAAGATGCCGGCACGCTTGGCCGAATCCGCCTGGAAGGTACGGATGCGCTCGTCGGCTTCCTTCGCCAGCGGCGTATCGTCGTATTCCGGCTTCATCAGCTCGGCACGATTGTACTTGCTGACGTCCTTGCCCGCTTCCTTCATCGCGTCGTAGACCTGCCAACGGAAGTTGAGGGTCCAGTTGAACGAGGGCGAGTTGTTGTAGGCGAGCTTGGCGTTCGGAACCACCTTGCGGATCCGGTCGACCATCTTGGCGATCTGCTCGATATGCGGCTTCTCGGTTTCGATCCAGAGCAGGTCGGCGCCGTTCTGCAGCGAGGTGATGCAGTCCAGCACGCAACGGTCTTCGCCGGTGCCCGGGCGGAACTGATACAGATTGGAGGGCAGCCGCTTCGGACGCATCATCTTGCCGTTGCGGTTGATGATGACGTCGCCATTGCGGGCGTTCTCCGCCGTCACTTCCTCGCAATCCAGGAAGCTGTTGTACTGGTCGCCGAGGTCGCCGGGCTTGTGGCTGACCGCGATCTGCTGGGTCAGGCCGGCACCGAGCGAGTCGGTGCGGGTCACGACGATGCCGTCTTCGACGCCGAGTTCGAGGAAGGCGTGGCGGCAGGCCCGGATCTTGGCCAGGAACACCTCGTGCGGCACGGTCACCTTGCCGTCCTGGTGGCCGCACTGCTTCTCGTCCGAGACCTGGTTCTCGATCTGGAGCGCGCAGGCACCCGCCTCGATCATCTTCTTGGCGAGCAGATAGGTCGCCTCCGCATTGCCGAAGCCGGCGTCGATGTCGGCGATGACGGGCACGACATGGGTCTGGAAGTTGTCGATCTTCTCGATCAACTCCTTCTCCCGGGTCTTGTCGCCTTCCTTGCGGGCCTTATCGAGGTTGCGGAAGATATCGTTCAGCTCGCGCGAATCGGCCTGACGCAGGAAGGTGTAGAGTTCTTCGATCAGCGCCGGCACCGAGGTCTTCTCGTGCATCGACTGGTCGGGCAGCGGGCCGAACTCGGAGCGCAACGCCGCGATCATCCAGCCGGACAGATACAAATAGGTGCGATCGGTCTTGCCAAAGTGCTTCTTGACCGAGATCAGCTTCTGCTGGGCGATGAAGCCGTGCCAGCAGCCCAGCGACTGCGTGTACTTGGTGGGATCGCCGTCATAGGCGGCCATGTCGGCCCGCATCAGCGCCGCGGTGTAGCGGGCGACGTCGAGGCCGGTCTTGAAGCGGTTCTGCAGGCGCATGCGGGCGACGGCCTCGGCCGACACCCCGTTCCAGGTCGGCTGGGTCTCCAGGAGCGACCGGGCCGCCTCGACCTCACTTTGATACGAGGCGGGGGCCTGGAGGGTGCTGATGCCGCGGGGCTGGTAATTCATGTGCCTGATCCTTTCACCGGCGATGGCGACCAGCCATCGACATTCTTGACAATGCATTGCGAGATGCGTGTCAGAAGCTAAACGCGAGAAAGCTCAGCTCGTACAGTAGGCTTGTATTTGAATGGTGATGTCATGTAACATCGGTACTTGTAATAGATGTCACTTTGTAAATCTTGTAAATTAAACAGGTCAGCAAGGCTGTCCTTGATGCCCTCTTCTGGAGACCTGAAAATGCCCGCCGGTTCCAGCAAGAAGCTCTTTGTCGGCCCGCGCTTCCGGCGCATCCGACAGCAATTGGGGCTGTCGCAGACCCAGATCGCCGAGGGGCTCGGGATCTCGCCGAGCTATGTCAATCTGATCGAGCGCAACCAGCGTCCGGTGACCGCGCAGATCCTGCTGCGGCTGGCCGAAACCTACGACCTCGACCTGCGCGACCTCGCGACCGCCGACGAGGACCGCTTCTTCGCCGAACTCAACGAGATTTTCTCCGACCCGCTGTTCCGCCAGATCGACGTTCCCAAGCAGGAACTGCGCGACCTCGCCGAGCTCTGCCCGGGCGTCACCCACGCGCTGCAACGGCTCTATGCGGCCTATACCGAGGCGCGGCAGGGCGAGACGCTGGCCGCGGCACAAATGGCCGATCGCGACGTCGGCACCCGCTATGAGGCCAATCCGGTCGAGCGCGTCCGCGAGCTGATCGAGGCCAACCGCAACTACTTTCCGGAACTCGAGCAGGCCGCGGAGACTCTGCGCGACGAACTGAACGTGCCGGCCGAAGAGCTTTACGCGGCTCTCGCGGCACGGCTGCGCGAGAAGCATTCGATCCAGACCCGCATCATGCCGGTGGACGTGATGCGCGAAACGCTGAGGCGCTTCGACCGCCACCGCCGCCAGCTCCTGATCTCCGAGCTGGTCGACCCGCCCGGCCGCGCGTTCCAGCTCGCCTTTCAGCTGGGCCTGGTTGAATGCGCACAGCATCTGGAGACCATCATCGGCCGCGCCGGCCCGCTCGACGACACACCGCGCCGCCTGTTCCGGATCACGCTCGGCAACTACTTTGCGGCCGCCGTGATGATGCCCTACCCGGCTTTCCTGGCCGCGGCGGAAGCGCTGAATTACGACATCCATCTGCTGGCGCAGCGCTTCAATTCCGGCTTCGAGCAGGTCTGCCATCGGCTCACCACCCTGCAGCGGCCGAACGCGCGCGGCATCCCGTTCTTCCTGCTTCGTGTCGACAATGCGGGCAACGTCTCGAAGCGATTTTCATCGGGCACATTCCCGTTCTCGAAATTCGGCGGCACTTGTCCGTTGTGGAACGTGCACTCGACCTTCGACACGCCTGATCGCCTGCTGAAGCAGGTGATCGAGCTGCCGGACGGCACGCGCTATTTCTCGATCGCGCAGATGGTGCGCCGCCCCGTCGCGCCGCACCCGCTGCCGCAGCCGCGCTTCGCCATCGGCCTCGGCTGCGAGATCCGTCACGCCGCGCGCCTCGTCTACGCTGCCGGGATCGATCTGGAGAAAACGGAGGGCACGCCGATCGGCGTCAACTGCCGTCTCTGCGAGCGCGAAAACTGCGCCCAGCGCGCCGAGCCGCCGATCACGCGCACGCTGATCCTGGATGAGACGACGCGGCGGGTGAGCTCGTTCGCGTTCTCGAATGCACGGGAGTTGTAAGGGGACGGCTGCGCGCTGAGTGGCAAGCGCACGCCATTCACTCCGCTGTCGTCCTGGACAAGCGAAGCGCAGATCCAGGACCCATTACCCCGGAAGCGAGTTTGGCGAAGATTCGTAACTACGATCTCGTGCCACAACGACTCGCTGGGGTAATGGGTCCTGGCTTTCGCCAGGACGACATCGGGGAAGCAACAATCCGCCCAATCCCTACGCCAGCGTATGCACGATCACCGGCCCCGCGGCGGCGCGGGCGTCGCCTGCAAGCAGTGCGCCCAGATCCTTCTCGATCCAGGCGATCGCACGCCTGTTCGCCTCCTCCGCCTGCTCGAACTTGTCGAAGATCGAAATCGCCGTGACCGTGTCGTCGCCGGCGTAGACGACGTAATAGGCGCGGAAGCCGTCGACGTCGCTGATGATCGGAACGGCGCCTTCCTTGATACGGCGCGCCAGCTCTTCGGCGCTCCCGCTTTTCGCCTTGGCCTGACGGATGGCGGCATACATGGCATCCTCCCTTCCGGCTATCTGGTGTGGGGCCTGGTACCCGGATCGCATGCTACGCCGAAGCGCGCGGACAATCCACGCTTGGTTAACCCGGCACTAATTCACTTCCGCGATCTGCAACCATCGATTAAGCACGCCTCAACATCGCTGCCTTAGTCTCGCCCCACTCACTTTTCGCAAACAACGGCGGCTTATTCTGCCGCGTGAAGTGACATCAGGGGGTTCATCATGCGCATTGCGTTGCTGCTGACCGCGACCGTTGTCGGCGCGCTCTTTGCCAATCCGTCCCATGCCGGGCCGCTCGATGCGTCCGCCGGCGCAGCGCAGGCGTTACCGCCGGGCTTCCAGAGCTACCGCGGCTACATGTTCGACCTCTCGGAGAATTCCGACCGCAAGGATGTCGACAAGCTCACCGAGAATGTGAAGAGCCAGATCGACGTGGTCGAGGCTGCCGGCCTCTCGCCGCGCGTGCTGCGCTTCTTCCGCACCGTCCCGATCATCGCCAGCGAGCTGGCCTGCCTCGACGAAGGCGCCGCGACCGCGTGCTACGGCCGGGTCACGCCTGATATCCAGCGCACCGCTCCCCGCACGCTGACGGTCTGGGACCCCAACAAGCAGCGCTGGAGCAATCCGAACGCCGTCGACCTCGCGGTCGATTCCGGCCTCGGCGTGATCATGCTGCGGCCGGACATGATGCGGTACGAAAAGGAAGCCGTGCTGCTGCACGAGCTGCTGCACGCCTACCACGCGCGGCTGTTGCCGGACGGCTACGCCAACAAGGGCGTGATCGGCTATTACGCCTACGCAAAGTCCAAGGATCTCCTGCCCAAGGAATCCTATGCGCTGAAGAATCACATGGAATTCTTTGCGGTGACCGCCAGCATCTTCCTGGCCGGGAAGAGCGAATTCCACGACCCGAAGTCGCGCGAGGCGCTCAAGGAGAAGTTGCCGGATTATTACAAATATCTGGTCGGCGTGTTCGGCTTCGACCCCGATCCGGCAGCCTCGAGCGGCCCGGTCGCCTCGCTGAAGTAAGACAGACAAGGCGCGCCTGCGCCGAACACACCAGGGCCGCGTCAACAACGCGGCCCGTTTTCTTTTCAAGCTGAGAGTTGTCTTTTCGAGCTGAGAATTGGCAGGCCGTGTGACAGACGGCACAGTCGCCCGATGACGTATCTGGCATCGTCAAGTTCATGAGGGCTGCATCAGGCAGCCTCAAGTGGAAAGATGCCATCATGACAAAGCTCGCCTTCTCCGCTATCGCCGCCCTTGTAACCGTCACGACGCTCGTGGGCTCCGCCCAGATCTCCCCCGCTGCCGCCGGTAGCCTGGACTGGCTCGGTAACGACAATTACGTGCGCTGCCTGAAATATGTCAGCTCTCTCGCCCATGGCGATGCCGCTGCCTACGACCGCGGCCGCAGGGCCTGCAATCGGCAATACTATCCCGGCCATCCCGGCTACGACTACTGAACGGCCAGGATCGACTGATAAAGAGCCGCGCAAACAGCGCGGCTTTTTTGTTTTGGTCACCGGAAGCTGCGGATGACGCGTGGCCGGGAATTGCCAAGGTGGGGCCCGATCTGCATAGTCCGCCCGCATCGATACTGTTTTCGAAGAGGATAGAACAACATGGCGGACGCCGACCTGGATGTCGTGATCCGGCAACTGGCCAGACAGCTGCATACGGGCCTGATGACCCGCGCCAAGGAGCGCCGGGATCGATTCAACGGCCTTGCGGCCAAGGCCAAGGGCAAGGAGACCGGCGACCGCTTCAAGATGATGGCCAAAGCCACCATGGAGCAGGCCATTGCCGCCGCCAAGCGCCTGCAGATGTCCGCCGACAACGTCGCCGACAGCTACGCGCGCTCGATGCGGATCGCCGCCAGCACGCCGGTCGCAGTGAAGGTGGAGAAGAAGGCTGCCAAGGAGAAGCCGGTGAAGAAGGCCAAGAAGGCCAAAGCCAAGAAGGCGAAGTAGGCGCGCACTTTCTTCCTTCTCCCCTTGTGGGAGAAGGTGGCGCGAAGCGCCGGATGAGGGGTTGTTTCCGCGAATCCAACTGCAGCAGACTCAAGCGCGGAGAGATACCCCTCACCCGTGGCGGCCCCGGGGCGGCCGCCCCCCCCCCCCCCCCACCGGGGGGGGTGGGGCCGGGC